>JAHJAR010000311.1 GCA_018814045.1 Planctomycetota bacterium | reverse complement strand
TTCCTCTACAAGCACGATCTGTCGCGCATCGTGGGTGTGCCGGCCGAGATGATCCGCGTTATCCAGCCGCCGATCGGCGGGGGCTTTGGCAGCAAGCTCGATACCCATCCCTTCGAGCCGATCTGCGTGTTCCTGGCGCGCAAGACCGGGCGGCCGGTGCGGCTGATCTTCTCGCGCGAGGACGAGTTCACGGCGACGCCCACACGCCAGCCGATGATCATCCACCTCAGGAGCGGAGCGTGCAAAGATGGGACGTTTACGTTCCGCGACGTGCACATGACGCTGGACAACGGCGGCCGCACGTCCTGGGGGGCGACCACGCCGTGGATCAGCATGCGCACGTTCTCGTCGCTCTATCGCGTGCCGCACGTTCGCCAGCACGTGGACGTGGTGTACACCAACAACGTCTACGCCTGCGCGTTCCGCGGATACGGCAATCCACAGGCCACGTTCGCGCTCGAGTCGCAGGTGGACCAGCTTGCTGAAGAGTTGGATATGGACCCGCTCGAGCTCCGGCTCAAGAACGCCCACGATCCGGGCGAGACCACGGGTCAAGGCATGATCCTGGCGAGCTGCGGACTCAAGGAGTGTCTGGAGACCGCCGCGCGCCACGCCGGCTGGCAAGAGAAACGCGCCCAGCGCTCAGCGTCCAATCGTCAATCGTCACTGGTCCGCGGCATCGGCATGGCCGCGCTGTTTCACGTGGGCGGCGGCGCCAAGATCTACCGCTCCGACGGCTGCGGCACGATCCTCAAGATCGACGACTTCGGCGGCGTCACGGTCCTGACGGGTTCCTCGGAGATCGGGCAGGGCTCGGAGACCATGATCGCCCAGATCGTCGCGGAAGAGCTGGGCCTGCCGATCGGCAGCATCCGCGTGATCAACAACGACACTGAGCTGACGCCCTGGGACGTCGGCGTTCACGCCAGCCGGACCACTTTCATCGCGGGCAACTCCGCCTTGCAGGCCGCCCGGGAAGCGCGGTGTAAGCTGTTGGACGCCGCCGCAGCGCGTCTGAAGCGCGCCGCCGAGGAGCTGGATCTTGCGGGCGGAAACGTGGTCGAGCGCGCCAGCGGCGAGCCGCTCGAGTCGATCGCCAAGATCATCCGCGGGCTGCACTTCGGCCGCACGCGCAACGAGCTGGTCATGACCACGGCTTTCTACGAGCCGCCCAGCGCGCCGCCGGACGAGCGGCACATGGGCAACATCTCGCCGTGCTACGCGTTTGGTACGCACGTGGCCGAGGTCGAGGTCGATCTGGACACCGGCCTGGTCAGGGTGCTGCGGATCAGCGCGGCCCACGACGTCGGGCGGGTGATCAACCGTCTGGGCATCGAGGGCCAGGTGGAAGGCGGGATCGCTCAAGGGATGGGGTACTGCCTGATGGAGGAATTGAAGGTCGCGGACGGTCGCGTGCTCAACCCGACGTTTACCGACTACAAGCTCTGCACTACGACGGATCTGCCCGAGCTGAGTCTTGCCTTCGTCGAGACGCACGACCCCTTCGGGCCGCACGGCGCCAAGGGGATCGGCGAGTCACCGATGATCCCGGTGGCGGCGGCGATCGCCAACGCCGTCTATCACGCCACCGGCGTCCGGATCACCGAGCTGCCGCTGACGCCGGAGCGCGTCCTGACGCGGCTCAATGAGGCGCGCGCAGGTGGGAGGATTGGAGATTGACGACTGGAGATTGGGGATTGACGATTGAAGACTGTGTCGGCGTGCGCGGTTTGGCGACCGGCCATCCGAGCCCGAAGCGCCAGCGAGGGTTTCGCTCCCTGTTGCGCCACCCGGCGTTAACCCTCGCTAGCGCTTCGGGCTCGGATTCCGTTGCGCGACCATGCTCGCGACTGCTGGTGCGAGAATCCCTTCTCGCACTGGACCGACGCGCGAGGCGACGTGATCTATGAACAAACTCACTGTCTTGTCCCTGGAGCAGGCGCTGTCGCTTTCCTACGCGACCTCGCGCTTCGTGCACCTCGGCTGGCGGGTGATCCGGATCGAAGCCACACCTTCCGGCGGCCGGCTGCCCGGCGATCCCAACCGCTACGTGGGCAAAGAGGGTGAGCACCCTGACCTGCACGCCTACTTCATCGGTTCGAACGTCGGCAAGGAGTCCATCAGCCTGAACCTCAAGGACCCGCGCGGGCAGGAAGTGCTCAGGCGTTTGATCGCCGAGCTGCCGGTGGACGTCTTCGCCTGCAACACGCTGCCCAGGCGTTACCAGGAGCTGGGCATCGACTACGAGACGCTGAGCACTGTCAATCCCGGCCTGATCTGGGCCGGGCTGTCCGCCATGGGGCCGGACTACCCCGACG
>JAHJAR010000310.1 GCA_018814045.1 Planctomycetota bacterium | reverse complement strand
GGGGTCAGCCTTCAGTGGCAGCGGCGAGCTGGGGGTCTTCGAGGTTACTACCTCTTCGACCTTCGCGATCCGTGCCCCTGCAACGATCACCGTTTCCCAGGTATCCTTCGGCCCCAGTTCCACCCAGCGCACGGTTCTCACCGCCGCGGAGATGGGCCTGTCGGTCGTGCTCACGGCGTCCGCGCCGGCCCCGACAACAGGCACTGCGGAGGTGAGGGGTCAGGTCGAGGAGGCTACCGGCGATGCCGCCGTTGTCGGCGAGATAGAGGAGGACACGGGAGATGCGCAGATCACTGGCCAAGTTCAGGACTGAGGCCGCCGGGCACGCCCTGGTCGGCATGGCATTCGTAGCGGCCCTCGCGGCCTGCACGGATCAGTCGACCGCACCCACAGCCCTTGAGCAGGATGAGTCGGGTGAGATGACGGTCAGCATCGCGCTGAGCAAGGCGGCGTCTGCCAGCATCTCACGCGCCGAGGTGGTGGTGTCCGGCACCGGGATGGTGGCGATGCGGGAGAGCCTCACGGTCTCCGGGAACTCGCTCACGGGCACGGTTCGGGGCATACCCGCGGGATCGACCCGGCTGTTCACGATCAACTGCTATGACGCGGCCAGTCAGCTGGTCTATGTTGGGAGCGCCAGCGCCGCGGTCGTCGCTGGACAGCAGGTTACCGTGAACATCACCGTCAGGCCCGCCGGCGGGTCGGCAGGTACGCCGAGCCTCCGCGTTTCGTCCACGGCGAGCGTGCTGCGCCCCACCTACGGAGTGGGAACGACGACAATCACCGGCGAGATCACGAACGGCGGCAGTGCGGACGCTACCGGGGTGTCTCTGCGGCTGCGCGCCAGGAACAGCAGTGGGGCAGCCATCAGCGAGGCGACGGTCAGCATCGGCACCGCGGCGAGTGGCCAGAGCCGGCTGTTCACGGCGAGCTTCAGCGGCACGTGTTACTCAAGCGCAACTAACGTGAGTTGCGGCACGACCTATGTTGCGCGCGCGGAGTACACCCTTACCTACAATGAGGGTGCGGACATCGCCGGATCCATCACTGTGCAGTGACGTGCCGCGGAAGACCGCCGAGTGGGGGGGGCGGACACGGCGCCGAGCGTGTGAGTACTGGAGTGGCGTGGAGGGACCCGGGTCGCGCCGTTGGGCAGCGCCTGCGGACCCCCTAATGGGTGCCGCCCGGGCACAGGCCATCTGTGGAAGGACGCGTGAGTAGAACGGGGACGCCAGATGAACCCTCCGGGAGACACGGCGTACCAAGGCCGCGTTGGCATGGTCCATGGGATATGACATCGACAGAATCGCGGACCGTGCCGTTAGCGGCGCCGGCGCGCGTTGTTCGCTACACGGGAAGCCGACAACCATGAAGCGGTCGCTCCGGGGCGTCCTGCTACTGGCTGCCCTCCACCTGTTGGCGGTGGGCGTCGAGGCCCAGGACCTGCGGGAGATGGAGTTCGAGAACTTGGCCTCCACGGGTCTCGTGGTGGACGACCCGGAGGCGGCCGTACTGGTGGTGGAGACCACGGTCACCCCCCTGTCCTTCGACAGCCGCGGCGGCATCCTCCGCGTGCGCGAGCACGAGCCGGGGGTGTACCAGGTGCTGCTCAAGCCCGCGGTGCACTACGTGGAGATCCGCGCCGAGGGATATCTGGTGCTCAAGCTGCCGCGCTGGAACTTCGAGCCCCGGAGCGGCCGCAAGATCCGCGTCCGCGCCAGGCCGCGGTTCGGGGCGGAGGGCGGCTTCGACGTCAACCGCCCCGAACTGCGCCTGGAGTTCGCGGCCGGCGGCCAGGAAGTCTACGTGCAGCTCGACGCCAACCCGCCCCAGAAGCTCGACTTCTCGCGGGGCTATGTGGCCCTGCGGCCGACGCCCGGCACCCACACCGTGAAGGTATTCGCCGGTGGCCGGGCCTGGCAGCAGACCGTCGAGCTGGAGGCGGGGCAGCGGTACCAGGAGGCCGTGTCCATGGCCGAGGCCGCCGGGAGCACCTTCACGGCCAGCCACCCAGGCAACCTCTTCATCGAGTCCAACCCGCCGGGGGCGACCGTGTACCTCAACCAGGTGGAGCAGTCGGGCGTCACGCCGGTTTCCCTGACCGACCTGCAGCCGGGTACCTATCGGATCGAGGTGGTGCTGGCGCAGCATCTGGCCGCGACGCAGCAGGGAGTCGTGCGCGAGCTCGAGTACACCACCGTCCACGTCGACCTCACCCCGAACTACGGCCAGGTGAGCATCGGCTCCAGCCCCGCTGGCGCCCTGGTGTATCTGAGCGACGAGCAGCGCGGCACCACGCCGTTCAGCGCCCGGCTGGATGCGGGGGTGTACCCGCTGCGCCTGGTCCGGTCGCTCTATCACGACGCCCATGACACCCTGCGGATCGAGCCGGGCACCCAGCTCGACCGCACCTATCCGCTGCGGCCGGCCTTCGGCACGGTGGCGGTCACCAGCGAGCCGGCCGGGGCCCGGGTGGTGGTGGCGGGGGTCTCCTGGGGGGTGACTCCGCTGCGGCGGGAGCAGGTGCTCTCCGCCCGCCACGTGGTCCAGGTGGAGCTGGACCCGTACCCGCCACAG
>JAHJAR010000309.1 GCA_018814045.1 Planctomycetota bacterium | reverse complement strand
TCGCCCGCGCCCACCAGGCGGGCTTCGAGCACCGCGACATGCACCCGGCGAACATCCTCGTCCACCCGATCGGGCAGCGACGCTACGAGACGGCCTTCGTCGATCTGCAAAACGCTCGCGCCGGCAGACCCCTCAGCGATCAGACGGTCGTGCGCAACCTGGGACAGCTCAACCAGTGGTTTCGCCGACACGCGAGCATCGGTGATCGCTTGCGCTTCCTCCGCCGTTACGTGCGCTGGCGGAACGAGCACGAGCAGACTTTTGAGCAGTCCCGGCCGCTGGGGATATCGTACGAGCAACTCGTGCACGCGCTGGCCGAGAACGCCCGGCGGCATGCCGAGCGGCTCTGGGCCAAGCGTGATCGGCGCGCCCAACGAAGCGGCCGGTATTTTGCCCGCGTGTGGATAAAGGGTGGGTGGCGCGGGATCGTCTATCTGCGCTGCAAGCACCCTACCGAGGAGTCGTTCGCCTCATCGATGACTCTGACGCGCGATTGGTGGCGTGCACAGTTGGCCCGCCCACTGCGCTGGTTCGAGCGGGGTGGCGGGCGGCCGTGCAAGGAGTCACATTCCGCGCGGGTTACTCGAGCGGTGTTGCCGGCCGACGCCGGCCCCTTGCCCGTGATTGTCAAGCGGCCGCTGGCGCGGAACTGGCGGCGACGGCTGCGGCAACTCTTCACTCCCTCGCGCGGCACGCGCGGGTGGCGGATCGCCAATGCGCTGCTCCATCGCGACCTCCCCGCCGCCCGACCGCTGGCGGTGCTCGAGCGGCGGGTCGGCCCGCTGGTCTTCGACAGCATCTTGCTGACCGAGGCAATCCCGGGGGCGATCGATCTCGACGCGCACCTGCGGCGCGAGTACGAGGCACGTTCGAGCGCCAGCTGGTGGCGACACAAACGCGAGGTGAATGGCTTGCTGGTGCGACACGTACGGCGCCTCGCGGAGCGTGGGTTCGTCCATCGTGACTGCAAGTCGCAGAACGTGCTCGTAGTAACGGAGCCGCGCTTGAAGCTGGTCTGGATCGACATGGATGGTCTGAAGCGCGTGGATCGCGTCTCGCTCGCCGACGAATTCCGGGCCCTGACGCGCTTGCACGTCAGCCTGCTCGACGTGCCAGGTCTCACACGCGCCGACCGGCTGCGTTTCCTGAAGGCATACCTGGCGCGCTTCGGTTCCGATGCGCGGGCGTGGCGAGCAGCCTGGCGCTCGATCACCAGGGCCGCCCAGGAGAGACTGCGCGTGCGCTGGGTGCGGCGCCAGTGGAAGGTAAGGCACTATGGCCGCGAATAGGCCCGGCGCGGCGGCCCGGAGCTAGACCGACCGCGTGGCTTGGGCGGTCGCTCCGTCGGTTTCCTCGCTTCGCAGGTTGGGCTGAAGGTACTTATCGCTCAGTCCCCTCCGATCGATGTACTCCACGATTTCGGGCACCTGCGCCAGGCAACCGAGATCGTCGTGGGTGTCCGTGCCGACGGCGATCAGCACCCGGTGGTTGGGCAGGACGGTGAACCAGCGCTCATGGCTGCTCATCGGCAGCAGGCCGGCGTTTGCCTCGTAGAAGATGCGGGCGTTAGCCATCGTGCGGACGACCTGATCCATCGACGTGTTGGGAAACTGTCGCGTCACGTCGGTGTGCGCCAGCCCGACCGGGCAGGGCCAGCGACGTGCCTGGTTGGCGAGCTGCGTCAGACCGGCCCAGTCGACGTACTCGAACAGCACGTAGTCAATCCCGTTGAGATAGGTACGAATGATGCCCAGATGGTTCTTGTTCAGCGGCCAGTTGATCTCGCAGCCGCAGAACACGTACAGCTTGCCGGCCCAGCGTCGGCGGGCGGCGTGGACGGCCTCCACATAGTCACGCGTCTCCCGCGCGAAGGCACGCTCGAAATCACGCTCGCTCTGGATCTCCCGTGAGGACGGCGTGCAGAAAAGGTTATCCGTGATCCCAAGGCCGTCGAACTTGACCGGTTTGCACGCCTGGTGGGCTTTGCAAAGCTCATCTATCGTGTACGCGCCGTCGGAGAACGGCGTGTGATTGTGCAGGTTGTAGATCGGATGACTCATGGTCCCTCCTTAACGGCTGCGGACCACTGCTCGTCATACTTCTCAGGTTGAGCCAATCCCCGCGGATGCCACCCGCCGATGCCGACAGGATGCATCCGATGCAGAGAATGCGGCTGGCATTCCAGCCCACGCTTACAAATGTGTCCGTCCGCTGCTCACACCGGAGCATAGGGCCGACAAGTACAACTACACAATACACCCATTAGTCGTCGGCGTCCACCTGTTCGGCGGCGGGTTCGGTCAAATCGTGTGTTCCGGCGAGATAGCTGACGGGTTGCTGAGAGTCACGACTCGCCGGACATGCTCGCTCTGTTACCGAATGTCGCTTGCCATCCGGCCCCCGCCCGTCGCAGGATCCGATCAGGCTTGCAGCGTCATTCCAGCACGCACGGCCGCCCGAGAAACCCTCGGTTTGGACCCCCGTGCGTGGTGGTTCCCGGCGGGCGTGAAAGGCCGAAGATTTTCTGGAGTCTGGCGAACCGGGGTGAGGAAACGACGTATGTAGGGGTGACTGACCTCCTGAAACCTGACCTCTCCTCCTCTCCCGAGACCCCTCGGAGCCGCCCAAGCGGCGACTTCGAGGGGTTCTCGTTACGCCCGGCCGTACGAGTGGCTGATCCGGGCCGTGCGGATAGAATTGCGGTTGGCTGGCGCGGCCCGCCGGTGCCGGGGCAACTGGCAGGGGAAACTCTGTTGTGCCACGAGCGGTGCGACAATTGATGGCTTGGCTCGCTTGGGCCGCGTTGGGCGGGGGCGTGTTACTTGCCGACGGTGACGTTCCCATCGCCCGGGTCGCGGTGCGCGGCGCGGGCCTGCTCGGACAGCGCCTGGTGGCCCGGGTCGCCGATCTGCCAGCGTGGGGGACAGGCGGGCGAGCGATTCTGGCCCGGGCGAGCGAGCCGCTGGGGTGGCTCGAGTGGGATGAGGCCGTGGAGGGCGGCGGGGCGTTTGTTTCGCGCGCGGGCCTCGATTCCGGGGTGGAGCC
>JAHJAR010000308.1 GCA_018814045.1 Planctomycetota bacterium | reverse complement strand
TGATCGCGCAACAGCCTGTTCAGGCCCCATCCGCCGGGGATCTCAGCAATCGCGCCCACGAACAGCGGCGGAATCAGTACCGGGTGTGCCCGTTTTCCACCCACGACCGGCACGTGGATGCTATCAGATGCCACATGCCAACCAGCGTGCAGTTGCCTGACCAACTCCGGAAGCACCGCGAAGACATCCACCGGATGCACGCAAACTGCTACATCACTGCCCCCGCGCGCGGCAATCCCGCACCGCACAGACGACAACATGTCCGCCTCCGGTTCAGAATTGACGACGACATCCACTCGTCCCGGCAGTAGACCGCGGATTGCCGTATGGTTCGCGCGGTTGGCCACGACCACCACCTTACCAACCAGCGCGCGCGGAAACTGCTCGGTAACGTGTTGGATGAGCGTGCGTGGCCCCCAGGGCAGCAGGGCCTTGTCGCGCCCCAGACGCTGGCCACGGCCCGCCGCAAGTACGATGACCATCAAGTCACTGCCGTCTGGCATGGGTTACTGCCGGTTGACGTAATTATGGCGGTTCTCTACAGTCCTGGTTTCGCAAAACCGTCTGTCCCGAGTGGTTGACTCCGCCGGCAACCACCGTCCAAGCGTGTTCGTCGCCGTCGGACGCCCCGGCCTCGGAGCCCAACGACTCCGTTTATCAAAGGGTAGCAAGCCGTGAGCCTCAAGACCGCCTTCACCGCCGCCGTCACTCCTGAATGCCCGCTCGACGCCCTCATCAGCAAGTCGCAGCAATGGGGTTTCGACGGCCTCGCACTTTCCGATATTCAGCCCGAGGTCGCTGCCAGCCTCGCCCGCCACGCCGCCGCAATCAGGACGAAGCTCTCTGACGCCCGGCAGACGCTCGTAGCGATCGCCAGCGGTGCTCGCTTCGGTTGCCTGTCCGAGCGGACCATGGAGCGCCGCGCTGACCAAGTGCGTCAGACGATTCAGCTCGCCGCCGCCCTCGGCTGCGAGTTTGTGATTGTGGGCGGAGACCACCTGCCCGACAACACCATTCGCGAGCGGGCGATTCTCCAGGCGGCGAGTGTCCTGCGTGAGCTGGCCCGCGAAGCTGGGCGTCAACACGTGACGCTACTGCTCGAAAACGGCGGCGATTTCGCCTCGCACCGCGATATCTGGAGCATCTGGGACAGCGTTTCCTCGCCGGCGCTCAGACTATGCTGGAATCCCCTCACCGGTCGCCCGACCGGAGAGGTCGCTTCCACCGCGATCACGTGCCTGGCGGCATCCCTGTCCCTGGTTCATATGAGCGACGCGCGTTTCAACGGGCAGGCGCAACCAATCGAGTATACGCGGCTGGGCGAGGGCGAGCTCGAGATCGCTCGCTGCGTGAATCTCCTGCGCGGGTTGTGCCGCTCGGCGTGGCTCTGTGTCCACTGGCCGGACAACGAGGACGGCGCCCCCGGCCCCGCTCAGCGAATTCTACCGGCGGCCGCCGAGTTTCTCCGCGCCGAGTTGGACAAACCCACCGTGGCCCTGTCGGCTTACAAAGACGACAAGAACGCACCGCGTTTCGTTTCGCGCGCGCCGGCCGAAGCTGAGAGCGCATGATCCTTCCGGGTGCCACCGCCGACCTGCCACCCGCTCTGCCGGACCTTGTCCCGGCGTCAGGCATCATAAAAGCTGACTACGAGGATTTTTGCGTCGAGGAGCTACCGCTCTACGAAGCCTCCGGGACTGGGACGCATACGTACTTCCTGCTCGAAAAGGCCGGCCTCAGCACGATGCAGGCTGTCCACGACATCGCCCGGGCACTCAACGTCGGCCGCCGGGACATCGGCTACGCCGGCCTTAAGGATGCCCGGGCCGTCACGCGCCAATGGATGTCGATCGAGCACGTGGAGCCGGAGCGCCTCATGGCCCTCGAAATTCCGCGTTTACGCGTGCTTGACGTGAGCCGCCACAGCAACAAGCTCCGCCTCGGCCACCTGCATGGAAACCGCTTCGTCATCAAGGTCCGCCAGACCGAGCCTGAACGCCTCGCCGAGTTCCAGGATGCCCTGGCCACACTCGCCCAGCGCGGCGTGCCGAACTACTTCGGGCAACAGCGTTTCGGCGGCCGCGGTGACTCCTGGGCGGTCGGGCAGGCGATCCTGCGCGGCGACACCGATACGGCCCTCGACATCGCCTTGGGACGCCCCCTCAAGACCGATCACGGGTCGGTCCGCCGAGCCCGCGTGCTGTACGAGCAAGGCAAGTATCTCGAGGCTGCCCGGGCTTGGCCGGGGATGTTCCGTGACGAGCGCCGCGCGTTGAAGGCCCTGGCCAAGACCGGCGGCAAGAAACGCCGCGGTTTCCTCGCGATCGACAAGGCCACGCGCCGCTTCTATGTCTCGGCCTACCAGTCGTACCTGTTCAACGCCGTCGTGGCCGCCCGCGTGCCGAATGGTCTGGAGCAGCTCTGGGCGGGTGACCTCGCCTGGATACACGCTTCCGATGCAGTCTTCGCTATCGACGATCCGACACAGGAGCAGCCACGCGCCGACCGCTTCGAGATCAGTCCCTCCGGTCCACTCTTCGGATATCGCATGTCGCAGCCCACTGGCGCGGCCGGCGAACTCGAGGCCACCATCCTATCCGCAGAGCGGCTGGAGCCAGAGGCTTTCCGAAGCGGGCCGCTACGCGTGAAGGGGGCCCGCCGGCCGCTGCGCTTCCGGCCCGCCGATCCCGAGATTCGGCTTGGCGCCGACCAACGCGGGGCCTATCTTGAGCTACGCTTTGCACTGCCGCGCGGCTGCTATGCCACCGTGCTGCTGCGCAATCTGTTCAGAATCGAAACGCCCGGCGCCACGACCTCCAACGGGGACGGAGCGGAGACAGGCAGCTCTTGACGGCTCTCCGGCCGTCACGTGCGGCGGTGGTACCATAGATTGACGAGACCCATGCACGCGGAAGATACGCTCTCCTGGGATGAGTTGCTGCGCGCTGTCCGGGCCGATTATCCGGACATCTACCGCGCGTGGTTCGAAGACCTCCAGACCGAGCCGCTGGCCGGCGGCGAGTTGCGTGTGCGGGTCGAGGATCCGGCGCGCGCCGCTTACCTGCGCGACCGCTGCACCCAGCCGTTCGTGCAAACCGCGATGGGGCTCAGTGGGCGGCTGATATCGGTCAGTTTTCTCCTGCCACCATCGGCCGAAGGCAGCCTCCTGCCCACCCCACCGGCCGCCGGCCTGACCCGAATGCCACTCAGCGTGGACTATACCTTTGACCAGTTCGTTGTCGGTCCGGCCAACCGCCTGGCCCACGCCGCCTGTCGGGCCATCTGCAAGCAGCCCGGCACGCTCTATAACCCGTTGTTTATCCACGGTGCCTCGGGCCTCGGCAAGACCCACCTCCTCCAAGCCGCCTGCGCGGCCCTAGCTGAAGCTAACCCGCCCCTCGCCGCCATCTACGTATCCTGCGAGGCGTTCGTAAACGACTTCGTCCGCGCCATCGAAACTGGCGAGTTACAGCCATTCCGCGCCAGCGCCCGCCGGGCCGACGTGCTCGTCATCGACGACATCCAGTATCTGGCCCAGCGCGAATCCAGTCAGGAAGAGCTCTTCCACACATTCAACGTGCTCTACCAGAGTCGCCGGCAGATCGTCCTCTCGGCGGACTCGCCGCCCTCCCAAATCCCAGCCCTGGAGGAGCGTCTGGTAAGCCGCTTCAACTGGGGCCTGGTAGCCCAGATCGACCCACCGGATCGCGAGACGCGGCACGCAATCCTGCAAAAGAAGGCCCGCCTGCGGGGATACGAGATCCCGGACGAAGTCCTAGATTTCGTTGCCGAGCATGTCGAATCAAACATCCGCCTGCTCGAAGGGGCCCTGACGAAACTGATCTCCGAGAGCCAGATCACAGGGGCGCCACTGACGATCGAAACCGCGCGCCGCGTTCTCGCTGGCCTCGATGGACGCAGTCGGCGCCCGGTTCACGTCAGCGACATCCTCCAGGCTGTCTCGCAGCACTTCGGGATCCGCCTGCCCGAACTGCTCGGACGCAAGCGCACCCGTTCCGTCACCCGCGCGCGCCAACTGGGCATGTACCTCGCCCGCAAGCTGACCTCGCTCAGTCTCGAGGAGATCGGCGTGCACTTCGGCGGCCGCGACCACTCGACCGTCCTGCACGCTGAGCGCGTCGTCGAGACCGAGCGGATCCGCCACCCGGAGACCGCGGAAACCGTCTCGGTATTGACACGCCAACTCCTGGCACCTCACTAACACCCGCAGCTTGCAGGCGGTATGATTGACACTTGGGCCACGCCACCGGCCTCGACCAGTCAGCCTCGACGCTCGGCGGTTGGTACCGTCAACAGCGCCACGTACGGCAGCGTGCTCGTAACAGGCCCCCGGCCGCTGTAACGTTGCCAGCCTCCAGGACTTGCACCAGCGCAGTCCTGATAACCAACATGTGTTACAGGGCCTATGAAGACTATGACGACGTTCTTACAGTATAAAAGCAGCAATCAGCCCACGCACGGGCGCCAGGGCCGCACTCTGTCAGCAGGCCGCAGCCCAAAGAAAGCACCAAGCAACCGCTGGATACTTGTCCAGTAGCCGATGACAAAACCTGCTCTGGCGGGTTAAATGTAGCGTATCAAAGGAGATGTCCGCCCGCGATGCTGCTCCGTGGTCGCTGGAGTCGGGCGGCGGTTTCTAACGGATTGGGATCCGATGAAGACGACACTGCCACGACAAGATTTTCAGGACGCCCTCAGTGCCATCAGCACCGTAACCGGGGGGCGAACAACCAAGCCAATCCTGAGCTGCGTCAAGCTCCGCGTGGCGGGCGAGGCGGCGGAACTCAGCGCTACGGACGGCGAGGCCGCGCTACGCACCGGCGTCCCATGCCTGACTGTCGACGAGCCCGGTGAGTTAGTCGTGTCTGCGGATCGCATGCTGAGCATCGTCCGCGAGCTGAGTGACGTGGAGATCTCACTCGATGCCGATGACCGCCATTGCATCATCCGGGGCGAGGGCAGTGAGTTCAAAGTCTTCGTGCTCAACCCGGCCGACTTCCCGCCGATCCCGCAGTTCGACGACGAACCAGATCTCGTCATCGATGGTGCGCAACTGTGGAGAATGATCGGCCTCACGCTCTACGCGGCCGCGCGCGAGACCAGCCGCTTCGCGATCAATGGCGTGCTTTGGGAAAAGAGCGGCCGCCAGTTGTTCCTCGTGGCTACGGACGGGCGACGCTTGGCGCGCGCCGGCGGGACGCTGGCCAAGAACCAGAGCGGCGATTTCCAGGTCATTATTCCAGCCAAGGCGCTCAACATCTTCGAGCGCGTCTTCGGCCCGGGCAAGGATGCTGGGGACTGGCAGGTCGATGTGAAGGTAATGCCCAACCAGGTCCTGCTGCGCAGCGGGCAGCGCGTCCTCTCGACCGTACTTGTGGAAGGCCACTTCCCCAAGTACGACGATGTTATCCCGAAAGACAACGATAAGCAGGCGCGCATCGGCCGGGAGGAGTTTCACGCCGCAGTTCGGCGGGCCGCGCTGCTGACGACCGAGGACTCGCGGGCGGTGCGCCTGGCGTTCGAGGCCGGACGCTTGGTAATTACGTCCCGCTCGCCGGAACAGGGTGAAGCACGTGTCGAGCTACCCATCGAGTACGAGCAGGAGACGGTCGAGATCGGGTTCAACCCCGTTTTCCTGAATGATGTGCTGCGGGCGGTCCCGTATGATGAGCTCACTTTCGAGTTCAAGGAGAGCTTCCGCCCGGGAGTGCTGTTCGGCGAGGACAAGAACGAGTTTCTGTATGTCCTTATGCCGGTGTCTCTGTCGTCGTAACAGGGGACGTGGGTGGGACGGACGATGACCGAACGGCAGTATCAGCAGGTGCTCGAGAATGGTGGCCGTGCGCTGCGTTGTGGGCAGCGGCTGGCAGCGCCGGCGGGGGCGATTCTACGAGCGGCGGCCAAGGGGCTGCGTTGGCGGGAGGACGCTCGCAGAGCCTGGGAGCGGACAGCCCGCCCTGAGTGGCTCGACGTGACGGCGGTGGAGGGAGTGGAAGAGGGGTTGGTAGTTGTGGCGGTGTGGAATGCGGCGTGCCTTGAAACCCTGCGTCCGCAAGCGCCGCACCTAAGCCGCGACGTGCGCATGCTGCTGCCGAGGGTCCGGGGCCTGCGATTCGTTCGCTGCGCCGGTCCACCGGACAACTAGCTGCCAGAGCTGACAGGGTATGACGGAGCGGAAGGCGACAGGAATCAACGTGTCCACCACACCAGTCTACGACGAAAGCAAAGTACGCGTCCTCGAGGGGACCGAGCATGTGCGTAAGCGCCCGGCCATGTATATCGGCGACACCGGGCTGCGGGGGCTCCATCATCTGGTCTACGAGGTCGTTGATAATTCGATCGATGAGGCCATGGCCGGGGCGTGCAGCAACATCAGCGTGGAGATCAAGGCCGACGGCAGCGCCAGCATCAGCGATGACGGCCGCGGGTTCCCGGTGGGGATCAAGGAGGAATACGGCCTCTCGGCACTCGAGCTGTGCCTGACGCGGCTGGGGGCCGGGGCCAAGTTCGACCGTGACTCCTACAAGGTCTCGGGCGGGTTGCACGGCGTAGGCGTGAGCGTCGTCAACGCACTATCGGAGTGGCTGAAGGTCGAGACGGCGCGCGACGGCCAGGTCTGGGTTATGGCTTTCGAGCGCGGCAGGACGGTTGCGCCGCTGACGGCCACGGGTGAGACGACTCGCACGGGAACGCGGGTCGATTTCAAACCCGATGCCGAGGTTTTCCGCGAGATTGACTTTCACTGCGACATTCTGGCCAAGCGGCTGCGTGAGCTGGCCTACCTGAACCTGGGCCTGACGATCTCACTCATCGATGAACGCGACGATAAGGTGCAGACGTTCTGCTTCGAGCGTGGAATTCGCGAGTTTGTGGAGCACCTCAACGAAGGCAAGCAGCCCCTGCATCCGGCGGTCTACTTCAAACGCGAAGATCCAGACCAGCGGCTGATCACGGAACTGGCCTTTCAGTATACGGACGGCTATAGCGAAACGACACTCTCGTTCGCCAACAACATCAACACGGTCGAAGGCGGCACGCACCTCTCGGGCTTCCGCAGCGCTCTGACGCGGGCGGTCAACAACTACGCTCGCAAGAGTAACCTGTTCAAGTCCAACGCTCCCATACCCCAGGGTGAGGATGTCCGCGAAGGCCTGACTGCGGTCATTTCGGTCAAAGTGCCGGAGCCGCAGTTTGAGGGCCAGACCAAGACGAAGCTCGGCAACAGCGAAGTCGGGACTTTCGTCGAAACCACCGTAAATGAGATGATCAGCCTCTATCTCGAGGAGCACCCGGCCGAAGCGAAACGCGTGATCGCGAAGGCCACCCAGGCCGCGTTCGGCCGCGAAGCGGCCCGACGGGCCCGCGAGACGGCCCGCAAGTCGGCACTTTCAGGCGGCGGACTGAGCCGCAAACTGGTGGACTGCTCCAGCCGTGACGTCGACTCGACCGAGCTGTTCATCGTCGAGGGTGATTCGGCCGCTGGCTCGGCAAAGGGCTATCGCGACGCAAGCACACAGGCCATTCTGCCGATTCGCGGGAAGATCCTGAACGTCGAGAAGGCCCGCCTGCACAAGGTGCTCGGCCACGAGGAGATCGTCGAGATCATCAAGGCCCTCGGGACGGGAATCGGGGCCGAGGATTTCGATCTGTCCAAGCTGCGCTACGGACGGATCATCCTGATGACCGACGCCGATGTGGACGGGTCGCACATTCGCACCTTGCTGCTGACCTTCTTCTTCCGCCACCTGCGCCCGCTGATCGACGAAGGTCGCGTCTACATCGCCCAACCGCCGCTCTTCCAACTGGCCAAGGGCAAGAAATCGGAGTACCTGCTGGGCGACGCCGAACTAAACATGCGCCTGACGGAACTCGGCTTGGAACAGACCCGCCTGGAAATCCGGCGCCCCGAGTCGGAGATCAAGATCTCTGACGGTACCAGGCTTGCCGGGCTCCTGAGACTCGTAGATGAGATCGACCATCAGGCCCGGATCCTGCGGCGGCGCGGGATCATCCTGCGCGAGTTCATCTCCGCGCAGTACCGGGACGGCACGTTACCAACATGGCGGGCGCTCAGCGGCGACGAGGAACGCTACTTCTATTCCGAGAACGAGCTAGTGGCCTACCAGCAAGCCCGGGCTGCGGCGGGCGCGGACACCGTCAGAAGCGAACTCAACGAGGTTCGCGCCTTACAGGAGCATCTGGGCCAACTGGGCGATTTCGGCTGCGAAGTCGGCGACCTCTTCCTGCGCCGTGAAGAGTTAGTCACAGGCGAGATTTCTCCCGCCGTCTTCGTGCTCGAGCATCCCCAGGCCGGGCTGGTGGAACTGGACAATCTGTCCGGCCTGCCGAGTGGAGTACGCACGATCGGGGCTCGGGGCTGGGAACTCAAGCGCTTCAAGGGCCTCGGCGAGATGAACAAGGAGGAGCTGTGGGAAACCACCATGGATCCCGCTAACCGCGTCCTCCGCAAGGTCATCGTCGGCGAGACCGACGCCGACCCCGAGCAGGCTGACCTCGATGCGGTCGAAACCGATCGCATCTTCAGCATTCTGATGGGCGAAAACGTGGAATCGCGGCGGCAGTTCATCGAGGACAATGCGATCCACGTCAAGAATCTGGATATCTGAGTCAGGCCGCCACAACAGCGCGGCTCGCCAGGCGGAGCAAACAGGAATGGCCAAGGCAATCAAAGCACTGGTGTTGGTGCTGATCCTGGTCGGCTTGATCGTCGCGTATTTCATCACCCGTGAGGAGGGCCAGCAACTGCCGACCACTCCCGGCGGGGCGGAAATGAAGTCCGATCAGGCCCCGGTCCCGGTCGAGGAGAAATACGGCTTCACGAGCGAGGGGCTGGACGACGGCTAAAGCCGGATTCAGATCAAGCGTAGCGTCCGGGCTCCGTGCCGGACGTCGTCGGGGAAGAGCGTTTTTCCCGCGTTCTACGGCCGGCACGGAGACCGGCGGCTACATTCGAATCAAGAACGCTCTGGTGTACTGTCTCACAATCACGACACCCTTCCGAGCCGCGACCATGAGGGAGCGGTTGTGTCGAGAACCGGTCGGCGCCGCCGGCAACCGCTCCTTGATGGTCGCGGCTGCTCCGTAAATTCGGATTTTCATTCCCCGTGGGTGCGGCGCAAGCCCCATGAGAACTCGGACTCGAATGCGATGCCATGATTGTGAGCTACCCCACCAGGGCCGTGTCAGAAGATGACCCGTGCTTGGGGCGGCCCCGCACGGGCAGGGGGCGCGGCAGCCATGCTTCGCGCCTACGGCCGACAGTGGTATAGTGGTGCAACTGGTGGCGCGCGATGTGGTGCCGGCTCGTTTGCGAATAGGCCACGGGCTGGCCGGCCGAGCCGCTGGCAGCACAAGAATCAGGCGCCGAAGTGGCGGAATTGGCAGACGCGCGGGATTCAAAATCCCGTCCTGGCAACAGGGTGAGGGTTCGAGTCCCTCCTTCGGCATCCCCTGCAACGCTCCATCCGTGCGCGCGACCGGGCGGCGAGCACGCGTTCTCCGGCGCCAATTCGCCCTTCGCCCGGCCGAGTGCTTCACCTACAATAGTGTGAGCATAGAATCTCGTACCCACTGGGAGACACGCCATGCGGCGCAAATGCACTCTGGCGATCATACTGGCGCTGGCCGCGGCCGCGGCTGCTGTGGCTCAGCAACCCAGGACCATCCCCTGGCAACTCGATGTTCAGCAGAGCATCGCACTGGCCAAGCAGCACAACCGCCCCCTGATGTTCTACGTGCTCGGTTCGAGTAGTCGCCGGGATAACCGCATCGAACGTGACCAGAAGCGCTCGTTTGCCGACCCACGCGTCGTTCAACTCTCGCTGCGTTTCGTGCCGGTCAAGCTGTCGCAGTATCAGCACCGCGACCTGCTCACCGGTTGGGGGCTCTCAGAGCACTCCAACATGGTGGTGGTCTTTGTCACGCCGACGGGCGAGCGCATCGACGAGATCGGGGCCGCTGGGGTGGCGAACGCGGACTCGTTTGCTCAGAAGATCCATCTGGTCTACAACTTCTACCGTCAGAAGATGTACGATCAGGAGCTGCGCGAAAAGCTCCAGAATGCCAACACGGGCAGCGCCGATCTGAGAAGCGCACTGAAGCTGGTCGGAGACATGGTCATCGAAAAAGCCGACGCCGATATCATCAAGTTGCTCGAGCGCCCCCAGTTGGACGCGGCCGTTACCAAGCAGTGCTACGACGTACTGGCGGTGCTATCAACGAACGCATCCGTGGACACATTGCTCGCCCAGGCCACCGGGCCAGATGCGAAGACCGCCAAGACCGCTTCCAGCGCTCTGACTGACTGCACCCCCGGCGCCGCGGAATACCTGCTGACCGCCCTGAAGGGCGACGACCTGAATGCGCGCGTCGTGGCCTACCAGGCCATGGTGAAGATCTGCCGCCTGCGCAACGTCAAGCCGGCCCGCTTCTGGGAGGGGGACAACGAGCGCGTCCAGGCCGAGGAGATCAAGCGCGTCGAGGAAATCGTCGTTAACCTCGCGCGCAAGTGGAAAGCCCTGAATGTCTATCGTTGACCTCCGCAGCGATACGGTCACCAAACCGTCGCCAGAGATGCGCCGGGTGCTCGCTGAGGCTGAGGTCGGCGACGACGTGCTAGGAGATGATCCGACCGTCAACCGGCTCCAGGAGCACATGGCCGTTTTTCTCGGCCAGCCCGCGGCGCTCTTCGTCCCCTCCGGCAGCATGGCCAACCAGGTTGCCATTCGCGCCGCGACTGAAGCAGGCGACGAGATCATCGCCGACATCACCACTCACAGCTATAACTACGAAGCGGCCGGCTTCGCCGGTGTCTCGGGCTGCAGCATGCGCCTGCTGGCCGGACAGCGCGGCGTATTCACGCCCGCGGACGTCGCTGCCGCCATTCGGCCTCCAGACCACCATTTTCCCCGCTCGCGCCTGGTCATCATCGAGAACACCAACAACGGCGGGGGCGGAACCACCTGGCCGCTGGAGAATGTGGCCGACGTGTGCGCCCTGGCGCGACAGCACAAGCTGCATGTGCATCTCGACGGCGCCCGGCTCATGAACGCCTGCGTAGCGACCGGATTGAAACCGACCGATTACACCCGGCACGTCGACTCCGTCTCGATGTGCTTCTCCAAGGGCCTCGGTGCACCAGTGGGCTCGATCATCGCTGGCAGCAGCGCGTTTGTGGAGCGCGCCCGCCGCTTCCGCAAGATGTTGGGAGGCGGAATGCGGCAAGCGGGAATCCTGGCCGCCGCCGCCCTGTATGCCGTCGAACACAATGTCGAGCGTCTGGCGGAAGATCACGCCAATGCGCGGCGCCTGGCCACAGCCGTCGCCGAACTGCCGGGCATCCGGCTGAACCCGGCCGAGGTGGAAACAAACATCATCATCTTCGAAGTTGATCGCAGATTGGGCACCGCGGCCGACTTCGTGCAGCGCCTGCGCGAGCGGGGCGTATGGGTGCTGCCCACCGAACCGCAGCGCGTGCGCGCCGTTACCCACCTGGACGTCTCGCGCGAGCAGATCGAAAGCGCGATCGGCGTGTTCCGCGACCTGTGCACTTAGAGCTGGAGGCCATGGGGGATGAAGACCACCGCTTTGCACCGCTGGCCGCGGTCGGCCAAGGCCGCGATAGAGCTGCAAAAGCGACTGGCACCGCAAGTGCAGGTGCGGCCCGTGAGCCGAGACGTGCGCATCGTGGCTGGGATGGACGTCGCCTTCAGCCCTGCTGGGACGCAGGTGGTCGCTGGGGCCGTTGTGTTCGACTTGAGTATGGGCCAGCCGGTCGAGCAGCGCGTTGTGCGTGTGCCCTGCCGCTTTCCCTACGTGCCCGGGCTGCTGAGCTTTCGCGAGTTGCCGGGCTTGTTGGCGGTGATCAGGAAGCTTCAGTGCGAGCCCGAGGTCTTTCTCTGCGACGCTCAGGGGCTGGCCCATCCCCGCCGAATGGGCCTGGCCTGCCATCTGGGGCTGTGGTTGCAGCGCCCGACCGTGGGATGTGCTAAATCACGACTATGTGGCGAGTTCACCGAGCCAGGCGGGGCCCGCGGGAGCGCCGCGCCGCTGTGGCTCGACGGCGCACAAGTCGGTGTGGTCCTGCGAACGCGTGAGAATGTGAAACCGCTCTTCGTCAGTCCCGGTCACCTGTGTGATCGCGAGTCGGCGCGCTGGCTGACACTGCGGGCGACCACGCGCTACCGCCTGCCGGAACCGACCCGCTTGGCGCACCAGTTGGTTACACGCGCGCGAACCGGGCCGCGGTGCGATTGACGACTTGGCCGGCGGAGTTTCGCGCGGTTTTGTGGAACCTGCATCGCCGGCGGGGGCTTATTCTGGATGAGTCGACGGATCGTTCGTGAACGAGACGAGAGAATGAGTCTGGTGAACGTGACAGATTGGGCAAACGGTGCTGGATGGACCACGGCCGACGCGGAAGCAGCCCTGATCGAGCGGGCCAAACGTGACCGCACGGCATTCGCGGTTCTCTACCGCCACCACTACTCGGCGATCGCCGGGTACCTGTATCGCCGCACCGGCGATCTCCACGCGACGGAGGATCTGGTGGCGGATGTGTTCCTGAGCGCCATGCAGCATCTGCCGCGTTATCGGTACCGGGGTGTGCCGTTTCGTCACTGGCTCTACCGCGTCGCCACCAACGCGGCCAACCGCTGGCTGCGACGGCGACGACGGCCGGAGCCGCTGCCAACGGACCTCGCGGCCCCGCGTTCTTCAGATGTCGACGAACGTGCACGTGCGCAACGGGCGCTGCTGACCCTCAGACCCAAGCATCAGGCAGTGCTAAGCCTGCACTACCTGGAGGGGCTCAGCGTCGAGGACGTCGCGGTGGTCTTGGGCTGCCGTGTGGGAACTGTGAAATCTAGGCTTTCCCGGGCCCGTGTAGCGCTGCGGGAAAGACTGCAGACGCGGAGGTAGGACCGTGCACGGAGAATCGGATCCCACAGATGGCGCGCTAGAGTATCTCCGGTCACGTGACTGGCATCCGGAAAACCACAAACTCCGACTAGAGGAGAAACTAATGCACGAATTCAACGCGAAACCAACCCGTCGTTTCGGCAGGCACCCCGTGCTCATGGCTGTACTGGCCCTTCTTGTGCTGGGCAGCGTAGGTTTCACGGCTGCCGGCGGCGTTCAGATGGTCCGGGACTGGTTCGTCAAGGTCTACATCAACGGTGAAGAGGTCGAAACCGAAGTTACCGACTACTACGTTGATGGCAACGGAACCGAGCACATGACGCTCGACATGGGTGATGCTGGCACGGCCGAGCTCGAAATGGTCACCGAGGGCGACCAGCACAAGACGGTTACCGTTGATCTATCTGCCGGTGCGGCGTCCCTCGGCGGCGGCGAGGTCGGCGTGATCGAGCTGGAGATGAGCCAGGAGCCCGAAGCGGACGAGCAGTAGGAATGCATCCGGCAAACGAGTAGCGGCAACGAAGACGCCCGGCGTCATTTTAGCGCCGGGCGTCTGGCATTCCTTGGCGCCTTAAACAAACCCGAGCTGTGATTGCTGACCAACCCGAGCCGCGACTGTCAAGGAGCGGTTGCCGGCGGCGCCGACCGGTTCTCGCTACAACCGCTCCCTGACGGTCGCGGCTCGGCAGAATGTCGTAATCGTGAGACACTACGCTAGGTTTGCCACGTGCGCCCCAACGCTCAATCAAAGCGAATGCTGCCCTGCCAAGCGCGATCAACCCCGCAGCAGACGGCGCACAGACGGCTGAACCAGCCCGCCGAGCGTGCCCGCCAGCGCCGTCTTGACCAACATGCCCGGGATGAAGGGCCACAGCCCAAAGGCAAGCGTCTGCCCCAGACCGGTGCCCATCCAAAGCGACAGCCAGATCAGGCCACAGCCGAAGATGATTGCATTGCCCGCAACGACGGCCGCGAAGCCCCGCTGCCAACGCTTCTGGTCCGGCTTTGCCAGGAGGCCAATGACCGGCTGCGCCAGGACGAAGCCCAGCAGATAGCCGCCGGTTGCGCCGAAGATGGTTGTAAAGCCCCAGTTTCCGAGGGCGAACACGTGGTAGCCCGTAGAGCCCAGCAGCAGGTAGAACAGCATACTCAGCGCCCCGAGCCGCGGCCCCAGCGTAACGCCGGCTAGCAGCACGAATAGCGTTTGCAGCGTCATCGGCACGGGAGTACCGGGGAGTGGTACAGCCAGGTGTGCTCCGGCGGCAGTCAGCAGTGCGAAACCGACGACGCTGAGCGCTGCCGCCCAGACCCGCGTGCGTTGGGCCAGCGCCGTCCCGGTGTTGGTATAAGCGACCATCTGTCTCTTCATAGTGGCCGGGATGATATGGCCGGAAGACACGCGGTGCAACTCGTACGCGGTGGCCAACCCAGGGCATAGTCTATAATGCGGCCGTGGACATCGACCTGGACCAACTGCCGATGCCGGACTGGGATCTGCTGTGCCCCACCTGCCGCTATCCGCTGAAGGGGCTCCCCGCGCATCGTTGCCCGGAGTGTGGCGCCGCCCTGGACATCCCCGCCATCGTGCGGCCCTGGTCGCGCCTGCGCCCGCCGCAGTTCACCGGCGAGGAAGAGGCGTTTCCCGATTTCGGGCTGCACTGCGGGGCGTGCGCTGAGCCGCTGGCCGGCGCCGAGCACCGCGAGTGCCCCCACTGCCAATCCCCCTTCAACCCGCGGGAATTCGTCCCGCGGCATGAGTGGTTCGCCGTGACGGCGGCCATGTGCGGCGGGCTGCCGACCCAAATCGTCGAGCTGATTCTGGAGCAGCAGTACATTCCCTTCGTTACGCACGATCACAAGACGATGTTCGACATCTACATGGGCAGTCGCTCGGTCGGAGCGCAGATGCTCGTGCATCGTGAGTTCTACTTCGACATGCTCTGGCACATCCGCGCCAAGCAAACTGAGTTGGCGCAACGCCAGGCTGCTGGTTCCGGCAAAACCTGGACCTGCCCCGCCTGCCGCGAGGAGGTACCTGACCACTTCGATCTCTGCTGGAGCTGTCAACATGAGCGAATGCCGGACTGATACGCATTACGATTGGAACGCGCGCTACGGGACCACGGCTGACACAGCCGTGCCACCCTCATAAAGCTCCATCGGGTGGCACGGCCGTGTCGGCCGTGCGAGCGCGGAGACTAATCCTAAACACGTCCAAGTCTGGCGCTGGTGTATCGCGGCGTATCACTCGCCGAGGATCTGCACGACCACGTCCCGACGGCGCCCACGGGTGTCAAAGTCCAATAGCACGATCTGTTGCCACGTCCCCAGTGTCATCTGGCCGTCTATTAGTGGCACGGTGATCGATGGGCCAAGCGCTGAGGCCCGAACGTGCGAATGGCCGTTGTCGTCGTGCCAGGTTTCCTCGTGCTTGTAGTAGATGTCCGTGGGAGCGATACGTTCGTAGAAGGCCTTCAAATCGTGGTTGAGCAGGCCCGGCTCGGCTTCGGTCGTCGTGATCGCCCCGGTCGAACCCACCACAAACACCGTCACAATCCCGTTACGAATGTCACCTTTCCGAACAACCTCTGCCACCTGCCCCGTGATATCGAGCACATGGCCGTTGCCGTGCGTGCTGATTTGGATTCGTCCGGCGTGCGTCATGGCTGTTCCTCCCTCGCGCGCTGCGGGTTGCCACCCTTAACTGCCGGGTTCGCCTCGCCACGGCGGGCCAGCCATTCGTCCAGCTTGAATTCCACGACTAGGTCACTGACGGACGGGATCGAAACGTGCATTGTGCGCCGCGCCGGCCAGAAAACCGCCGTGTGCAGCGTCGTGTCCTGGCGAACGCGGCCGATGACGTCCTGGGCTGTGGCCGGCCCGATCCGCGAACCGGCCCGCGCAGCCGCGGACAGAGCGGCTTCCAGCCGCGCGAAACGCTCACACTCGCGCGGGGCGCGCCGCAAACGCATGTGATTCGTGCACCAGAGCGCGTTGGGCAGCGCAGCATCGTTGTGGCGGGCGAAGCGTTCGGTGACGCCGTCTTCACGGCTGTTGGCATCGTACTCGAAGACGACCGCCGGCGGACGTCCCTCCCGGACTGGAGCGCTGACATGAATGTTGTTGCCGACCATCACGCGCCGCCCGGTGAGAGCGCGGCGGACATCCGCGACGAACGTCTCGGCCTGGGCCGCTTCGAGTGCTTCCCGCAGGATCAGGGAGCGCGGCGTGAAGCCGTCCGCGTGCGTGGGCGGTAAACCGCCGGCGTCGTGCATGAGCATGCTGACGCCGTCACTGTTCATCGCGGTGTACACGCCGATCAGACTGGGCCAGGTCACGCCGATCCAGGATTTCCTGTGTCGCCCACCGTGGTAGATCAGGACGAGCTGCTCCTTGCGCATCGTGGGGGTGGACGGGAAGTCGAGATTGCGGGCGGTGATCGTCTGCCCATCTTCCGTTAGCGCGCCCCAGGCCGAGAATGTCGAGCAGAGCATCCCGTGCCAGTCCGCCAGGGCGTTGGTGATCATCAGGTCGTCCACACGCAGTGGCCGCCCCAACCGTTCCGATCGGCATCGCTCGGCGCCGATCCGGGCCCGCATGCCTGCCAGGACCGCCGCTAGTTCCTCCTCAGCCGCGCGCGGCCAGGTGAATTTGCGACGGATGCCGGGCATGAGCATCGTCTCGTAGACCTGCGGCGAGGCCACGACGCTCTCATGCAGCGCGTATTCGTCCACTAGCCGCAGTATGTCCTGGGCCAACAGGTAGCCGTGGGCGAAGCCGGCCTCCTCCGGTTGGCCCCACAACTCCAACACGGGCAGTCCCTGGTGACGCGTCAGCCGCCCGCTGACGGTGCTGGGTGCGTCAGACTGGCCAAATGAGCTGGCGGCTGCGAGACCGGCGGCGAGGACCGCAAGGAAAACTGTACGTCGGGGCACTCGTATCTCCTTCTCGATTTCGCGGCGGTTTGTGCCCGGTGGCGGAGGGCACGACAATCTCCCATCCGCCAGCTACAATCATACCATCGGTGCGGCACCAAGCGTCAGACGCCACGGAAACGCGACAAAACCAAGACTGTGGGTAGAGACGAGTATGAGCACAACCCTGAGCGAAGACCACCAACTGCTCGTGGATGCCGTGCGCGACTATGCCCGCGGTGAGCTGATCGACCTGGATGCCGAGTGGGACCGCACCGAAACGTCCTGTTGCACCAAGCTCGATCATTTCTACGAGATGGGACTGATGGGGTTGCGTGTGCCCGAGGGTGATGGGGGGCTCGATGTGCCGACGGTGTGCTACGCTCCCATCATCGGCGAGCTGGCTTACGCCGCTCCCTCGGTGGCCGTGACGGTTGGCGTGCACAGCATGGTCTGCGAGATCATCGCGAGTTTCGCCGACGAGAGTATCAAGCACGAAATGCTGGCGAAGCTGGCTAGTCCGGGCAATCTCTCGGCCTTTGCCATCAGCGAGCCCGACGCCGGCAGTGACCCGGCGTCGGCCAAGGTCCGGGCCGACAAGGTCGACGGCGGCTGGAAGCTGAACGGGGCCAAGATGTGGGTCACCAACGGCATGACCGGCCGCTGGTTCGTGGTCTTTGCCCGTACCGGTGATACTAGTGCCGCCCGCGGCTTCAGTATGTTCCTCACGGATGCGCAGCAGCCGGGTGTCGAGCGCACCCTGATCAGCGGCAAGATGGGCATCCGCGCCAGCGAAACCGCCGAGATGAATCTCGAGGACTTCTTCGTCCCAGACACCTATCTGCTGGGCAAGATCGGCTGGGGCATGCGGATCGGGCTCTCGGCGCTCGACGGCGGCCGCATCGGCATCGCTTCGCAGGCCACGGGGATCGCCCAGGCCTGCCTGGACCTGATGCTCGATTACTCGAAGCAGCGCGAGCAGTTCAAGCGGCCGATCGCGGATTTCCAGGCGATTCAGTGGATGATTGCCGACAGTGCGACCGAAATCGCTGCCGCCCAGGGCCTGATTGATCAGGCCGCGACTCTGAAAGACGCCGGCCAGCCGTATACACACGCAGCTTCCATGGCCAAGCTGTTTGCCAGCGAGATGGCCAACCGGGTGGCCTACCGGGCCGTTCAAGTGCATGGCGGTTATGGCTATTGCAACGAGTTCCGCGTCGAGCAGCTCTACCGCGACGCCCGCATCACCACGATTTACGAAGGCACGAGCGAAGTGCAACGGATCGTGATCGCCCGTGACCTGCTGAGGGACAAGTGAGCAGCGTAAATGCCGCCGTGGCGTCCGGGCCCGGCCCCGGACGTAGGGCGCAACTGCGCCCGCGGCGGCCGCCAAAGGGGTCCGCGTCACAGAGTTTTTGAATGTGCCTGAGCTTCGAGCGCCGCGCGGGCGTTGCCACGCGGACTCTGAAGCAAGCCGTGCTGCTCATTGGCCTGGTGAGGTGGTGGTAGGCTGGCTGACCGCGGGCGAGACCGGGCCCAGCAATGCATTCCACACTTCCAGTTGACGCCAGTACTTGAGCTCTCGGCCATCCAGGAACAGCGCGGGTATGCGCTCAAGCCCGAGTTGCATCCCGAGTTCAATATCGCACTGCACGGCCTGCGCCGCCTGCTCTGACTCCATCGTCTGCGTGAAGACATTCGGATCCAGGCCCAGTTCCTCTGCCCACGTCGCAAAGCGGTCGAACTCCAGTTGCGCATGATTAACAAAGAGAACGCCGCGCATGCGCTCGAAGATCTCCGCTCCCCCCAGCACGCGCGCCGCTTCTGCCGCCCGCGCCGCGCGGCAGGCGGCGGTGTGCCCGCCGCGCTTGTACTTTGGGTCCGGATTGCACGCCGGATCCTGCGGGTAATAGCGATACGCGATCCGGAGATCGCCCGGGTGCCGACTGACCACATCTTCCAGCGTCTGATGCGCCACCTGACAGGCCGGACACTGGAAATCTGAGAAGACGATCAGCGTGTGCGGCGCGTCATCCCGGCCGAAAACAGGCTCGTCGTCCCGCAGCCCCAGCGCCGCCACAGGCTGCTGCTCATACCTCCAGAGAATGTACGCCGGATCGTTCGTGATGCGCGTGTACTCCCCCCGCAGGAATTGGCACTGGCCGCCGAAGACGTACAGGATGATCAGTGTCAGGTGCAGCAGAACCGCCAGCGCACCGGTGCACAGCGTGGCCAGGGCCAGACTGGACGTGGGATGTGCACGGGCCTGGTCGGGGCGTGGTCGTCGCGGCCACGAGAGGATCGTGAGCAGCAGCAGAACTCCGTTGGCGGCGTGTGCCGCGCTACAGCCCTCACACCAGCGGCGCAGCACGAACGCCATCAGATAGGTGTAACGCAGTGAATCAAGCGCACCCAACCCGACGATCACCAGAATCGGGATGTGCCACTGCACGCGGTCACGCGTGGGCGGGCCCACAAACAGGTACCACAACGCCAAGAACGCGAAGTAGCCCATCCCCAGCGTCGCCGACGGAATCTTGAGCCCGCCTTCTTCGCGCGATAACCGCACGGAACCCCACTGTGAACGCAGCACCGACAAGCAGTCCGACGGAGCGGCATCAACCTCGGCCGGGCCGCAACTGGCCTGCAACCATGGATCGGCCGCGTCCACACCCACACTCAGCCGCACCAGGTTGTAGCTGAACCACCAGCCCAGCAGCGCGGCCACGACGGCGATACGGCGCAGCCAACGCTTCGGCGTCGGCAGCGGCTTGATGAATGGTGTAGACGACCCTTGAGGCTGGTCTGCGATCATGGTTCCTGCCTGTGATTTGGCGCCGTTGTCGGTCCAGAGAGCTTCTCAAACACGTGACAGTATATGCCATAGCGGCCATGCGCGTCCCCGTGCCAAAGCTCCGCGAGGCTGGGATCGCCTTGCAAGCTGGCCAGGGCAACACCGTGTGCCGCACTTGGAGCGTATCCAGCGTCCCACACAAACAGGTCGCCCGATCGTAGCGTGGCCAGCGCCATCCTGGTGCTTGGCCGAAACGGGGACTGCGCGCGGCCCAGGAACTCGAATACCCAGGGGTTGGCCGACACGATACGTCGGTCGCCAAGCCCCTCCGCCTGTACCCACTCCACCGCCGCGCGTGCCAACAACTGCTCCTTCGCCAACCGCAGCGGAGCGCACTGCCGAAAAGGCGGCTGGATTCCCCGTGCCCACAGCGGCTGCTGAAGCGCCACCCAGAGCAGCAACGCCGGGCACGCTGCCACTGTGCAGCAGCGCACGGCGACATTGCGCACTGCGCATAGCGCATAGCACAATAGGCACACCGCCAACAGCACTGGCGCACCGCGGCGAATCCAATGCACCGCCCAGGCAAGCCACTCGGCGGCCCCGGCCTCCGCACTCACCCACAAAAGGCCCACGGCACACGCGCTGGCCAGCAGCATTCGCCGCACACCACGGGGCCATTCTCTGTTTCCCTCGCGTCGGACCGCCGCGACGCCGGCGTCCCAAGCCTGCGACAAGGCGTCGGCGGCCAGAACCGCGACTACCGGACCGATAGACACCAGAAAGCGGTAATAGCCGCCACCCGCGAAGAGGCCGAAACGAAAGATCACCGTGTGTGCCAGGAAGAATGTCGCCCCACAACCGACCCAGAGCAGGCCGCCCGGCCGACGCCCCGCCCGCAGTGCGCCGACCAGCGCCAGCGCCAGTGGCCCCACGCCGGCCGTCAACAGCCCCCAGTGCGCCAGCATGTGAAACCAGCCGCCGGAGCCGTACTGGTCGGTTGGGTTCGGCTCCAGCAGTGCCAGAAGCGGCAGCTTGTCGAGGAAGATTACGCATAACAGGTTGTGCAGCAGCGGTGCCCACGCCAGCCACAGCCACTGTCGCAACGGCCGGCGCGCGTGCCACATGACCACCAGCCAGAGCGCCACAAACAGCGCGCCCTCGTGCCGGGTCACCCAACAGAGCGAGATCACGGCGGCGCTGCGGGCGTGGTCGCCGCGCAAGTGCAGCCACATAGCAAGAGTCAGATAGAACGCGAGCACCGGCTCGGTCAACGTGGTATAGCTGAGGGTGAAGGTCATCGGCTGGAGCCAGAGCAGGGCTGGCGCAAAAACGGCGAGCGAAAGTCCCTGCCGGCGCCCGATGCAATAGGTCAGCCAACCGGTCAGCGCCGTCAGCAACACGGTGAAGATGCGGACCACGGGCCATCCGCAGCGGGCCGGGAGTGCATAGAGTACAGTGAAACCCGGACGACCCCATTCGTGCAGGAGGTACTGCGGGCATTCCCACGACCAGCGCGCGTACTGCAAGTGGACAAGATCGTCATCATGGTGGACACCGTCGCTCTGGAGCGCCATCCAGATAGCCAGCGCCGCGCCCACCAGCGTGATCAACAGCACAACCAGGTCAGCGCGGCCGGAAGCGGCTGGCTCGACACCGGATCTTGGGCGCGCATCGGTTGCTGGCGTGGCAGACATAGACTGTCAGCAGAGCAGAAACCGCGCTGTGCGGCAAGCCGGTAGATTACGGGATCAGTATTGACGGGCACGTTGCCGTGTGGGCAACGCTAACTGAACGGCACAATGGAATGCATCAGTTCGGGGCAGATATGAAGACATTCTCGCTGCCGGTCAGCAGACAGCCGTAGTAGACATACCAACGTACGCCGACGTACGAATACGCCGCCAGCAGGAACCAGCAGGCCAACTCGGCGACAGAGTGGCGTCGTAGCAACAGCAGGATTGCCGTTCCGATCCCGAGCAGACCAAACTTGTACAGCAAAATGGTGTTTAGCGGGCCGCTTAGTAACTTGGCGGCAACCGGATTCATCTCCACAAAATGGCCGCCGCTGGACTCGACCACGGTAAAACCAAGGTCGGCCAGGTTCAGCACCCAAACCGCCATCAGTGCCAGGAGGATCCGCCGCGGACGGACGAGCCAGGAGCACTTGGTTCGCCACGCGTCGCGCCCGAGACCGGTGGGCGCTGCTCCGCTTTCGCGGCCAGGCACGTATTGCACCGGCCAATCGGAGGCGATCAGGTCGGGCGCGCCGTCTCCGGATAGGCCCCGTGCCGTCGGAACCTGTGGATACGCGGACTGGCGCGCAGCCACTCCGGCTACGCTGTAATTGACCTCCGTTGCGCTCATGCCCTGCCAATCGGCAAAGACGGCTGATCTGGTTAACCGATTGTGCGGCGCGCATCAGGATTCGATAATCAAGCGCCCCTGCATCGCCAAGACGTGTATTGAGCCCGACGGCGACATCCCCGGCGTGAGCGCTCGCGGCGCGCAACGCCTCAGTACATATCTTGAAACCGCCGAAGTATCAGACCTGATTTCCTACCTTCCCCTGATGGTGTGGAAGCGGCTAATCGCCGGTGCGAACGCCCACCGGCCAGCAACCGCGGCGCGGGGCACGAGACAGCTTCTACCGCTTCTTGATTTCAACCAGTTCCAGCTCGAAGAGCAGCTTCGCATGTGGCGGAATCAGGTCGCCGGACCCGCGCGAACCGTAGGCCAGATGAGACGGGGCAATGAACTTGCGCTTCCCGCCGACTTTCATGCCGATCAGCCCTTCGTCCCAGGCGCGGATTACGGCGCCGATCCCGACGACGACTTCGATCGGTTTGCCGCGCTCGTACGAGCTATCGAACTTCGTGCCGTCCATGAGCCAACCAGCGTAGTGCACCGCCACCTTGTCAAAGCGCCGGGCCGTCTTGCCGTTCCCAACCACCACGTCGCGGTATTGCAGTCCCGTTTCGGTCGTGATGAACACTTCCGGAGGCGTTCCGGGCGGCAGCGGTTTGCCGAGAACCTGCCCCAGGGTCCACCGGATGCCGCCCAGCAAGTGCTTCTGGAAAAGCTCGCTGCGCCACACGTCCTCCCGGAAACCCAGGGCCGTGTAGAAGACCCGTCCCTGGCCGTAATACTTGGTCCAGGAGACGGCGAAATCCCCGTCGGTGCGGTTGATTCCGCTAACGCGCATGTCCGTGGCGCGCGTGTCCAGACTCAGCAGAACGTGCAGCTTGTCGCGCTGATAGGGAGCCTTGAACTGGTAGATCGCCTCCTGGAGAAACCATGAGCCCGCCAAATGCAGGCACGCCGTGTGGTCACGATCCTCGACTTTGATCGTCACAGGCAGACCGTCGGCGGCCCAGGGAGTCCCGTCCTGGAACGCGCCCAGCAGCTCGCCATACTCCGGCCAGTCGTGAAACAGGTCAGCAGCGCCGTGAATGCCAACGAATGCCTTTCCGCCCTCGATGGCCGAGCTGAATGCTCCGCGCTGCGCCGCCGTGAGCAGGTTCCGGTCGTGCTCGCCGCCATCGGCATAACAAACCACACCGTCGTACTTGCTCAGGAACTCGGGCGTGAGAAAGCTCAGATCTGGCCGCGCGGCGGGTTGCTTGTACAGATCGAGGCACACGGCGGTTAACTTGCCCGATTTCTCACCCAGCTCTCTGATGGTCTGCTCAGCCAGCGGCAGAACGCGCGGCGCGTGGCCGCCGAATGTGAGCACGACGATCTTTGGCTTCTGCACCGGTTGGCTGCTGCTTTGGGCCGCTGCGGTCGCGGCCGCTAGAAGCAGAGCCAGCGCGGCCGTGTTGACTGCTCGCATCCGTTCCTCCTGGAACACCTGACGGTCGCGTTCGACGCAACAGAATCTATCGCG
>JAHJAR010000307.1 GCA_018814045.1 Planctomycetota bacterium | reverse complement strand
GTACCGGTGCGCCAGCGCCACCACATGAATCAACGCCCCGGAGTTGAACCACGGGCCCTGATTCATGCCGCGGATGTAGGAGCGCGTGTCCACGTAGTCGTTGAGCCAGTACCAGCTCTTCCAGAGCATGGCGTCCTCGATCAGGTGCCGCTCATCGTCGCTGAGCGTGTTGTAGATCCAGTTGTACGCCGTCGCGGCCGCGGGGCCCATCGTGCCCTCACAGAACGGGCCGCCGTGGCCGCCCCAGCCGACCGGGTACTTGGAGACCATGCCGTAGTTCCACTTGCCCAGGCTCGCCATCGCCCGGAGCACGCGCCCGGCCTGGCGCGCGTAGCGCAGGTCGTCGGTCAGGATGTACATGAACGCGCACTCCTGGGCGTTGCCGGCCCACGGCTGGGACGGTGTCCAGGGCCGCAGCCACTCGTGGCTTTTCACTGGGTAAAAGGGCGCACCCGCGTACGGGGTCGGGTCATAACCGAGATACGAGTCGGCGCGCTTCTTCAGTTGTGCGAACATCTCTGCCGGGATGCCGCTCTTGATCTTCTCGCGCAGCGCGGGAATGTCCTCTCGGCCAAAGTAAAGCCAGGCAGGCAGCCCCTTTTCGAGCAGCGGTTCGCGCGGCTCGCCGCCGACCTCGACATCCTTGCGCGGTGCTGTGGTTGGCCACGCTGGCGGCTTGAAGTCCGCCGTCTCCGCGGTCAGGAAATGGAAGTGGTACTCCACGTCCCGGGGCGACCGCGGCCCGAGCTTGTCCGGCACATCGCCGCAGTGCAAGTACACGCCTTCGAGCGTCCTTCCCGAAACTGCACCCGAGTATTCTTCCCAGTTCCCACCCCCCGCGGTCGGGGGAATGACCTGCACCCGCTTGCCGTCGACCTGCGCCGACAGGCCGATGGTCGCGTCCGGAGGCAGCGCCGCCTGAATGCGCAGGCCGCGGATCTGCGCGAGAGGTACGTTCATCGGCCGCCCGTAGGTCGCCGTCACCGGTGTGTTCAAGCCCGTGCGCTTCCGCTCGACGGCCAGCGCGTTCCAGCGGCGCGTGAGCCGTGCCGTGTCGGCGGGGAGCTTCACGGTGTCGTCGTCCGGCTGCCAGCGGCTGAGCATCGAAAACTGGCCGTTGTAGAACGGCTCCAGCATCTGCTCGCCGTGGTCCATGTCCCACGCCGGCGACTGCTCGGTCCAGTCAATGCCGCCGAAACAGAGGACGGTCGGCGGCGCGAAACCTTCGCTGCCGCGGAACCTGATGCCCGTGAGCTTGGCCCAGTCCGCCGTGCCGTTCTTGCGGAGCACGCCCTGCTCCAGTTGCATGTGGTTCCAGCCCAGCCACTCCACGGCGAACGTAACCGAGAAGCTGTTGTCGGCGTCAGGACAGGTGAGCTGGAGCTCGACCCGCGCCCCGGTCATGCGCGAGGAATGCACCCACACCGACAGGGTCCGGTCCGCGGCGGACGGCGCCGCCAGCTTCGAGAGACTGACCTCGGCGCCCCTCGCCAACTCCCAGCGCCAGGACGGCTGCCCGTCCCACTGCACCGTGGTTTCGCGCTCGATCGTACCTTGCCAGTCATCCGCGTCAATGGCCATGGTTGTGGCTCCCTGCAGGACGGCGCCAGTGAGTGCCACCCCACACACAAAATGCGTTGCGTGCATGTTCATGAAGTGTTCACTCCGGAGAGGGTTCAGCCGACACCTGCCGGCAAGTCTCGGATTCAGCAACGAGCGCGGGCTGCATCTCTACGGGGTCTACGGTCTACGGGGTCAACCCGAAAGCGCCGATTAAAACCGGCGCGGAGTAGAGAATGCAAGAGTCTCACAGCGAAGGATCAGCCATCCACGCTGGCCACGAGTCAAGTCTACGGGGTCAACCCTCTATTTCTAAGGCTATTTTGACGATATTACCCCGTATTTCGGACACGGTCTGGCGCAGGCGCGGGCTGCGCCTCAGCCGCCGGGCCACGCGGTCGCGGGCAGCGGTCAGGCCAGGCAGCGTGATGCGCAACTCCTCGCTGAGGTCACTCAGAGTGCTGCCGCGGCGACAGTGGCAACTGGCCAGATACATCAGCAATTGGCGCGCCTCACGTTTCCGACAGCGCCGGT
>JAHJAR010000306.1 GCA_018814045.1 Planctomycetota bacterium | reverse complement strand
CAGACTGTGGTACCGCGCTTTGGCGCGACGTAGCCACAAAGGTCGTGTCACCTGGGACCGCATGCGTCGGCTCATTGCGCAATGGCTGCCTCCGGCTCGCATCTGTCATCCCTATCCCCATCCCTATCCCCTGCGTCGTATGGGCGTTATTACCTGAGGCAGGAGCCCAGTGCGGTAGTCCCGCTCGCTGGGATCTGTGGAGGGGGTCATGAGTAATCATGATTCCTACTCCGACCGATTGCTTGACTTTTTGCGATTCCATCTAACTCACGCATGTCAGCAAGGCACTCGTCTCGTTTTGGCGCGGCTTGCACGGCTGGCAGAATGCTGTCTCCTGGTCATGTTCGATCTCTGCCGTGACGTCCCTGTCCCAAAAACCGCACAGCAGCGCTGCGGAACAGGGTAGCTGTGCTTAGCTTAGCGCCTGGGAACGCGAAGCGCAACCTCAATCTGTACGATCGTGAGTTGGTTCCTGCCAGCACCTCCGTGGTGTGGAGCCGCGAGTGGACAACTCTCCGAAAGGACCGGGGATCTGGGCGTCAGATCATCACTGCCGAGTGGAAGGTGGCGGCGCCACATGCGTCCAGCGTGTCAGATCGTTGGCGTGGCCATATGAATGAATGCCAGCCTGTTGAGCTGGATGTCGTGGGGCAGGACGCTCATTGGACTGCCGGCCAAGGCGCTGCACTCTTCAACTGACTCTCGGCAGTCCCCCAGACGCGGCGCTTTTCAACCGGCGGTCATGGATCAATCCATCCGGCCCGACGGTCCATGCACCGCACTTGCCAGGAACGTGTGCCGGCACGTCGGACAAGCACCAAGATCTTGCACTGACTTGAAAACCGTAGAGCATTTCGGGCAACGTCTCTGCTTGCCACCCCAGACGTTGTTCATTGGCACTCCCCGTAGGTCCGCATAGAGTTCACGCCTTTGTCTCGTTTCCGCCTCCGATTCCATCCAGCACGTGTTGAAACGAAACGGTACCGAGACGGCCGTGCGGCCATCGTTATAGCGAAGCAAGAGCCTGGCTTCAAAGTAACAGCCGGCTGCTCCTTTGCTGGAACCGAGGGTAACCGTGAATGACAGCGCCTCGTGCGGCTCAACTTGGCAGGCCAGCCAAACCCCGTGCGCCCCGTTTCCGATCATCACGTCACACGGTGCACACGGAAAGTAGGCAGTGGGAGTGGGTACGCTAGAGAGAATCGCCACATCAAGATAGTCTAAGCAGGCCAGGGCGGTCCCGCTGTTCCGCATATGGACGTGCAGCTCCACCCGCTTGTCCTGCTGGGCGACGTCAACGCGCTCGATGACAACGTGGGGACCGATAGCGGAGCCCTCGCGACTAGCCGACGGAGCCGTGGTCGCACTCCGGAGTGCTTCGGCATCGTGCTGCGACTTGGAGTCGCCAGGTACGCCCAGGGGCTGATGGCAGATTGGACAAGTACGTTCTCGGCCAGCCAGCTCATCTGTGGCAATCAACCTACTCGCGCAGTGCGAACACACAACGATCATGGAACGTAGACCGCTTCAACAGTCCCAAAGTACGCCGCCGTTTTCATCTGGCTATCCACAAGATCTCGCTATACCCCGGGCTGTGCCGGCTATTTGGCGTCGACTTTCAGCGCGCCCATGGAGTATCTGGCGGCGGTGATCGGCACTCCAATCGCCTGACTGATCCTCTGGGCCGCATCGTCGGCGTGTTCGGCTTTGTGCATACTCATCACATACAAGCGGCGACAGGGCTTGAACCAGCGCGACCACGTCAACCCGATCAACTTCGTGATGTAAATGCCACCGGGACCAGGGGGGTGGGGTTGGTGCATAACGAGAATGACCTGCGACCGCGTTTTCACCAGTTTGAAGCGTGCGTCGGCGCGGATGACCTGCACGATGTCGCCCCGCCGCCAGATGCGTGGGTGGATGGACGAGAGCTTGTGCATCTTCTTCACGGCATACGCGCTGTCGGGGTTTGCGCGAATGCGGGCAGCGACGGCTGCCAAGTGCTTGCGTTGGAGATATTCGTACACCCAAGCGGCAGCGACCAACACCACTGCCGCAGGGATCACGATGAACCACAGCATGACCACAACCGCGATAGCCACAATCGCCATCACCGCCACCACCACCAGAGCCCAAAGGCCGTCGAATGCCCGCAGCGCCCACAACAGCGGGCTAAACAGCAACCGAAGCGGCTCTGGCAACGCCATGATCAACGCGACCAGGAAGCCGGGCTCTTCGTCTGCCTCGCTTGCCCAGACCAACTCGTCATGGACATTCAGCTTAGCGGCATATACGGCTTTGTCTTTGGTTTCCTGCCGCAGCACGCTGTTGATGGTGCAGGTGGCGCCCCCGTTGTAGCCGTATCCCAGGCCCTTTTCCAGAAAGCCCTGCACGCGCGATTCAAGCTCTCCTGGCACCTCCCACGGATACCGTTGTTCGTCGGCGACCTCAGATGGCGGCGCCGAAGCGCTGCGGTGATCGGCGGGCGGTGTTGCTGGCGCCGAAGCCTCGCAGAACCGATCCGCCCCGGAAACCAGCTCAGGCTCTCGAACTGGCTCCGGCTCCTTGAGATCTGGTGGCGCGCTCGGGACCTGGGCCTCCACTTCGCGGATTGCCTGACCGCATTCGGCAGCGGGGGTTGGTCCGGCCACCGACGAACCGTAAACGGACTCGGGCCGCATCGCGCGAACCGCGTTTTCTGACGCCGCGGCCGTGGAAGTCGCCGGCTCTGGCGGCGGCTCGGCCAAATCTCCGGCGTCGCCAGACGCGATCCCCGACAGATCGAGCTCAGGCAGGGGTTCGTTCAGGCCATCATCTGTCGTCGCCGTCGCGGCCGTTGCGGATTCCGCAGTCGGCTGTTCTGTCGCCGGCTGAGAGGCGATCGCCTCTTCCACCTGGGCGAGCGTATCCCGGGCGCCAGCGTAGTCCGTCCTGAGTTCCAGCGCCCGCTGGAGATCGGCTCGAGCGGCCTCAAGCTGACCGAGCCTGATGTAAATCTGGGCTCGCTTGTGCAGAATGGTCGCGTCGCCTGGCAACGCGGCGGCCATCTGCTCAACCACCCCGAGCGCTCCGCGCCACTGCCCCTGCTTCACGAGGTGTTGCAACTCTGTCTTCCACGCGCCCAGTTGTTCATTCAACATCGTCCGCTTCTCCCGATGTGGAGTCCACCTTGATGTATCGCCTGATCAGGCGCCTCCCTTTCCGCCGAAAACATTTGCGATCATGCCAGCCGGGTCACGCGCGCCCACTCGCTCCGCCACGCTTGCGCAGAGACACACCGCCAGATCCTGAACGGCGTCCCTATCGTCTGTCATTAGAACTTCCGCGGCGGCGGATCGGCAGAATTCGCCGGCGGTGCGCTTCGGGTCTTTGCTCGTAAACGCGTTTCCCAGTCCGTCGCGTAGCCGAGAGTTGCTCGACATGCGCTGTCCGAGCGGCCCGTAGGTGCAGCGGCTTCTGCACTGTACGCAGCCGCGGTACGGGCCTTCCGCCAGCTTCAGCAACTCCTGTGCGCGTGCGCGATATTGTGAATGCCGCGCCGCTGTATCTGCGTGTCCCTCGGCGACAGAGTGACAGAGGTTGGCGAAGGTGGTGAGCAGTGACTCGATCTGGACCAGACTCACGGCGCCCCTTCGCCGCAACTCCCAGAACGCCCGCTCACCGGCGGTGTGGCACGCGCACCAGAGCAGCGCCGACCGATCCGCCGGCGTAACCTGTTCGAGCGCAGAGCGGGGGATCAGGCGTTTGCCAAACTGCTCCCAAGCCGACTTGGCCGCAGCGGGGCTCCGCAAACATGATACTGCAAAGGACCATGCGGTCGTGCACGCTTCGGAACGATCCACGAGCCGGCGCGCCAGCGCGCCGAATCGACAGACCTCCGCACAGTGCCGGCACCCGGCCATCCCGCCGAGGACGTCCCGGAATTCGCGGTAGAACACCTGCGACTGCCGGCGTACGTCTGCGTGCGTGACGGCGCGGCAGGTAGCGCACAGCGGGACCTTGACGAGCGCCGGCCGTTCCAGGCCCTCCGCGTAAACGGCCGCCTCGCCGCGTGCCAGTGTGGTGATTACTCCCTGCTGCGCCGGCTGGAGGTTCATCGTGCCGCCCATGACCGCGCGGTCATCCGCCGCCACGATGCGGTGCATGACCTTCAGATTGGTATTTTTCAGCAGGTCTTCGGCGAGCTTGTTCGGAATCTGCTCCATGACGGCAATTCCCTCGCCGTACGCGCGTACCTCGGCAAGCATGTTGCAGAAGGTCTCGACGGCCTTGCCCTTGACGTTGGCGACTTCGGTCGCGCTGGTGTCCGTCGAGGTGCGCGACAACAGCCGATGAGCCTCCTCTATGAACGTCACGTGTCGGAGTCCCGGACTCTCGCCTTCCGCCTCGCGCGTCTCGTACAGCCGCGTCAGCAGCAGGCCCATGAAGAAAGCCTTCTCCTCGTCGCTGCCGATGTGCGACAGTTCGAGAATCGTCGGCTTTTCCAGCAGGCGTTCGAATGGGACCGAACGCCGCGTGTCAAAGGTCTGCCCCTTTTGCCCCACGCGCAGACTGTCGACGCGCGCCTGCAATCCGGCGGTTACGTCCATGCGGATGCGGTCGTCGTATCCCAGCCGATCCACGACGTCCTTGATCTTGCTGTACAGGTCGCTGAGCGTCGGGAACGCCAGCGGCGAGACGGCCTGCGTCCGCGCGTCCGCCTCCGGGTGGCGCCCGGCCGCCAGATCCCAGCCGCGCTCCTCGTACAGCTCGTACATCGCCCGTTCGAGCACGTATGGCATCGGGGCGTAGAGAATGAACGCCGCATTGAAGACCGCGTAAAGGTGCGTGATGTGCGTTTGAACGTCGATTCCCGGCGGGAACTCGAACGGGTTGAGTCGCAGCGGCGCGATGTCCCGATATCCCGGCGCGAAGATCTGCACATCTCGAAAACGGCTGACGCCCAGCAGATTGCGGTACTGCGCCTTTGCTGGCTCTATCACCAGGAACGGGATGTGATGTCGGCCCCACAGCTCGTGGAGCAGGTGCATAGCGGTGTTCGTCTTGCCGGCGCCGGTCACCCCGACGATCAGCGCGTGCCGCGTCATGTCGTCCAGCTCGATGCCGAACACGCGATTCGTCGGGCCGGCGCGACCGAGCACAGGGCCGATCTCGACCGCCGCGCCCGCAGGCGCCTCGACATCCAAGGCAAACTCCCGCGGCTGGCCGACGTGAAATCCCGCCGCTTCCTTGCGCGGCAGATCAACCAAAAGCCCCGCATCCGAGCTGCACAGCAACGTGCCGAGCTCATCGCCATCGGACTGCGGCCCGCCGGAACCCGCGCGTGGCGAACAGAACTGCGCAACCGGCGCGATCGCGCGGGAGTCCTTGCTGTGCAACAAGACCTTCACTGGTTCGGGAAGCGAGCGCGGCCCTGCGAACACGGCGCGCAGCAACGCGCCCGCCCGGCTGCACTCCTCCTCGGTGGCGGCCAGCAGCGTTGCGGACGTTCGCCACATGCCCTCGCGCAGGCCGGCGTCGAGCTTGCGGCACGCGCTCTCCAGCAGGTCCTCGTACTGCTGCGCGAATCGATCGAACTGCTCGTGGGCCTCCTGACTCGTCGACGTCTTCGATCCGCTCGCGGTCCACTTCACGTACTGGTGTACATCTGCAATCTGGTGCGTCGTCTCCTGAAACGCGCCGCCAAGCGTCTCGTCGTCCACCGGGTGGGCCTCGACGAAGTACGCGTACCGCGCCCCGACCAGCGCTTCGATCACGCGGTCCATCGTCGTCCGCGCCGGGTCGGCCGCCGGCGGCGCACTCGGGTTGCCGAGCAGCGACGCCGCGGCCCGCAGTCCGCCGATTGCATCGCGCAGCGCTTGGTATTCCCTCGGCGTCTTCAGATCCTCGAGGCGGATGTCGGCGTACGTCGCGACCAGGCACGTTCTAAGCGAGTCAAACGCCTTGGCGGCGCGCTCCGCCGCATCCTCACGCGTGCCACCTTGGGCCTTGGCCCCCATGAAGAGCCGCACGTCCGATCCTTCGCCGTGCAAGAGAAAGAGCACGTTCGCGTCGTGCTTGCACAATCCTGAAAGGACCTGCCCACCGAGCGGCGGCGGCTTGCGTTTGGGGCGGCGTGCGGTCGCCGGCGGCTGCGACAGCCCGCGAACACGGGTCAGTGCGACGGCATGGGGAGGTGCGTCGGTCGGTGCGAAACAGAGGCATCCGTCGACCACGGCGGACGGCGCGGGCGCTGAGCGTGCGAGAGCCACGCCGGCGCGCTCCATGTCCAGACGCTGCAACCCCCGCGTCAGTTGCTCAAAGTCCGGAGCCGCCGGCCGCCCGGCCTCGGTCCGCCGACGAGCGGCGGCGGCGAGGTCGATGTTCAGGTCGCGGCTGCCCGACGTCGGTGAGGTTGTGGCGCGGCTCTCACCGGATGGCGATGTCGGCGTGATATCGTCGGTCGCCTTCCGGTCATCCGCACCAGTTCGCTGTTTACGTCGATGGACGTCCACTAGCCAACCTCCGAAGTCGCTTCACCCAAGCGCGCCTCATCGGCGGATCAGGTCGGTCACGAATCCTCTGCATCATCCTCCAGCTGTTGCTCCGCTTTCACTGGAACAAGGTACGTGCCGTCCAGTTGCTTTTCGCCGGCATAGACGCGCAGGTGCTCGCGCTCTCCTTCCTGCTGGCGGGACATTTGGTACTCCGCACCCTGCTTTTCACCGAGCTTCGTGTCGTGAAACCCAATCGACTCAAGACGGTCGTGAACCTGCTTAGCTGCTTCATCCGGGGAGCCGGCTTCGACTCCTTCCACGGCGTAATACGGGTGTTCCGGAACCTCCTTGCCCCCGGAATTCTCCATGGCGTAGTTTACTGTGTGTTGCCCAAACCCGTCGATGGGATGTGTGATGATGCTGTCCGGGTCGGCTTCCGGATCACTAAGCAAACCAAACTCCTGCCCCTTCTCGGTGAGTTCGTCAAGCGTTGTGGGGTACGCTTCGCCTTGGCCACGCCACTCCTTGGCCTGGTCAATCATCCCCTCCTTACTGGACGCCTCTTCACGCTGCTTCATCCGTTCCTCGACGGCCGCTTCCCGTCGGTGCAGATCCAGATCGTCCATTCTCTCGCCAATCGAGGCTCCGGCACGGTCACCGTGTTGTTGCCCCAGCATGTCCATGCCCTGTCGCACCTTCTCATCATGGACATCCCCGCTTTCCGGGAAGTACTTGTCGGCCCGCTCCATAGCTGTGTGCCGATCCATGTCCTCTTGACGCTCGCCGATCGGTCGACCGGCGTGGCTCTTCTCCGGCTCTTCGCCGCCGGATTCCTGACCACCCGACTTGTTCGTAACGCCGTCCATCGCGTCCTTCAGGCTGTTGTCCGTTCCTTTGGACCCGTCGGACGACTCTGGCGCGTCCGTCCTGCCGTCGAGGTCTTCCATCATCGTTCCCCTCTCGTTTGGGCGGGCTGTCCTGACATGGCTCGTGCTGCAATCCAGCACACCGGCCCCAGGAGCCCATCACGCACCGCCGTGCGCAGCCGAGGCCGGTGTTCGATAAAGCCCGCCAGCCGCGGACCGACTCGCCAGTACCACGCAATCATCACACGCCCGGCCACCGTCCGACACAGCACCCGCTCGCGAAACCGCCGCAGTGTCTCTACCTCCGGTGCCAGCACGTCACCGAACGCGACGGTCGCAACGAAGCATGAGGCCTGTGCAAGCACTGCGCCGTTCTCATCGGTCAGCCGCCGGACCGTAAGCACGCCGCGGCTGATGTACCCCTGAGCTGTGACGCGGTCGCCCTGATCGATCATGCCCTGAACGTTACCCTCGAACCGGCACTGCACCGTGCGCCCGCTCGTTTCATCCTGAATGCGGAACATCCACACATCGGGCTGCTTGCCGGAGAAGAACCCGTCTGAGCGCGGCTGAATGTGCTCGACCTTCGAGGCAATCGTCCCAGCGACCGTCTGCACGCCGCTGACGCTGCCGACCGTCTTGGACTCGTCCGGCATCCACATGTTGCTCGTCCGGTTCCTCTGCTACGCGATCTGGCTGCCGCACTTCTTGACGACGTGCGCGATCCGTTCGAGCACCGGCGGGTGCGTGCGCAAGTGCCGGTTGCGCCACGATGCGCAGCCCTGCACGCCGACGCCGCTTTTCACCGCCGCCACGATATCGGCCAGCGCATAGTGCTCGGGGTCTTCCAGGTATTTGGCGGCGAAAGCCTGGATGATCTGCATCTCGACCGGAAAGTGATCGACGCACCGGGCCAGCGCCGCCAGCAGGCGGTCCGGGTCGCCGATCGCCCGCGCCGCGGCCAGGTCCGCTTCTCGCTCGATGTACTGCGAGTACTTCAACAGGCACGCCAATACGAACAGCGCGATTCCAATCCCGGCCGCCGCCGCCATCGCCGCATACATTACAACGAACACCAGTATGAACACGATCATCAGAAGCACGACCGGCCCCATCCAGCCGGCCTGTTTGAGGCCGGAGATCATCATCATTGTCGTGAACGGCGCCGGACCGTGGCGGCCGGCGCGGGAGATACCGACGAACAAGCCAAAGACAAGCCCCAGCGTCGTCGCGGTGATCCAGAGAATCGGCCCCAGAAACGCCATGTAGATGGTGTCCCAACGCTGCTGATGCGCCAGTTCGTGGGCCAGCGCCGCCTCCAGCTCCGCGTCCTCCTGCAACGCCGCGAGCAGACCCTGGTTCACGTACAGACAGCTCATCTTCGGAACCAGCCCGTAGACGTACATCGTCGGCGCGGGCTTCCGCCGTACGACAACCTTCGGCGCCGGCAGCTTGGCCGCGTCCCACAGCTTGTCGACCGCCGCGAGCAGCCGCTTGTGCGCGGGCGAGGCGGTCCGCGGATCGAGCACCTGCCGGCGAGGCGGCGTGACCTGATAAAGCACAATGCCAGCGTAAATCACCATCACCCCGCCCACCACGGCCAACGCGATGAATTGTCCGTTCGGCACAGTCGCCAAGACCACGGCCGCCGCGCTGTACACCTCCCAGAACGCGAGTCCCACGACGCCGACGGTCACCAGCGGCGCCGTGCCGATGGCCGGCCGGGCGGATCTCTTTACCGCTGCGGCGGACTCCTGCGTCGCTCCGGCATCGGGTTGGGCGTCGGTTGATGCGCGCGACTTGATTCCAGCCGCCGTCACCGCGACCCGGATTCGCCGAACTTCACCACCCAGATCCAGTTCCACCGACGCCGTCTGTCGCCCGCTGGCCGAAAGCCTGGCCGGATCCAGTTGTAGCTCAATGGCCAGCCGATCGCGCGGACCTTGGCGGATGCTGAATTGCAACCACGTCGGAGCGGACCGCACGCATCCCGCCGGATCGTACGAGCCCACGTCCCGGACGGTTATCGTACGGCGAGGACGGTCGTCCGGACCGGCGATGCCGAAATCAACCGATTCTGGGGTAACCGTGAGCATGCGACGTTTCCAGCACTCTCGCCTCGAGCCGCGCGCTTAGAGGAACTTCGTGGCGCGGTCCGCCACTACGGGCAGCCAGATACCGCGGCCGCAGAACGATGCTATGGCGCAGGCAGCGGCAACAATCAAGATGGCGCATGACAGAATCATGACGGGTATCTCAACGAGCTTTGCGAGACAGAGGAAGTTGCCGATTACTTCAAGAAGCTCCGATGCCCAGAAGGCCGCCCCCAACACGGCGGACTGCGCTGCCTGAAAGGCGACGTAGCGCGATCGCCTTTGGAAGACAATCGCCAGAACCACCGGGCCGATTAGCGTGGCGGCGGCCAGGAAGGCGATGCCGCCCCACACGCGTTCGGCGGTGGTGCTCGGGTGGCGTCCGCCCGCGACGGTCGCTTCCACTGTGACGATGCGCGAACCGCCGTTGCTGTCTACCTGGACCTGTCCGGTGGTCGGGACGCCGCGCGGCAGCTTGCCGGCATCCACCGTGACCGTCACGCTTTCCGAGCGAGCGATGTGCTTCGAGCGCGGCTCGACGCTGATCCAGTCCACGGCCGAACGGATGTTGCACTCGAGCGTCGCGCCGCCGTCGTTACGGATGGTCAGCGGGCGCGAGCACGCCTTCGGGTCATCGGGCCGTTCGATTTTGAATTCCATGGTGCCGACACAATTCAGCACGGCGCTGCGCCGCTCGCCAACCAGACCGAAGTAGTCTGCAAAGCCGGTTTCCGCCGTGATCACCTGCCGCGCCTGGACGTCGGGCAGGCGCATCCGCTGGGCGGACACCAGTAGCCGGATGACCGCATCGGCCGAAACACCGTCCCCACCCACCGCCAACCGGACCTCCTCCTGCAACCGTTTGCGGCGTTTCTCCTGGATTTCGCGAAGGTGTGCGCTGCGCCGTTCCGGGGAGAGCAGCGTTTCTTCCGCCATCTTGACCAGCTCGATAAACTCGCGGGCTTTGCGCTTCTGGGTCATCTCGGTGAACTTCGCTTCACGCTCCTGGGCTCTTCTGCTTTGTGAATTGGCTTGGCTCTGAATGAGTTGGGCGCTTTCGGTGGCCTCGTCAATCTGGAGCACGTCGAAGTAAGTCGGCCAGGCGCGGTCGTCCGCCACACGCAAGACCCCATACGCGGCCAAGTCCGACGCCCGCAGTGTTCCGAAATCCACTGCGGGGTTGTCGGCCGCCTCCAGACCGGCGAGCTGGTCGATGACACGCCGGGCCTCGCTTTCCGGCAATCGCAATTGGCCGGCAGTCTTCAACAGCGCTTCGAGCTGCGCACCGTCCGGTTTGCGCCCCGCCACGATGGATGGCGCGATGGTCTTCTCAAACCGGCTTCTCCGGGCGGCACGCAGCGCAGCAAGGTACTCATCCCGCCGACTCGCCTCGCCAAGGGTGAGCCCGGCCGCGTCCACCGCCGCCCGTAACTGGCCGATGACGGTCGCGTAATCGTCGCGTCCCTGTGCTTGTGCTCTGGCGGACAGTTGTTCGATCTGGCGGCGCCGTTCCTCGACGCAACGCGGCACATCGGCAACGGGGGCTCTCTCGGGGATCGCTAGCAGGTCAAACCACGTGATCCCATCCCCGCCGGCTTTCACGCCGAGCCACTTCTCAGCGGCAGTGTGCAACACGCCTGCGAGGCAGACGTCGGCCATGTTCTTCCTTCCTATTCGTACCCTCCGGCGGAGGCCACGCTCGACGCCGGATCAGAGCGCCCGTTTCAAGAGCCCCGCCAGCCCAGGCACCGCGAAGCTACGCCCTTCTTGCAGCAGCTTGCGCAAGCCGAACGGCATTCCAATCCAGATCAGAAAGAAGAGCGGGATGGCGGTACAGGGCAGCACGTGGAGTCCGCCGCCGACCGCGTCGATACTCACGCCTGCGATGATCAGCATCAGCAGTGGCACAAAGCTCAGGACCATTCCCTGCAGTGCGTGAAACGCGATGAAGGGAGACTCCTTGCGACTCATCATGTACTGCCATGTGAGCACCAGGAACGGCAGTAAGAACGGAAAACCGAGTATCCACAGGTACGATCTTCCGGCTGCCTCATAGTCGTCGCTCGTGACCTGCCTGCCCGGCACGCCCAGCGTCGCCTTCACCTCGATCTCGCCGTCGCCGCCATTCGAAGACAGGTGGACGACGCCGTTCAGCGGCTCGCCCGGCGCGAGCCGCGTCGGCGGAAAAGTGAGCACCAGGTCGCTCCGTCCGTTCACTCGCAAGCGCGTCTCCGATGGCCGAATCCACGGCTCTGACGGCTCGACCGTCACCTCCAGAACACCGCCTCCGTCATTGGCGATTCCGACGATCTCCGTCGCCCCGGTCCCGTCGCCGCGCACGTGGACTTCGATTTGGCCACGGCCAATGCGCAGGACAGGCTTCGCGGCGAATTGATCGTGCAAGTCGATCCCCGCGACCTTCTTGAGAACCTGCTCGATCTGCTTCTGGGATAGCCGCGTGCGCCGGCCGCGATGAACGAGCTGCAGCAACACGTTGGATTCCACCGAACCGCCGCGCATCGCGAGTCGCACGACCGCCGCCAGGTTCTCCGCACGCCGCTGGACGATTGTACGCTGGTAGGCCTGAACCAACTCTGGCACGGCCAGCGTGCGGCCTGCCTCTTCCACGTAACGGCGCAACTGCCCGGCCTCCGCGCCGTCGATCCGCCCACCGCTCTCCGCCTGGTTGATCTTCCCGAGCTGCCGGGCGACGTGCTGTTCCAGGTTCGGCGGGACCTGCTCGGATTCCTCCAGCTGCAAGAGGTCAAAGGCGGTCGGCCAGCTCTCGTCATCCGCTACGGGCTTGACGCCCAGCATGGCGAACGGGTTCTCTGCGTGGGCGAGCTCCTCGATCAGCTTTCGCGCGACGGACTCCTCGATCCCGGCGTTCCGCGCCTGTCGCAGCAACTGCTGCACGCGCGCCTCATCCAGTTCTTCACCGGGCATGATCCCCGCGCGGATGCGCTGCTTGAACCGCTCGCCGCGCCGCTGTTGCAGCTCGAGCCGATACTTCTCACGTGCCTTGGCGGTCTTGATCGAGCGGCCCGCTCCCGAAATTCGGTTCATCACCGCGGTGGCCAGCTTCTGCACGGTTGGGTCGGCCCGGTATTGCTCCCATTTGCGCAGGGCCTTCACACGCTCGCGCATGTGGCTGTTGATCAGAGCATCGTCTTCGCAATCCTCGGCGACGCCTACCAAGTCGAAGCAGCTCGGATCCTCGATCTCCGCGGCGACGCCCACCTCGGCCAGCATCGCCTTCTCGCTATCGGGTACGGTCACTGCCATGCGTCCGCCACCTCACACCGGCCAGTTGCAGCGCGCCTTCCCGCGTTATTCCACCTGCATCTTCGCTAACTGAGTGCTGGCTTGCCGTTTCTCCGCTTCGGTCATCCCCTGCGGGCGCTCTAGTCGCATATTCAACTCGCGGCCGTGCGTGAGCTCCCGCGCGTGGACTTCAATAATCCCCTGTTCCGTGAACGTCATCGTCACTTCCAGAGGAGAACCCTTGGGCAGCGGCGGAAACCCGCTGATAGGCCCGGTTCCGGCCTTCTTGCAGAACGACAGATCCTTCTGCTCGCCCTCCCACACGTTCACCTCGACCGATGTTTGGTTGTCTTCGTACGTGCCGTACCGTTGCGTCGTTGAAGCGGGCAGCGCGGCGTTCTTCTCAATGAGCACGTCGTTGTACGGCTGCCCGTTTTAGCCGATCACCTCGACGCCGTACGCATGCGACGTGACCATGGTGACGCGCGTCTCAGTGAGCTTCTCCCGTCGGCTGGGCGGCAGCGCGAGAATCCGCTCCTTGATCTCGTTGCGCTGGCTCTCGTCCATGTCCGGATCCGAGTCCACCGCCTGCGCTTCGAGGATCGCGCCGTAGGCCGCCGCCCCGAGCGCGACGCACAGGTCCGGCTCCGGATCGCCGACCTTCACCTCTTTGCCCGTCAGTTCGCGGATCATCCGCGCCACCTGCGGCATCTTGGAGGACCCGCCCACCAGCAGCACCTGGGACACGTCGTCCCACGACAGTCCGGCCTGTTCCTCCACCACCTCGGCCAGTGTGTTCTCTGTCTGGCTCAGCAGGTCTGCGGTGAGTTCCTCGAACACGTCGCGCGTCAGCTCGTGGACCATCTTCGCCCCGCCGTACTGCACGATGACCCGTGTCTTCTCCTTCGAGGAGAGCGATTCTTTGGCGGACTCGGCGTCGTTCTTGAGTTGCTGGTACGCGTCAACGTCCTCCAGCGGGTCTGCACCATGCTCGGCCCGGAACTTCTCGGCGATGTGCTGGATGATGCGGTCATCCCAGTCCTTGCCGCCGAGTTCGACGTTGCCGTCCGTGGCCACCATCGTGATCTGGCCGCCCTCGATCTTCATTACGCTCACGTCGAAGGTCCCGCCTCCGAGGTCATAGACCACAACATGGCCGTCGGAACGATCGCGATCCAGCCCGTACGCCAATGCAGCCGCCACCGGCTCGTTCAAGATCGCCACGACGTTCAGCCCCGCCAGCTCGCCTGCGGCTTCTGTCGCCGCACGTTGGCTGTCGTCGAAATAGGCGGGCACCGTTATTGCGGCGTTCACGACCGGTACGCCCAGCTTGGTCTCCGCATCCTGCTTGAGCTTCGTCAGAATCAGCGAACCGATCATCTCCGGGGTGTAGACCGTTCCATCGATATCCCACTTCGCGTCGGTCCGGCCGATATCGCGCTTTGACTCGCGAATCACGCGGCTGCCGGCGGCGACCGATTGGTTCTTCGCCTCCGACCCAACGATTCGCAGGTCACCTTCGTCGATAAGCACAACCGACGGTGTGACAAGCTCGGCCTCCGCGTTAGGGATAACCGCCGCCTTGCCGAACTCATCCACGTGAGCGACCGACGACCGCGTCGTACCCAGGTCGATTCCGACGGTCTTACCCGGTTTGAATTTGGCGCCCATCTATTTTACTCCTTCGTCAACAAGAGCTGCCATTCAGTCGCACACCTACCCTGCGCTGTCCGAGGTACCCTCACCGGCCGAGTCATCTGAAATCGCCCGCGGACGGAACCGCCGAACGACGACGTGCTGCGGGCGGAGCAGGATCCCGCGAAAACTGAAACCGTCTTTGAGCACTTCGGCCACTGTCCAATCCTGCTCCTCGTGGTCAGCGGCGACCACGCGCGCCGCGTACTGAATCGAGCGATCAAAACGACCAGTTGTGACCGCCACCGGCTCCACATCCGCGCGATACAGTACTTCGAGCAGCCCCTCACGTATCACGTCGAGCGTCTGACTGGCCGCTGGAGACTGCCGAGCGGCTTCGGCGATATGGTCGTACAACAGGGTGAGGTCCCGAAGAAGCGGCTTGAGCGATTCTCCGGCGCGGTCCTTCTTTAACTCGTCCAACTCGGCATACAGCCGATCAAACGCCTTCTCCTTGGCGTCGTCGTACCGCAGGCGATCGAGCAGGTGGCCTTGGAATTCGTCCAGAATACGCTGAATGCCGTTGAGCTGTCGGCTCAACGCAGTCGCGTCTGGAGATTCGGGCTCGGTCGCATCCTCGGCGGCACGAAGTTCAGATTCACCCGCATGGCCCGCCTTGGCCGTCGACTCGATGCCGGCATCATCTGGTACGGCAGATTGGGACTCGTCTCCTGAAACGCTCACGGTTCTGACTCGCCCTCACTCGCGACGGAGATTCTTCGCGTTCCCCAAACAACTTCCCGCACACAGCCGCGGTTCGCCTTAATACTCGCTGTAAGCTCGAAACGGTCGATTATGGCTCAGTATGAACTGTCTCGGATTCAGCGCCAAGGGCATCACGATTCGCACGACCATCAACCATCCCACCAACGCGTCGGCGAACGGTCTCCGTATTATGGTCGACCCCGCAACGAGCGCTGCCGGATCACACCAGATCGTCCCCCATGTCCCGGCCGTGGTTGCGGAGCTCACCGAAGCACGCGCCAATACGCCCCGCGACCACGGCCGACGACTTTAAGTTGGCCATCTTCTTTCAGGGTCGCCAGCACTTTCTTGATCAACTGCTGGCTGGCGGCAGGTACCTGGACGGCGATGTCGGCCAGGGTAAACGCCTCCGGTTGCGCAAGCACGGCCTGTCGCACCAACTCGGTCTTTCCCAGTCGGGCGTTCGACGATGCGACCTGCTCTTCAAACGCCCGATACGCGCTCCGGATGATCCCGAGAAAGAAGTTCCACCACGGCACAATCTCGTTCTTGCCGTGGCGCCAGCCTTCAGAGCACTGCTGCAGCACGGCGTAGTAGTCCTCTTTGCGCTCTTCGGTCAACCGTTCCAGGCTGATGAATCTGCAGACCTGAAATCCATGCTGCAGAAGCAGCAGGACTGTCGCCATACGCGATACGCGGCCGTTGCCGTCACGAAACGGGTGAATGCACAGCAGATCAAACACGAACGTTGCGATCGTTAGCAGCGGTGGAAGTGCCTCATCCCCGCAGGTTTGCTCATAGGAGCTGCACAACTCCGCCAGCACATCTGGTGTCTCCTTAGCGGGAGTCGGCTTGAAGCGAACGCGCCGGTCGCCCGTCGGCAGAATCTCAATGATCTCGTTGTCGCGAGTCTTCAGCTTGCCGGCGTCTCTGGCTCCCTGCTGCGCGAGCTTGTGCAGGTGCTGAATGACCGCTGGCGTGGTCGCAACTTTGCGCTTGCGGGTGAAGATCCACTCCAGTGCACGACGATAGCCAGCTAGCTCCTCCTCCGAGCGGTTACGTGGCTTCGCTCGTCCCAGCACGAGAGGCCGCAGGCGGTCGGAGGCGACCGTCACCCCCTCGATGCGGTTGGACGATTCGACGCTCTGGATGATGGCCACTTCGTGGAGCGCCTCAATGACCTCCGGCTTCTGCCGCATCCACAGGTCCTGCTTGCCGCGAGCCTCCATGCAATCGGCGAGCAGCCATCCAGTGCCGATCGGTAGCGAAAGGTCCCGCAATCGTCCTGGCCGGAGCGTGAGCATGATGAATCACCGCCTTTCACTGGAGTAGCCTATTGGTAGCTTATTGCTGCGTCAAGTAGCCAATCACACGCCCACGAGGCTGCGTGAACCCAAAAACTGGCCATGCCGACCAGGACTGCCAGCCACCAACGCTGGCAGTCGTCGCCGGGTGGTTTCGCGGTTGAGCGTCGATGAGAGCGGTCCTTGGAGCCGTTGCAATGCGCGACTCCTACGCCCTTGTTACCGCTTTGGCATCGATGGCGATTGCCCGCGTCCTGACTCGTGGGTCTTCTCCTTCGACGGCGTGGCTTCAAGGAGGTTGCGCAGCCGCTGCGACGCCTGGTTGACCTGCCGCTTGCGGGTGGAGGATTCGGGGCGCGAATGTGTTTCGCAAGCTCCGTTGTTCAAACGGAGGCCAAAGCGCTCCAGGGCTTCCACCGAAGTGTACATGGTCCCACCGATCCGCAGAGCTTCCAGCTTGATGCCACGAACACCGCGCTGGATCCAGCGGTAACAGGCGCTGATGTGCACACGCTTCCCATTCGGACGCACGGGAAGATATCCAGGCACGTCGCGTATGGAGATTACTGTTTCGTTACGAAGATCGACCATTGGCAGACTTCGTGTACTCGGTAAACGAATCACGTGCGCTTGTGCAACACCAGCGGAGCTACATGCCCTTGCCGGTTGCTCTCGTGCAAAGTCGATTATGAAGGGTATGCGCTCTCGGATGGTGTCGCCGGTGCGACTTGAAGATGACGGCGGTATCCGGATGCACGCGACGAGTGGGTGCCCGAGCGACTTGTACGCGCAGTCAGTAGTCGGACAGTCCGTGTTCCGACTGGGACTGCCCTGGCAGATGGTCGCGGACATCCGGACGCGGCTCTGCGGATGCGCGGCAGTCGACAAGTTGAAGGGCGAGGCGTTTGTGCCGTCGGTAGGTGCGGTCGGTTAAGCCGGTTTCGGCGAGGTAACGGGCGCACCATTCGCTTTCGGGGTGGGTCTCTATGATCCGGGCCAGGTGGACGACCGCCTGCGGCGCCCCGCACTCGGCAAGCAACTCCTCCACCAGGTTGAGGTGCTTGGAATCTTGCCAACGGCGGGCCTTGATCAACGTTCTCAGCGATGGAAGCGTGGGCAATTCGGCGATCAGGTCGATCAACTCGGCGTCGGCCGAGAAGAGCTCGTGCATCCGGGCGAGTACCTCGGACTTGGTGGGGGCGAATTCGATCGCATCGCAGCGATCCAGGATGGCTGCACATCGGCATCTCGTGAGGGGATCTCGTTCATTACGATCAAGACCGGTGACGTGCAGCGGAATGACCGTGGGCGGCCCTCGAGCTTGCTGGTGGTCGTACCCCAGTGCAGGTTGCGCTCGCCGGATTCGCAAAGCCCCTTCAGCATATCCCTGAAGCAGTCTTCCTGGAGCAACGCGGAGATGTCGTCGAGGACAACCGGCAGGTGGGGATCATCGTGAAGCGACTTGTAGACGTGGAGCGGCGTCTGTCGACCGCCGAAGCGGTGATACGGCCGGTTGCCCAACCGGGTAGCGTAGGCGTGCGATTTTCCGACGCCGGGCGGGCCAACGACCAGAACAGGGTCGATCTCGCGATCGAGCCACACGGCGATGTGCCGATGGAAGCGCTCGTAGGTTTCAACTTTGCGCATTGTCGGGTGGAGCTCGTGCGGTGTCCTTACCCAACCAGATCACGCCGGCGTCGTCTTGGTGGATCCTGGCCTCATCCTCGGATGCCAGGCCGGATGGATAGAGGAGGATCCGTAACTTGGTGATGTCTGTCCGGGCGCGGACGCTGCGCTGGATGTTCTCGACCAAGCTGACAACGTAGCTTGACCAGTTCCTCTTCCGCCGGATCTGCGCGATGGCCGCAGCCTCGGTGCGGAAACCGGACGAATCGAGCGCGTCCTGAGTCGCCTTCAATCCGGGCCCCCTTGCGTTAATCGGCTCCGTGAAGATCTCTTCGGCGCCGCACGCAACGGCTAGCTTGACCAGACTATCAACCTGTTCTGGCGCATCCGCGATTCCCGGAAGGATCGGGCAGAGCATGGCATACGTACGGAGGCCTCGGGCGTGGGCCTCCCCCAAGACCGCCACGCGTTGCGCGATCGGTGACGCGTTCGGCTCCACCGCGGTTAGCACGTCGCTCTTGTCGGGTGTGGCGGTGATGCTGAGGCCGACCAGAACACGGTCCCTGTGTCGTTCGATCAAGCCGTAGTCGTGAACAACGGCTGCATTCTTGGTCAGGATCCGTACGTTCCACATCGGCTCCGAGAGGATGGCCTCCATGCAGCGGCGGCCGAGACCATGTTTCTGCGCTTCCGGAGCCCAGGCGTCCACGGTCGTGCAGAGCTGGACCGTTCCCCGTTCCTGGATCCGCCGAGCATCGCGAGCGACACGCTCGGGCGTCGTCGGATCGACAATGGCGTACCCGTTGCCGAACGGGTTTAGCCCGAGGCTCCGAAAGGATGAGTGCATGCGCAGCATGGCGCCGGTGCTGCAGTACGTGCATCCATGCCCGCACTTGGTACCAACATTGACGGCGTGCGTGGCGAGCCGCTTGCGCTGGAACTCCTTGGTGCGGGTAATCCCCGTCTTGAGCGCGTACTCATATACTCTCATGGGGCGCCTTCGTATCAGGTTGCGGTCTCGGACGAGATCGTGGTTGTTTCCGCGCGGTCAGGTCAATGGGGCGACGTACGGGACATCCGTGGATGCGCGGGCACTCGAATAACCCGTTCTCCCCTGACAGATGCCGACAGCGTTTGGGCCGGTACCCCGCACGACGTATCCGCTCGAGCCGCGCCTGCGTCTCCCCGTGTGAATAGCGTTGCGCATCATGTCGGCTGATTCGATGAGCGAGTTCGTCACCGCCGTCCAGCCAAGCACATTGAACCAAGAAGTCCATCCAGGCGGGCTCAGGGATGAGCGCCACAGCGGCGGTGCCCGCGAATCCCTCGGCCGTCAGGAGGCGCCGAGCTACTACGACACAGACGCAGAGCTCGTCATCGCTGGCGGGGTGGCCCGCGGCTCGTTGCGGCGTGGACACGTCAATGTCCAGCGCAATGTTCGTGACGTATTCGATGTCCTTGGCTCGGGCAACGTTGCCGGCTCTGCCTCCGCGGGCGGGCTGCCAGACATTCCAAGCGGATTGTCCCATCATTTTGGGGCGCGGTTGTAGACCGACGTAGACATGCTCGCCACGACGATTGCGTTCCATGGCCAAGTCGACGAAGGATGCCGCATTGTCAGCGTACGCCACCCACGGGCCATGCTCGCCGAGAGCGCGTAGCTCAGTGATGCCGCAGGGCTCATGCCCGAGAAGCTCGTACATCAAGCGAGCGTGTTGGCGTCCTTCGTCTTCGCCGATCACGCGGATATGCGTTTCCT
>JAHJAR010000305.1 GCA_018814045.1 Planctomycetota bacterium | reverse complement strand
TCGAGGGCTTTCGCTTTGTCCCGCGCGTCGGAGCGCGTCGCCGTGCTGCGCATAGCGAGTATATACGCGCGTGCGCGCTCCCGGCGCAAGGGCTAAATCGCAGAAAAATCAGAAAATCTTGCAGACGGGTGAAGTGTTACTCCGGGGTCAAGGGCCGAGGTTGCGGTACTTGTAGTCCGGGTCGTCCTCGTTGTTCCACCAGGCCATGGGGTCGCCGGCATCGGTGCCGGCGCAGGTCTTCCAGCCGGGGCCCGAGTAGTCCCCTGTGGTTGTGTCGATATACGCGGTCACCGCGTGGCTATCGAGGAACAGCACGCTGTGGCGGTTCATCTCCTTGTGCCAGCCGGTCCGCTCTATCTTGTTGTACAGCGCGGAGTCCATCGGATCCTCGAAGAGGATGACGAATGTGGAGGCGTAGAACTGGAGCTGTTTCTTGAGGAGGTTGTTCGTGCGTTGGAGGTAGAGCCGGGTAGCGTTCGGATCGCCGCCTGCGGGTTCCACCTGCGAGGCCCAGTACCACATGGAGTAGTAGTTGGAGTCGTAGCTGCTGCCGCACTGCCAGTAGGTCGAATAAATGCGCGTCAGATCGTTCGGGTCGTGGCCCGCTTCGGTGTTCCAGAAGCCGCTCGTGTCCGAGGGGCACTCGAAGATGGGCAGCTCACGTTTGCGCTCAAACCACGGCTTGCCCTGATTGACAGGGCCGTCTTTCTTGGAGTCCAGATCGCGATAGAGGTAGTTGTTCAACGGTCGTCCGCGCGGGCTGTTGCGGTAAGTCTGGTCGCAGTAGCCCCACCACTGCTTGGGGCTGTTTGTGCCCGGGACCCAGCGGCCGGGATGCCCACCGTAGTAGAAGGCGTGGCCCGGAGCGCCGCCGTCGAAATTGCGCTGCGCGAACGGGAACCAGTCCTGCTCCTCGTCGAAGTACATGTGCATCGCGCCGCCGATCTGCCGCAGATTGGAAATACACTTGACGGCCTTGGCCTGCTCGCGCGCCCGCTGCAAAGCGGGCAGAAGGATCGAGATGAGCAGGGCGATAATCGCGACGACGACCAGCAACTCGATCAGCGTGAACCCACGCCGGTCCGCTGTTGTCCGCATGACCACTAGTCCTTCCATCATGCTCGGCCACCACGCGCCTGCGCGCTGCGTCGAGCGGCATTCATCTTCGCCGGGCAAGGGTGTTACGGAACCCAACCCGTAGCATAGCAGATCATAAGTGGCGTTCAAGCATGAGTTAAGAGATGCTGCACCAGCGTCGTCCCCGGATGCCCGGCGACAGCATACGTCCGAAACGCGGCCAGCCAGCCGACTCGTCCGGCGCCGCCGCCAAACGATGTGCCAAGTGCTGGTCCGCGGCGGCGTTATGCTCCCGCCACGGCCCCGCCTCCCTCTCTGCTCGCGACGGCCCGTGACCGGGACCGAGCTCGGACGTCACGTAGTGGTCGAAAGCCGGCCTAGCTGCCCAACAGCAAAACAAAACCGTCGATATCGAAGCCGTCCACGTGCCCGTCCTGGTTCATGTCGGCCAACCACGGGTCGCAGGGCGGATAAGGGTCTCCGTCGTGATCGGCGATGTAGCCGGCCATGTCGTCGATGGCCTGGATAAAGTGCTCGATGTCAAAACCATCGATGTGGCCGTCGCAGTTCAGGTCGCCGACTTCGTACAGCGACGCGGCAACCGCCCAGATCTCCACGTCGTCGATGTTCCAGCCGCAGAAGCGCCAGGACGTGTCGGTGGTGCCCATCGTCCAGCGGACATATACCGTGGGCTGGTCGTTGGCGATGGCCGAGATGTCGTATGACTGTTGCTGCCAGGAGTTATCGGTGATCTGGGCATCGTTCTCCCAGACGGTGGTCCAGTTGGTGCCGTCGTTGCTGACACGGACGTAGGCATGGTCGAACGTGGGCTGTTCGACACCGAGCCAGCGCCAGAACTTGAGCGTAACCCGTGTGAAACCGGTGCAATCGATGGCCGCAGTGGTCAGGTTGTATTCCGGCATGTTGTTGGTGTAGTCGCCGCTCAGGTTGTAGCCGTAGACGTTGCTGCCGGTGTGGCCGCCGGTGGGATCAGGATAGCCATACTCCCCGCCACCGCCGGTCGGATGCCCCCAGGCCCATTGACCGGTGGTCGTCCAGCCGGGGTTCGTGTCGAGGTCCCAGCCGATTTGCAGCGTCGGAACGCCGACGGTCAACTCCACGGCCCGCAGGGCGTCGCCGACATGGTCGGTGGTATTGGTGAAGAAGACCGTGTCGAAGTACGAGCCCTGGTTGAGCAGGTTGGCGTTGCTGTTGATCGTCACGGTTACATTGGCCGTTCCGCTGGGTGGCAGTGTCCCGCTCAGGTCGCCCGAGAGCGTAACCCAGGCCGCGCCGTCGTGCGTGACCTCGAAGTCGATCGCGTAATCCGCGCGGTTGGTGAGTTGATAGACCTTGCTCTCAGGTGCAAACGGGCCACCCTTCGGGCCTTCCGACGCGAAGCTGCACGATGGGCTGACGCTCAGGCCGGCCTCGGTATCCGGCAGATAGAGGCTCGGATCGCCCATGAGGTTGTACATCTCGAAGTACATCTGCGTGGTCGGGCCGGTGCCCCAATACTCGGCGTAGCGCGTGCGTGTCAGGTTGAACGCCGGGCCAACCTCGCGGACGTAGTCGTCGTACAACACCGTGAACAGGCGCCGTTGCATGATGTCGTCTTCGTCCCAGTAGCTGCTCACAGAAGAGCCCCAGACGCTGGTGGCGCCCTTGTCCTCCTCCAGCAGCCAGGTTTCGGTGAAGCACTCGGTGTCGTTGTAGGTGCCGGTCGAGCAGGCAAAACTGAGCACAAACGAGTACATGCCGTAGTTGGTCAGGCCCCGTACGTCGCTCTGGTAGAAGGGCGGGCCGTCGCCCCAGCCGCTCGGACCGCCATGGCCGCTGTAGACGCCGAACAGCCGCCCGCCGTTGAAGGCGTCGCGTACTTGCTGAGTAGTGGCGTTGTACGTGTGGCAGTACAGTTTGTCAGAAACGACGTTGGCTGGCTCCAGGTAGGTCGAAATGCACCAGTTGTGCGTGCCCTCGCTGACGTCGTAGTTGTCCTCGGAGGCCATGAACACCGCCCGAGCGTTGTAGGAAGGGTCGGGCAACGGGCCGTCCTCGAAGAGCAGCGTCTTCTCGACTACGTCGGCGAGCTGGCTGGTGGAGCGCACCGGGAAGCGCCCGATCGCGATGTCCGGGAACCAGTCGCTGGCTCCGTCCATGCACGTGTACGGCAGGTCGGTGACCGGGTTGTAGCTCCCGCCGCCGGTCCAGTGTGGAATGCGATCCGTGTCGCCGACCAGGAGGATGTAATCCGGGGCATCCGCGGTGCCCCACAGGCCCTGGATGTAGCTCTTGATCGCCGCGGCCGACGTGCCCGCCGGCACGGCGTAGGTCATGACGTAGAAGCCCTGGTTCTGCTTGGCGGTGGCAAAGTCGGCGATGACGGCTTCATACACGTCCGCCACCACGATCAGGTAGTTACCGCCGCGGCCGGCGCGCGCCCGCGGCTGCGGGTTGAGCACGACCTTGTCCAGGCCAGACAGCGGTGACACTTCCAGCCCGGAACGGTCACCACCCGCAAAGCGCAAATCAACCGTCACGTTGGTCCAGAGCAGCACGCGCTGCGCCACCGGGTTGTAATCCATGGGCCGCACTTCCAGCAGCAGCAGCCGCTGGCCGCGTGTGATGCCCAACTCTTCGATCGCGACACGCGCGCCGGGCAGGTCGGCATCGATGCCGTAAGCGGCGGCGTCAAAGCAGAACTCCGCCTGCTCACGCGCCCCGGGCAACTTCGGAATCGGGGCCTGGATCGGCATGACCTGGAACGGGCCGCCGAGCACGCCGGCGTCGATCAGCACGGCATTGTCGGCCGCGACATCGCAGGAGACTTCCGCGCCAACCGGGACCGTGAACAGACGCCGGATTACGGGCACGGCCGGGGTGCCGATCTGGCCCAGGTGCGGCTGGTCGGTCCAGCCCAACTCGACGAACGTTCCGGCCTTGGTTATCCGCGGCGTGACGGTCAAGCCACTAATGTTGACATCGACTCGCAAGCCGGCGGTGCCGAAATCGGTGACCAGCAACTCAGGGACGATCGCGGCGGACGCCTCCTCGAGAACGGCGGATCCGTTGCTGCTGGCGGCCACCCAGGAATCCGCCCAACTGACGTTCGTGCTCAGTAGCAGGGCGACAACGGCGAACGTGCCGAGACGCCAGAACCCGTATCGCGTGTGCATCTCCTTCTCCTTACGCTAGCTCTGCGAGCTGCCTTGATGGCACGAGCAGTCGTGCCCCAGGTTCAGTGTTTCTGCGGGATGTTCTAGCACTCTCTCCGCTTCAGACTTGGGATGGCGGCCCCGCGGTCCCCAGTCGGGCAACGTGTGCCGGTTCACGGGACGCAGACGCACGGCGGCACGATATCTGGCCGGCGGCGCGGAAAGGCGTCCACGGACCGGGCCACTGCCCCGCATCCCGCGGCTCCCTGCCGAACTGCCTCGCCATCGGCTCGTGACACGCGCATTGCCGCCGATAAACCTCTTTCCGTCCATCCCAAACATTGCGTCATCAATCATACTACCGAGCCGCGGTCGGCGGTTCAAGATCGGAGCGGAGCAGCGGCCAGGAAGCAGGTCGGCAGGGTAACTGGAAGCTATCCCAAAACCCTCCAGGAGCTTACCGCCGCGCCACGTGGCGCGCGTATTCGTGCGGTTCCACGCAACCGTCCCCTGACCGCGGCTGCCCCGTAAATTGGGATCTTCATCCCCCGTGGGTGCGGCGCAAGCCCCATGGGAACTCGGAAATCAGTCTTGGGATAGGTTTTAGTGCCCTGAGTCCGAACGTCGGTACATGAGTCTCGCTCGCTGAAAGAGCCGCAGGCTTCGGCCTGCGCGGTGCCGCGCGGGCCAAAAGCCCGCGGCTCTGCGATCTTCGTTGTTAAGCGAACTTCTGATTCGGGACACTGGGTCATGAAGCGAGAACGCCCACTGAGGCACTCGCTGGTGCGAGATCCTCGTTTCATGCCACGCGTTCATTGTGCCAAAATGCTGGCAGTACATCCCTTTCGCGGGAATTGACTGGCAGGAGGGCCAAGGCGATGCAAATCAGAACCTGGACGACGATCCTGACGGCGATCTTCCTGGCGGCCGCCACGCCGGGGCAGACAACCTGGTACGTCGACGACGACGCCCCGAACGACCCGGGGCCGGGCGATCCAACGGTCAGCGACCCGCTCGAAGACGGCTCGGCCACTGACGGCAGCGGTGGCGGCCTCTACTGCTACATTTATAGTCACCCAACGCTCTCCAACTGCACGGTCAGTGGAAACTCGGCCTACGCCGGCGGCGGAGTCCATTGTCTACATTCCAGCAACCCAACGCTCACCAACTGCACGATCAGCGGAAACTCGACTTACATGGGCGCCGACGAGTCTGGCTCGTTCCAGTTTGGCGACCTGAACTGCGACGGCATCATCAACGGCTTCGATATCGATGCGTTCATCGCCGCGCTGAAGGGGCCGGCGTACTACGATCCGGTCTACCCCGACTGCGACCTGGTGCTGGCCGACATCAACGCCGACGGCGCGGTTAACGGCTTCGACATCGACCCGTTCATTACGCTGCTGATCGGCGGCTGACCGGACGCCGACATCCTGCGCTGGAGAACGGGGCGCGCGGGCTGTGTGACGACCATGCATCCGGTGCCCGGGTTCATCGTCGGCTGCGTGGCCCTCACGCACGACGCCTTGAATTCTACGGAAGAGCCCGATCTTTGAGAATCAGTATGGTGTCCCCCGATTCTTGGTGTCCCCCGATTTTCGCCCCGATTCTTGCTGTTTGTCCGCGCCGCTTCGTCAGTTCAGCTCCGACCGACCGGCCGCAGGCGCGTAGAAGCGCGCCAGGCAGCATTTGGTGAGAAATGCGGGCCATGTAGATAAGTTCTATTCGGGGAATGCTCGCAGACAAGCACGTCGGCCACTCCCCTGGGCAGAGTGCCCGACGTGCGGGACAATTCAAGCGTCAGCGCATGACGGCGCCTCTGGCGACGCTATTGGCCTTCGCACCGCACCTTGATGCTAAGAGCGCCAAGGACACCCTCATCCATAACCCGGCACACCCGCGGCACCGCTGTCCTCCGCTGTCATAACCGGTTGGCCCACCTACGGCTTGACCTTCACCTGGACAGTGTCCGATCCGGTGAAGGGACTCCCACTTTTGGTTTCACCGGTGAGCGTCAGGGTAGCACTAGGCGGTGCGACGATTGCCTTGACTGCGGCTTCATCGAAATAGGCCACGAGGTTTCCGCAATCATCGGGCTTGGCCCACGCCGCTGCAATGCCGTCGAGGGCTAACGTGTCCGCGTTCACTTCGGCGTACGGAATATCCGCATGAACGACTACCGATCCCCCTTGCTCGAACCCAAGAAGGAGAGTATGCGGCGCGATCGCAATTACAATCTCCTGGGTGGCTCTGTCGCTTCCCACAAAGTTGATTATCGCGCCACCATACTTGACCGTGACACGATGGGCGATAAGCAGCTCATCATCTTCGACACCGCATGCAGCGACGGTTTGCCCAACGGCAAGGTCATCGAATGTGATAGGCTGGCCTTGCATCCGCAGAATGGTGTCTGCGGTGATCTGGATCGCTGTGGTGCCCACGGTGATCTGCCAGGCACCCGTGTCGGTGCTAGCAATTACCCCTTCGACCCGCACAGACCCAGGCGGCGGACCCTCCACGCCGGGCCCACCAAGGCCAGCGCCAGCCATTACAGTGGGGAGCAGCGCCAGGATTGCCAAGGTGCTTACAAACTGCTTCATGATGCAACCTCCAAGGAACCGAGATTCCAAAACCGGAGCGATGACCATCATCGCACACGTCCTTCTCACTTGTGAAACGACGCTCGCCTGATCATCCTGCGGACAATCTGCTTGTGTTTCCTGACAAAGGCCCGAAACCGTGCCCAGGGTCGAAACCTCGCATGACGCCAACAACGCCCAGCTCATGGTCCGGTGGGCCGAGGGGAATCGATCGGCCCTCGCTGGGTCAGTTCAGCGATAGCGGCGCCGCGTCCTGGAGCCGAGATTTCCCAGTTGCGGGACTTTCGATGATGAACACGCCGCAAGAGGCCTCCCGATCCAAGCGAGAGCTGCGGGCCTGCAAGCCCCGTCTTCGCCGCATGGGCGGCGGCACAGGCGGCAAACTTGAATGTCAAGGGGCGCCCAAACCGGTCCTCCCGCACTTGTGGTGAGACCCTGCCGGAATGACCCGATCGCAGGCGGGTATCCTGCGATACTTGCTCAAAATCGACGGTCCCACGGCCCCCGGGCACGTCCTGGACCGCTCTTTCACCAAGTCTGCAGGAGAACCGCCTGCCGAAGGACCAGCGTCGCGGTTCGCAGCCCCGTGGCAACCAGCGCGCAAAAGGAAGAACCCCGCTCCCAGGATCGAAGCGGGGTTTCAACGGAGAGGGGGGGATTCGAACCCCCGGTAGGGCTATGAAACCCTACGACGGTTTAGCAAACCGTTCCCTTCAGCCACTCGGGCACCTCTCCAAATATCGATTTTCAAACGACTTACACCCGACGACGCGCGCCGCCAACCTTTCTGCGACAACCGGCCAAGGCGCTACTAGCCCCATCAATGACTCACTGAACTGGTTGTCGTCATGCCGAAAACTCGACACAGCAAGTCGGAGAAACCGTATCCGTCTTGTCCTTTGACGGCACATCCGAACGGTCAGTGGTGCCAGAAAACCGTGCTCGCGTGCACTTCTTCGGCGTTTGGGCCGATCCCGAGGCCGCGTTCGAGCATTATCACGCGCTGACTGCCGACCTCTAGGTCGACCGTACGCCACGTATCTACGCTATCGCACTCCGGCCCAAGGGTCAAGGACACCTGCAACAGCTTCGGATGTGTGACGGGTTCGGCGGGGTGTTGATGCCGGCGGTTAGTCGGGCCCCGTGGCCATGCGCCGGCGCCGCTGCGGGACGGAGTAGCGTGGCGATCAGCCCGCTGCAAAAGGGGACTGGTTCCACGCCACCGCCGCCGGTGGAGGAGTCGGTAGCCGCCTGACTCGTGGGTTGGCTCTCGGCCGCCGCCGACATCGCGCGTCGCCTCGGCATATCACTGTAGTCTGTTTACAACGCTCTCGACGCAGCAGACATCACCTTCGGAACAGGCAGCGGCCACGTTTCCTCCGCGGAGCGTGGCCGCGGTCTGCCGGTCAGGCTCACGCCGGCCCGTGCCGAACGCGCGTTGACGCAAGCCCGCAATGCCGCCATTCTGTGACCATGGCGCGCAGGAAAGCCGCAGCGAAAGAACCGGAGACGTCGTCCGCACCCACGCCGGTCGCCGAGCTCGTCGCCCGCTTCCACGAGCACGCGGACGCCTACCACGCCGGGCGCTACAACGAGACCCAGATCCGCCGCGAGTTCATCGATCCGTTCTTCAAAACGCTCGGCTGGGACGTCTGGAACGAACAAGGCTACGCCGAGGCCTACAAGGACGTCATCCACGAGGACGCCATCCACATCGGCGGCGCCACCAAGGCCCCCGACTACTGCTTCCGCGTGGGCGGTGTTCGCAAGTTCTTCGTCGAAGCCAAGAAGCCCAGCGTCGACATCAAGGCCGACGCCGGCCCGGCCTTTCAGCTTCGCCGCTACGCCTGGTCCGCCAAGCTCCCGCTCTCGATCCTGACCGACTTCGAAGAGCTCGCCGTCTACGACTGCCGCGTCAAGCCCGTTCGCTCCGACAAAGCCAGCACCGCCCGCGTGCTCTACTTCCGTTACGACGAATACTCCCAGCGCTGGGACGAGTTGGCGTCCGTCTTCGCACGCGAGGCGATCCTCAAGGGCTCGTTCGACAAATACGCCGAATCCTCCAAGCGCAAGCGCGGCACCGCCGAGGTCGACGACGCCTTCCTGGCGGAGATCGAGCAGTGGCGCGACGTCCTCGCCCGCAACCTCGCTCTGCGAAATCCCGACCTGACTCAACGCGACCTCAACTTCGCCGTTCAACGCACCATCGACCGCATCGTCTTCCTGCGCATCTGCGAAGACCGCGGCATCGAGCCCTACGGCACGCTCCAGGCCCTGTGCGCAACCCGAACAGAACCGCGACCGTCAGAGAGCGGCCGATCCGAACCGCGACCGTCAGAGAGCGGCACGGCGCTCTACGCCCGCCTCTTCGAGCGCTTCCGCCGTGCCGACGAGCGCTACAACTCCGGCCTCTTCCACTTCACCAGCGAAAGAGGCCGGCCGGAAGCACCCGACGACCTCACCCCCGGGCTCAACCTCGACGACAACCCGCTCAAGGACATCCTCGCCCGGCTCTACTACCCCGAAAGCCCCTACGAGTTCTCCGTCCTGCCCGCCGACATCCTCGGCCAGGTCTACGAGCAGTTCCTCGGCAAGGTCATCCGCCTCACCAAG
>JAHJAR010000042.1 GCA_018814045.1 Planctomycetota bacterium | reverse complement strand
TCTGCCCGGCGTGGAGACCGTCCTGGCCCTGCGTGCTCTGTGGCTCTCGCAAGATGACCGCTGGCAGAATTACTGGGACAACCGACCCGCCTATTCAAAAGCCGCCTGAAGTGTCACGCACCCAACGACCCCTCCACTTTGCCATTTCGGTCGCTTTGCCGCCCCGTCTGTTGTATTCTTTGGACAAGAACCGGGGGCTGAATTGAGGCGCTACGATGGCTGAAGCGGACGACAAATTCTCCCGACGCTACGAGCGGAAACAGGAGCAAAAGCGCGCCCAGCGGGACGTGGTCTCGCCAGACGACGCCCCCCTCCCGGACGTGCCCGTCGAGCGGGCCAGGGCCGACGAATCCGTGGGCCGCAACGACCCCTGCCCGTGCGGCTCGGGCAAAAAGTACAAGAAGTGTTGCGGGAAGCCATCGTGAGCAACCCCCGGCCCGCCGCACCCTGGTACGCCGACGGGCTGCGGTTTTCGTGCCAGCAATGTGGCAATTGCTGTAGCGGGGCTCCCGGCTACGTCTGGGTCATCAAGTCCGAGATCGCTGCCATTGCCGAGTGCCTTGGCCTGACGACCGCCGAGTGCCAGCGCCAGCACGTGCGCCGCGTCGGTTGGCGATGCAGCCTGCACGAGTGCCGTAACGGCGATTGCGAGTTCCTGCTAAGGGAAAGTAACGGGCAAACCGGCTGTAGGATCTACAACGCCCGTCCGGGGCAGTGCGCCACGTGGCCGTTCTGGAAGTCCAACCTCGCCAGCCCCAAGGCCTGGACCGCAGCCGCCCGTGAGTGCCCTGGCATCAACCATGGCGAGCTTCATCTCCTCGCTGCGATTCAGGAAGCGTTGGACGTGAACGTTTCCGCGGCCCGCCCGCTCTGACCATTAATAAGAGCCAGCCGCCGACTGCCAATCCCGCCCCGGCCCAGATCCATGCCCCGTGCGGCCCAGTTCCTTCCCCGGCGGCGCCCCCGGTCGTGCGAAGCACGCCCAAGGCGACTAGCAGCAAGAGGCATCCCGCGCCGCGTCGCCACATTGAGGACCACGGTTGCACGCTCACCGCACAGAGCGTAGCCAGGATGATCAGTTCGCGGGCCAACGGGAAAACGCTGGCGCCAAAGGCGAGGCTGCGGCCGACGTTCGCCAGCAAGCCCAGGCTGATCCGGGGCCGCGTTCCCTCCTGGTCGCCAACCAGCGTCTGCTCGCCTGCGCCCGGGCTCATCGTCTCGCCGACGGGTGTGCCTACCCAAGTGTGCTTCAGGTCGCAGACCAGCCAGGCCGGCTGCCCCAGCCGCCGCAAGAGCGAGGCAGCCAGGACGGCTCGCCCGTCGCAGTCTTCGCGCCCCTGTGCGAGCACTTCGTCAACGGTTGGCAGGTAGTCCATCACACCCCAAACGTCCCAGTCCCACGCGTACGGGATGTGGCGATAGACGACCTGCTGTACGGCCTCCAACAGGGCTTCGGGGGACTCGTCCCCCCCGAGCAGGCCGTGTACGTCCCGCTCGAGTTCGGCCAGTCCCGGATGGGTCGGGTCCACGACGGCGTTCAAATCCGCCATCCGCCGGAGCCAGGTGGGCAAAAGCCAGACTTTGGGGTACAGAACGAGCCCGAGCACCAGCAGAAATCCGCCCCACTTGGCTGGCCAGCGCAGCCGGCGCGGCCCCCGGTGCCAACGCTGCCAATGTTCCACAAGAACGTCTAACATATGCTTTTGGATACGAGCGAAAACCCGCCCCCGCGCGTACCGCCGCGGGCGCTCGTGGGCCGAAACCGTTGCGGAGCGTGTCCCGGATGACGTTCGACGACAACATATGCTACTGCCGTCAGGTATCGTTGCGGAAGCTGATCACCTTCGTTCGCCAGGCGCACCCGCAGCATGTCTCACAGATGGCCGCCTGTCTAGGGGCCGGTACGGGTTGCGGCTGGTGCATCCCGATGTTGCAGAGCATTCTCGAGAAAGCCCGTGCGAGCGGCGAGTTCGACCTGCCGCTGAAGCCGGAGGAATACGCCGCCGCGCGCGACGAATACCGCCGGCACCAGGAGCAGCGGCACGAATTCGAGCCGCGTTCCCCGACACCGCCCGATAACGAGTCCTCCTAGTCAGCCTCCCGCCCCGCATACCATGGCCTACAGCAGCTCCCGTTCCGGCAGCCGTCTGCCGCGCGTTTTGACGCGTTGCCGTAGTCGCAGTGGCGGATCGCGCGGCCCAGGCGTAGCCCTGGAGGGCTGCACCGGTAGGTCTTCCCCGATCTTGGGGTGTTTACCCGGATGCAGATCGTCCGAAAACCACTAACAGACGGACCCTGGCGAACGGCAAGCTGGACTGGATGGCGTTTGGCGAGGGGCGACACGGGCAAGACCGTCGCGGGGCGGACTGCCCAGGGTGGTGTCACAACCCACGGCGGTCTTTGTCCGTGTGAACACGTCGGCCGTTCCGGCACATGCCGGCGGATCGGGAAAGCGAGCCGGGATGCTTTACACAGCCTAACAAAGGCCGTACACTAAAGCAGTCGGATTCGCCGACGCGAATGCCATCCCGAGCTCAGCGGGCCGGGCAGGCCAGGGAATCGAACGCCACGGACGGTGTGCCGCCCGCACTTCGTATGCTGTACCGAAATCTCATCGACAGCGGCTGCGGGAGGATGCAGCACGGGACAAGGGAGCCTTCGCCATGAGCAAGCCTGCCAGCAAGTGTGACGCGTGTTCGGAGTATCACCAGATCAGGATCCAGCGCGTTTTGGCTTTTTTCGCGCCGGGCGAGCTTTGCGGCCTCGCCGACTATCTGGAGCGCCGCTGCGCAGAGCGGCTTGGGCCCCCTGCACAAAATCCCGGATCGCGCTCCGCGAGACCGCTTGGTACTCCGCCTCCCAATCGCGTAAGCGATTGAGGGCCGGCAGGCGGACAGCCGGGTTCTCGACCAAGTGGAGCAGGCCGGCGGCGCACAAGCGGGTGACAAAGAAGCCCGCGGCCTTGGCCTCCTCGTAGAGGGTCTTCATGGCGGGATCGACCTGGAAGTTGATCTGTGGTCTGCGTTCGGGCATGGGAGCCCCTTTCAAGAAAGTCACCAATATCTAGATGACAGCAGTATCGGCTTGACCGCCCCGCTTGTCCAGTGTATAGTATTCCTAGAAGCAATAGATCGAGCGGCCCGCCGCCCGCGCCCCAGTCGGGGAGCCCAGCCCCGCCGCCTCCCGGGGCTGCCAATGGTCGCGGGGGCGGCGGGCCCGACCGTACCCGGGCCACCTGAATATCGGGCGACTCCCTCCTCCGGCCGCGCGGCGGCCCCCGAGACGGACTGTAACCGTCCCGACCGCCGCGCGGTCACGCCCGCTGGTGCGGATTACTGCTGGCCAGGCCCGGGCATGGCCAGCAGCTCGCCGCTGGGGCTCAGCCCGGTGAATTCCGCGATGAAAATCTGTGGCGCATCGATACCCCCCCGCCGGGACGTCCACATCAGATAGCGCCCGTCGGGCGAAAACACGGGCAGCCCATCGAACGCCGCAGCGCTCGTGACCCGGTGCACTTCCGAGCCGTCGTCGCGCAGCAGGTAGAGATCGAAGTTAGGCCGCCCGCGGAAATCCGCCCGCGTGAAGATGATCCACTTGCCCGAAGGATGCCAGTACGGACACCAGTTAAACACGTCGTGCCCGGTCAGGGCGTGTTCGGCGGTACCGGCGCAGTTGTTAACGAAAAGCTGCAAGTTGCCGTCCCCATACCGTTCCGAGCGATAGACCAGCCGTTTGCCATCCGGGCTAAAGAAGGGGCCGCCATCTTTGCCAGGTGCGTTCGTGATGCGGCGAGCGTTTTGGCCATCGGCATCGCAGATGTAGATTTCGAGATCGCCGTCGCGCATCGAGCTGAAGACGATCGAGCGGCCATCGGGCGAATAGGTGCATTCGGCATCGTATCCGTCACTGTGCGTGAGCCGCCGCAGCCGCGTGGTCGCAAAGGTGTACTCGTAGATTTCCATCCCGGGGAAGTACTTCCACGCGTGGCCGCCCTGTCCCTGTCCTTGCCCGCCTGGATGCCCGCCCGCCCGGTTGCCCGGGTGTTCGCCGGGATGCCCTTGGGCCCCGGCGCCGTCCGTTTGCCGCGGGCGATACGCTTCGAGTTCCTGTGGTTCCTCGGGCTCGCGGAGATCGTGATGGTTGGCCGCGAAGATGAGCCTCTCACCGCTGGGGTGGAAATGCGAGCAGGTCGTGGCCCCAATATCAGTGCTGACCATCTTCAGCCCGGTGCCGTCGATGTTCATGACGTAGATCTGGTACTGCTCGCGGCCGCGCGGGTAGGCCTGAAACGAGATCCGCTTCATGTCCGGTGAGAAATAGGCTTCGCCCGAACGAGCCAGCCCCATCTCGGGGCTGGTGAGCTGGCGGACATTGCGGAACCAGGCGGCCTCCGCCTCGTTTTGCAGCGGCTGCTGCGCCCGACTGACCTCGGGGCCCAGCAGCCCCAGCAACCCAGCCACGATCAGCATCAATGAGACGCGTTGAAACATGCATACCTCCGGCGACATTCTGCGATGTCGCGCTCGCGTTCGAGGCCCGCCCACCATTCCACCGGCTGGCAGGTGGCAACCTTGCAAGCAACTGACCAGCCTGACCGGTGGAGTTCTGACACTTTCGTACGCCCTTTTGCTGAATCATCCGGCCTCAGTGTAGAATCCAGCAGTGCCCGGGACAACCGGGCCGACAGCAGCAGAATGATCGAGCACAGATGCCAACGCCGTCCGAGGAACCAAGACCGGGCCGGCTCGGCCCCGTGGGCAACCCGCTGCCACAGAACGCAGTTGACGGCGGCGCTGCGCGCGGGGATGGCGCGTCCTCGGCCTCCGAGGCCCCCACCATCGGCAGCCAGGCCGGCGACCTGCCCACGCGCGTCTCCGGGAGTGGTTTCGGATCCGGCCTGCATGATCCAGCCGCGGTAGCAGCCGAAGCACAAATCTCCGGTTACAGCCTGCACGACGAGATCCACCGTGGCGGACAGGGCATCGTCTACCGCGCCACGCAATTGGGCACCAAGCGGCGCGTAGCCCTGAAAGTGCTGCTGGAGGGACCCTTCGCGGGCGAGACGGCGCGCCGCCGCTTCGAGCGCGAAGTCGAGTTGGCGGCTTCGCTACGGCATCCCAGCATCGTGGCCATTCTCGATTCCGGCATAAGTCTTGGGCGCTACTACTTCGCCATGGAGTATATCGAGGGCCTGCGCCTCGACCGCTACCTGGCCCAGGTGCGGCCACCGCTGCGCGAAACGATGGGGCTACTCGCGCGCGTCTGCGCCGCGGTCAACTTCGCGCACCAGCGCGGCGTCATCCATCGCGACCTGAAACCCTCGAACATCCTCGTCGATGCCGAGGGCGAGCCGCACGTACTCGATTTCGGGCTGGCGAAGCAGGCGCGGCGGGTCGAAGGCGACGAGACGACGGTGGCGATGCTGTCGGTAACGGGGCAGGTTTTGGGGACCCTGGCGTACATGTCGCCCGAGCAGGCCGCCGGCTCACAGGACGTCGACGTCCGCAGCGACGTGTACTCGCTGGGCGTGATCTTCTACGAAGCCCTGCTGGGGCATCCGCCCTACTCCGTTACCGGTCCGATGGGTGAGGTCCTGACCCGCATCGCCCACGATGATCCGATTCGGCCGCGCTCGCGGCGTTCGGACTCGCGCTTCGGGCAGGAGGTGGACGACGAGCTCGAAACCATCCTGCTGAAGGCGTTGGAGAAGGACCCGGCCCGTCGCTACCAATCCGCCGGCAACCTGGAACGAGATCTGCGCTGCTACCTCGCGGGCGAGCCGATCGAAGCCAAGCGTGCCAGCGGCTTGTACATGTTCAAGAAGACGTTGATGCGTTACCGCTGGCAGGCCGGTGCCGCAGGCCTCGTGCTGGTCATGCTGGTGGGTTTTCTGATTGCCTTCGCGGTGTTGTACCGCAGCGAGAGTTACGCGCGCGCCGCGGCGGAGACGGCCCGCACACGGGCGAACGAAGGGGCGCGTGCCGCAGCTCTGGCCGAAGAAAGCGAACGCGCCGCGCGCGAACGGGCCGAAGTGAGCCGCCGGGCCGCCGAACGGGCCGCCAAGAGCCTGCGGCGGGCCCTGGTGCGGCAGAAGATCCAGCGCGGCGATCTCGCCCGCGCGCGCGGTGACCTGGCCGACGCGCGCGACAACTACTGGGACGCGTTCGACGATGAGGACGCTACCGCGGCACGCTGGGCCCTGCGCCGCTACTACCTGGCCACCGGCGAGAGCAGCGCGCGCTTGCTGTATTTTGCGCGCCACGGCCCCGCAGTGCTCTCACCAGACGGCTCGCTCACGGCGGTCTGCGAGAGCCCACAGGCGATCGCCATCCGGAAGACCGATGACTGCCAGACCATCAACTGGGTGCAAACGCCCGCCGAGACGCTGGCGCTGAGTGTTGACGACAGTGGCGGACTGGTGGCTGCCGGCGCCGGTTGGTTGTGGCTGTGGCCTGCGGGCGGCAACCGGCCCCAGGTCATCATCGACCTGCCCGACGACCTGCGACCAACCGCCGCGTTCGCCCTGCGCGCGGGAACCGGTCTGGTCCTGATCGGCGAGTCGGCTTCCGATCTGGCGCTGGTGCAGCGCTTCAGCAGCAACGGGGAGTTGCTCGATTCGCAGGCGCTGAACGGCTTCCTGGCTGGAACACCTGACTTCCTGCCCGGCCTCGACCGCATTGCGATCCCGACGGCGGCTGGTGTGGAAGTCGTTTCCACGGCGGAAGAGGGTGGGCTCCAGGTCAACCTGCTTATGCGCCGCCGTTCCTGGACACACGGGGCGGTGACCTTTGCCGATGGCGACGTGCTCGCGGTGCTGGGTGACGCGGTGGATGCCACCGTCATTGGCGGTCCCCAACAAGGCGAGTGGCACCGGTTGATCACGACTCCCGAGCGGTGGGACTACTTCGACATGCGGCGCGCCGCCGGGACCAGCATCTTCGGGGCCCGTGACGGACGCGTCGCGGTTGTCCGCGGGGGGCGCTTCGAGGAAAACTGGCGCATTACGCTCGGCGAGCTGGAGAGCGCCCACCTGTCACCCAACGGGGCCAACATGGTCACTTTGGACGATCAGGGCGTGTTGACGCACTGGGTGACGCGCACGCGCCAGCACCAACGCCGCAGAATCCTCGATCGCCCGGCGACCGCCTGGGCCGCGGCTCCCAGTGGTTCGGCCGTGCTGCTGGCGGATGTGAGCGGGCGTGTATTTATCCACGCCCCGAATCGACAACCGGAGCCCGCCCGCATCATGGTTCCTGACCTGGCCGAGCAACTATCGTCTCCCCAGGCCATCCAGGAGCTGTCGCTGGGCATTTGTGGTGACGGGACGCGCGCCGTCGTGCGCTGCAAGGGGTGGGTGCAATTGCTCGAGTTGGAGCGTCCGGCCGCCCCGCTCGCGCGCTGGAGCCATCCCCGCCTGGGAACGCTCAAGGACGTGGCGATCTCGGGCGACGGCAGGGTGCTGGCATTCTGGGCGCAATCGATGCAGGGCGACGAGCAGGCCATCTGCTTTGCCAGCGCCGCGACACGCGCCGGCGCCAGCGGCGAAGCCCGCGTGCGTGACGTGTTCGACGCGTGCCGCACGCCGGTCGGCTTCGTCGGCAGCGTTATTCGAGGGATGGCGTTCGTGCCGCACGCGGGCCGACTGCTGGTGGCGCGCTCGAACGGCCAACTCGTGCTGCTGGACTCCGCTGATAGCCAGACGACCGCGCCGCTCAACCCGCTCGCCAACCCGGTCCCTGCACCGGAGCCGTGGGTGGTGCTCGATTCGCCCGCCACGGCATTGGCCTTCGACCGCGCGGGGACACGCCTGGCGGCCGCATGCGACGATGGCCTCGTACGGCTGGTTTCGACTGCCGATGGCACCGTGACCGGGCGCGTCGACGTGGGGCGCGCGGTCCACTCGCTGGCGTTCAGCCCCAGCGGCGAGGTGCTGATGGTGCGTATCGGCGACGGCACCCTGAAATTGTACGAGACCGCCAAACTGGAGTTGATCGTGGATTGGGCGCCGGCGGATTGGGGCGCCAGCGGGGCGGCTTACGAGGAGGGCGCGCGACGCCGCGCCGAGCGTCCGGACGCGTCCGCCGCCGCCCGTGCGCAGGCGGTGCGGGCGCTCGAACAACGCCACCCGCCCATCGCCACGTGGATCGGCGACGACGATGCCATGCTGCTCGGCTATGACGGGCGCGTCTACGAACACCAGTTCCGCCTGATCGACGAGCTGATCGGCGACAACCGCCCGTACGCCCGCCAGCGCGAAGTCGCGGCCCGTCTGGCGGAAGGCAACTTCGCCGCGGCCTGGGCCGAGGCGAGCCGCCTACGCACGGACCAAACCGAACTCGGGCGTTGCGCCCAGGAGGCCGTCGTCGAACTCGCCCTACGGCACAGCGGCAGCGATGTCCCCGAGACCTGGCAGCGCGACGTCCTCGCCGGCGCGGGGCCGCCGACGTTCCTGCGCCTGGGACACGCCGCTTACGATGGAGAGCGTTTCGACCTGGCCCAGACCTGGCTGTGGCGCGCGCATCAGCTCGCCGACGGAGACGTCGACGCGCACACGCTGTGGCGCATGGCGGAGTGCGACTACATGGCGGGCGATTTCAGCCGTGCGGCAAGTCTGCTGCGCGATCTGCCCGACCGTCTCGACTTCGACGCGACCGCCATCCCCTGGGTCGAGCTCGAGCTTACCGCCACGCTGTTGATGGACGAGCGCATCGGCGAAGCGCGCGAGATTGTGCCCGAGATCGGTCACCACGAGCGCTCGCTGAAACACCCCAACCTGACCGGCATGACCTTCGCCCGCGTCATCGGGCAGTATCTCACCGGGGCGGGCGGCGAGAGCCTCGTTGCCAGCACCTTCGAGGGCTTGCTGATGACCAGCTTCGCCGAGGAGACGCTCACATACCGCGACGACGTGCACTTCTTCTCGGGAGAACTGGCGCGGCGGGGCGGCGATCTCGACCGCGCCCGGGCACAATACCAACGATGCGTGGACACGGCCCGGGACGTCTGGCCGGCGAACTGGAGCCGCTATCGCCTGCGCCAAATGGCTCAAAACGCGCTGTAACGGAGTGTGCGCATGAAAGTGCTGGTCATCGGTTCGGGCGGACGCGAGCATGCCCTCTGCTATCGCCTGGCGCGCTCGCCGCGGCTCGATAAGCTCTTTGTCCTCCCCGGCAACGCTGGCACGGAGGCGCTCGGCACGAACGTCCCCGGCGATCCTTGCGACATCGCCCTGGCCCTCTCCGTGGCCCGCCGCGAAGCGATCGACCTGACCGTCATCGGACCGGAGGATCCGCTGGCGGCGGGGATGGCCGAGGCCTTCGAGCAGGCGGGGCTGCGCGTTTTTGGTCCAAACGCGGCCGCGGCGCGGGTCGAAGCGGACAAGGCCTACGCCAAGCACCTCATGCGGCAACACGCCATTCCCACGGCTGAAGCCCGGGTCTTCGAGGATTACGAGCTGGCCCGCCAGTTCATCGCCACGCGCGACGAATCGCTGGTGGTGAAGGCCGCCGGTCTGGCCCAGGGCAAGGGTGTGATCGTTTGTGACCAGCCGGCGGACGCCATCCTGGCCGCCGAGCAAATCCTCGTGCACGGCGTTTTCGGGGCCGCCGGTCGCAAGATCGTCGTGGAAGAACGGCTGAATGGACGCGAGGCGTCGGTGCTCGCGATCGTTGATAGACGTACGCTGTATGTGCTCGAGCCGGCCCAGGACCACAAGCGTCTGAGCGATGGCGACCAGGGCCCCAACACGGGTGGAATGGGCGCGTACTCACCGACGCCCGCCATCAGCAGCGAGACCATGCGTCAGATCGAGACACAGATCCTCGTACCGATGCTCGACGCGCTGGTCCGCGAGAAGATCCACTATCGAGGCGTGCTGTACGCGGGACTGATGCTGACGGCCGGCGGTCCGAAGGTGCTGGAGTTCAATTGCCGCTTCGGCGATCCTGAAGTGCAGGCCTTGCTGATGCGGATGCAATCCGACTTGCTCGAGCTGCTCGACGCGACCGTCGCGGGCCGGCTCGACCAGACCGAGATTCGCTGGGACCCGCGGCATGCCCTGTGCGTCGTCATGGCCTCGCCCGGTTACCCCGGATCGTATCCCAAGGGCCTGCCCATCAGCGGCTTGCCGGATGATGAGATCGATGACCTGGCGGTGTTCCACGCCGGCACCAAACGTGAGAACGGTACAATCGTCACGGCTGGGGGTCGCGTGCTGGGCGTAACCGGCCTGGGCGCGACACTGGCCGCGGCCCGCGAGCGTACCTACGCCGCCGTCGAGAAGATTCACTTTGAAGGTGCCCAGTATCGGCGTGACTTGGGGCAATAGCGTAGAATCGGCGAGAATAACCACGACATGGGGAGCGCATAGCGTGCATACCATCGGCGACATACACATCTACGTCAGTGACTTCGAAGCGGCCCTGCGCTTCTGGGCGGAGGGCCTGCAACTTCAGATCGCCGAGCAGGAGGTCAGTCGATACGCGGCCTATGCGCAGCTCGACTTCCCCGACGGCGGGCCGTCGTTACGCCTCTTTGGACGCACCGCACCGTGGGACCCTGAGGCGCGCCCCGCGCCCGACGCACACCCTCACATCCGCTTCGACATCACAACCAGCGACCTCGACGGACTGCTCGTGCGACTGATCGAGCACGGCGGCGAGCAACTCGGCGAAATCGAGACCTTCGATGGCCTGCGCCTGGTCGCGCTGGCCGATCCCGACGGCAACGCCTTCGAGTTGCTCGAGGTGCCCGAGTAGGCTGCGTTGTCAGACGGTGGCGCGGGTACCTCCATGTTCGACGGGCGTTGGCGCTACAGTCCGAACCAACGCCTTCACCGTGAGGACCCCGCATCGGCGCTTGGGGCTCTGAATGCACCTGCCAGTGTAGAACCCATCCAGAACCGTCCAGAGGTGGGCAGCGGAACCGAGCCACGCGTGTAAGCAAGCGGTTCTTCGGCAACCGCTCCCTTACGGTCGCGGCTCGGTTTTGAATGCGATGCCGTAATTGTGAGACACTACACTGGCGCGGGTGACAGTGTGCACGCCGACTGCTAGACTCTGCCGCAAGCACATTGCCGCCGCCCCGGAGGCCCCATGAAACTCAAGCTCCACAATCTCATCTTCGCCGGTATGGCGGTCGGTGTAGTCGTGGGCCTGACCCTCCACTACGTCTCGGATTCCGCCAACCACGCCACCGTGCGGATAAGCGCGGTCTTCGACGCGCCCGAAGAGGGCGTCGGCCAGGTGGCATTGCTCTGCGACGGCCAGAAGATCGAGCTCAGACAACGAACTTCGCAGCGCCCATCCGGTCCGCGCGGGCCCGCGCGCCTCCGGACGTTCTTTCGCTGGCTGGAAACAGCCAAGCCCGGTGCGCAGCTCACGCTGGAGTCCGGCCGCAACGATTCCACATTCGAGGCGCTCATCGCGGTGCAGGACTTCGAGCGGCTGCGCGACTACCTCCCGCCGGCCGAAGCCGACACCGCGCCGTTTGCGCTGCTCTTTACATCCGGCGTGGAGAAGGAAGCCGAGCTGATTTCCACTTCATGCCGCATCACCGTCCTGTCACCGCCGAACAGGTCGGTGATCCGCACGTGCACTGTCAGCCTGTGGTGCCTCGATCTGCTCGGCCCCACGATCTTCATGGGCGCCCTGAAGATGATCATCGCCCCGCTAATCCTGGCCAGCATCGTGGCCGGTGTGACCAGCCTGCCAAACATCGGCGAGTTGGGCGCCATCGGCTGGAAGACACTGGTCTACTACATCTGCACCACGGCGATTGCGGTGACGATCGGGCTCGTGGCGGTGTTGACTATTCAGCCGGGGAACAAGGGGGCCGCCCAAGCTGTGCGTCAGGAGCGCGAGCGCGTACTAGTCGCTTACCGGGCCGAGTACGAGCAGGCCAGCGGGCGCGCCGCGCTCACCGACGAGCAGCATCCCACGGGTGCGTACCTGGCTTGGGTTGCGGAGCAGGAAGGCGGCGCAGCCGGCGGCGGCCACGAGGCGGCCCGCTTCAAGACCATGTCCGGCGCCCGGGAACGCACGGCCGGCGACATCTTCAAGGATGACATAGTCCGTCCCCTGCTGACCAACCCCTTCAGCTCACTCTCGGCCAGCCCCCCCAATTCGCTCGGGATTATTTTCTTCGCGTTGCTGCTGGGAATCGCCTGCACGTTGGCCGGCGAACGCGCCGCCGTCGTAGTGACCTTCTTCCACCAACTCAACGTCGTCATCATGAAGATCACGCACTGGCTGATGTCGATCGCCCCCCTCGCCATCGCGTGCATTATGGCGGGCTTGGTGGCGCAGAACGGTCCCGAGATTTTCGAAACCCTGGGCTGGTACTGCGGCACCGTCATAGGCGGCATTCTGGCCCACGTTGTGTTTCTGGTCGTGATCTGTGCCGCCATCGGTGGCGTCGGCCCACTGCGCCTGTGGCGGGGCATCCGCGAAGCGTGGATGATCGCATTCACGACCCGCTCCAGCGCGGCGACATTGCCGGTGACCATCGCGAACACAACTGAGAAGCTCAACGTCTCCCCGAAGGTCGCGAATTTCTCGTTGCCACTGGGCGCAACGATGAACATGGACGGCACGGCCCTCTACGAAGGCGTCGCCGTCATCTTTCTGATCCAGATCTACGGCGGTCTCGACGACGTCACGATCACGATGACGGCCATCACGACGTTTCTGATCTTCATCACGGCGGTGCTCGCGTCGGTCGGTGCCGCCGCCGTACCGGACGCCGGCCTGGTGACGATGGTGCTGGTGGCCAGTGCGGTGCATCTGCCGATCTACTACATTCCGCTGATCTTCGCGGTCGATGCCTTCCTGGACATGTTCCGGACTTCGACCAACGTCCTCGGCGACGCCGTGGGCGCGATCGTCATCAACCGCCTCGAACGTCACCGCCTGGGCGCACCAGCGCCGACATAGGTCACGTGGGGGCGCGGACCAACCCGGTGGAATCGTTGTAGTGTGCGCAGAAAAGCTACGCCGCCCGCGTACTGCTGCCCCGCTTGGGAACGGGCCACCTAGAGTGTCATGGACCCCTGAGCACGCCGTGCCGCGTTACGCGATGGCAAAGACCGAGCGGGCCGGATAGGATGGATATCCCGGAAGTGTGTCCGGGGTAGCGACACGTCGCACCGCCGAGCCTCGCAACATGGTCGAAAACGGGTCAGAGCTGACATTGGTCGAGCAGGCTGTCCGCGGTGATCGGCTCGCGCTCGAGCGCTTGCTGCTCAAGCACCACGACCGGCTGGCGGCGAGTGTTGCCGGACAGCTCCCGGCCGCGTTTCGCGGCATCATTACCGCCGAGGACGTGCTCCAGGAAGCCTACGTGGTGGCGTTTCAGCAAATCAGCGACTTCGCGCCGCGCGGCGCGGATTCCCTCTATCACTGGCTGCTGGCAATCGCCCGACACCGCCTGCTTGACCTGGTCAAGGCGCAACGTGCGGCCAAGCGTGGCGGTGGACGAACGCCGCTGAACAAGCAGGTAGCGACCGCCGCGAGTTCGGTAACCGATCTGTTGGAGTTGCTGAACGTGGGCTCGCGGACGCCGAGCCGCTCCGCCGCCGGGCACGAGGCGGTCGCCGCGATGCAGGTCGCCTTGGCGGGGTTGAAAGAGGATTACCGGGACGCCTTGCGGCTACGTTACATCGAAGGGCTGGCGGTGGCCGAGATCGCGGCCCGTATGAAGCGCAGCGAGCGTGCCGTGCACATGCTGTGCCATCGAGGCTTGCAGCAGTTGCACACGGCGCTGGGGCGTTCGTCACAATACCTGACGCGCAAGTAGTGAGCGCCGCTGCCGCGTGTCACTGATGGAACCAGGCGCCGCCGCCGACGCGATACTACGCTGACGCGGAGGTGGAAGGTCGCGCGGTGGCGCGCCTCATCAGTCCGTTGCAAAGGTCTGTGCCAGCCTGAAGATGTGGCGGCCTGATAGGAGCCCGTTCGTGACTGCGCCGGAACCAACGGCAAATGACGACGGCCCCAGCCGGGCATCCCGTGTCGGCCAGGTAGTCGAGGACTGCCTGTCGCGCCGGGCGGTCGGTGAGCGAATCTCGGACGACGAGGTCCTCGCAACGCATCCGGAGCTGTTGCCGGAGCTGGCGCATGAGCTGCGCAAACTGGCCCTGATCGAGCGGGCGCGCGAGCGGGTCGAGCGTGCGGTAGAACTGTCCCACGGTGGTTCGTCGGAGCGCGTCGCCGATCTCGCGGGCGATCCGCTCCCGGCGCACCTGCCCGGGTACGAGATCATCGGCGAGGTCCATCGCGGCGGGCAGGGTATCGTCTATCAAGCCATCCAGAAGTCCACGAAGCGCAAGGTCGCGCTCAAGGTCATGCGTGAGGGCCCGTTCAGCGACGCGCGCGGCCGCGCCCGCTTCGAGCGCGAGGTGCAGATCCTCGCCCAACTCGACCACCCTGGCATCGTCGCCATCCACGACAGCGGTACCGCCGCCGATCACTTCTACTACGTGATGGACTACATCGCGGGCGAACCGCTCGATGTCTACGTAGCGGCGCGCCGGCTCCCCGCCGCGACGGCTGCGGATACGGGCGCGCGGCTGTCGCTCGACGACGTGCTGCGGCTGTTCGTGAAGATCTGCGACGCGGTCAATGCGGCGCATCTGCGGGGCGTCATTCACCGCGATCTGAAGCCCAGCAATATTCGCGTCGACACAGCCGGTGAACCGCACGTGCTCGATTTCGGCCTGGCGAAGCTGGTTACGGGTGAAGTGACGGATGAACCGCAGCCGCAACTTCTGAGCACCACCGGGCAGTTCATCGGCTCACTACCGTGGGCCAGCCCCGAACAGGCTGCGGGTGATCCGGCCCAGATCGACGTGCGCACCGATGTCTACGCGCTGGGCGTCGTGTTCTACCAGACGCTGACTGGGGAATTCCCCTACCCGGTGACCGGCAATATGCGGAACGTGCTCGACAACATTCTCCGCGTTGAACCGGTCCAGCCGCGTACCGTTTGCCCACAACTCGATGATGAAGTGGAAACGATCATCCTCAGGTGCCTGCAAAAGGAGCGCGCGCGGCGCTACCAGACCGCCGGAGAACTGGCCCGCGACTTGCGGCATTACCGTGCCGGTGAACCGATCGAGGCGAAGCGCGACAGCGAGTGGTACGTACTGCGAAAGATGCTGCGGCGCTACCGGGTATCCGTGGCGGTGGCGGCGGCGTTTGTGCTCGTGAGCGCGGGGGCACTGATCGTCTCCACGGTGTTTTGGCAGCGGGCCGTCGCCGAGCGAGACCGGGCGCTGCACGCCGGCCATCGGGCTGCGCTGGTGGCGAAATCCCTCGAGCAGACGCTGACCTCGATCGATCCCGACGTGGCCCGTGGGGCCAGTATCGCGGCCTTGCGCGAGGTGCTCGATGCGGCCGCCCGACGCGTGGCGGACGAACTCGCGGAAGAGCCGGAGGTCGCCGCCGCCGTGCGGGATGCGCTCGGCCGTGCCTACGCCGACCTAGGACTGCTGAACGAAGCGGCCCAGCACGTTGGCGCCGCCCTCGAGACCCCCCGCCTCACGCTGGGCGATGAACATCCCGACGTCGCCGCCAGCTTGAACAACATGGCGGAGGTACTGCTGCAACAGAGTGCTTACGCCGACGCCGAAGACCTGGCACGGGAGGCCTTGTCGCTACGACGCCGTCTCTACGGCGACCGGCACCTCGCCGTGGCGGAAACGCTGACGTTGCTCGGTCGCATCTGCAACGAGCGCGGCGGTACTGCCGAGGCGGAACGTCTCTATGGAGAAGCGCTCGCACTGCGTCGGGAACTGCTGGGTCCGCAACACGTCGCCGTGGCGGAGGTCCTGAACCACCTGGCCGAACTCTACCGCGGTACGGGTGACTTGGGGCGGGCGGAGCCGTTGTACCGTGAAACGTGGACAATGCGGCGCGAGTTGCTGGGCGAGGAGCACACCGAAGTCGCGGCCACGATGAGCAACCTGGGCTCGCTGCTCGTTGACAAGGGAGAATTCCACGAGGCGGAGGAACTGCTCCGCCGGGCACTGACCTTGCGGCGTCACCTGCTGGGCAACGAGCACCCCGCCACGTTGCACAGCGTCAACAAGCTCGGCTTGCTGCTGAGCGAGACCGGCAACTATGCCGAAGCGCAGCGGCTGTTCCAGGAAGCGCTGGACGTACGGCGCAGGCTACTGGGCGAGGACCACAACGACTTCGTGGTCAGTCTGAACAACCTGGCCATGCTGCTCCACATGCAGGGGGATGCGGCGGCGGCCGAGCCCCTCTTTCGCGAGGCACTGGCGGCGTGGCTGCACACGCACGGTCCCGAACACCGGCACGTGGCGGCGGCGCGCCACAACCTGGCCTGGACGCTGTACGAACAGGGCCGGCTTGCCGAAAGCGAGCAGCAATGTCGCCAGGCATTGGCGGTCAATCGGGCGGTGCTGGGGGAGGATCATTGGGAAACGGGCAAGACGCTGTACCTGCTCGGCGTCATACTGAACGACACCGGGCGCGCCGCCGAAGCCGAGCCCGTGCTACGCGAATCACTGCGCATCCACGAGGCCAAACGCTGTGCGGGCGATTGGCGCACGGCGCGGACACGTAGCGTCTTGGGGGCGGCTTTGGTCACGTTGAAACGCTACGCCGAGGGGGAACCGTTGCTCTGCGAGAGCTATGAACTGCTGGCGAACGCGCCGGACGTCGCTAACGTCGATAAGCGCGCGGCGTTACAACGCGTCATCGACCTCTACGAAGCATGGGGCCAGCCGGACCGGGCCGCGGCGTATCGAGCGCTGCTTGCCCGTCCCCTCGACTCCCAACCGGCCGAGACGCCGAAGCGTGGTGAAGGCCCGAGCTAGTACGTGTCCCCAGGCTCTTTCCGAGCCGCGACCGTCAGGGAGCGGTTGCCGAGAGACCGCTTGCTCACGCGCGCGGCTTGGTTCTGCTGCCCGCCTCTGGACGGTTCTGGGATAGGTTCCGGTGCCGCCAAGCCTAAGTTGGGGGACTGTCAACCGATCGAATCAACGTTGCCGGTACGCCAGCATCCCGCAGATCAGGAGCAACGCCGCGCCTGGTTCCGGGACCAGCGTCAGCACGGTGCCATTGGAGACTGCACCGGGGGCATCGAAGCTCCACTGGGCATCGTTGTGGCCGGCGCCGCCGTCCTGGTAGCCGATCGTGGCGCTACCGCCGCCCGCGGCGCGCGGCTGTTCGATGTCGGCGTAGATGATCTGCGCGTAGATCGGCTGCGGGCGGAGTCCGTCGATGTCGAAGATCTTGATCTGGAAGCGGCAGGTGTCGTCGCTCCCTTCAAAGGTCTTGTCCTCCCACTGGATGATCAGCGCAGCAGGCGTTTCATCGACGTGGATCGTGCCCACGTCATCCAGATTGTCCCACAGACCGAGCACTGCCTGACCGCCGCCGAAAGCGTTGTTGCTGGGGATCGCGTAATTGGTGTTGGTGAGAAAGTCGTCCGGCGGGTCGACGAACCCTATGCCGCCGTTGTTGCCGACCCAGACCGTGCCGGCGGAGAAGATCGGGTTGCTGACGGTCATCGTGACGCTGCCGACTTCGTCGCCGCCGAGGTTCAGCACCGGAGCGCCTGATATGTCAGTGAACTCGCCGGCGATGTAGTCGACCCACTGGAGCGTGTCGGCGTGTGCCGCGCCAGCGAGTGTGCAGGCCAGGGCGATGGCCCCCGCCAAGGCTTTTCCGGACATTGTCGCACCCTCCACCCGACCGGACCGTACGGCAACACCCTGCCCGACGGCGCGGTACGATCACGCGTGCCCCATTGCCCGCGGGAACCGGTCGCACAACCGCGTCTCTGTCGTCCCCGCGAGCTCGTTGTTCAAACCTACCTGGGTCGCCTATCCGCCCAGCAAGTCTACAAAGCCATCGATGTCGAACCCATTGACGAGCCCGTCATTGTTCATGTCGGCCAGCAAGTAATCGCACGCCGGGTAGGTAGCCTCGTAATCAGCCTGACTGTCAATGGCCAGGATGAAACCGTCGATGTCGAAGCCATTCACGAGTCCATCGCAGTTCATGTCACCGGGGCTGTACGATGGCATGAAGCCGGTGACCCAGGTGCGCCAGGCACCGCCCTCCGCATACTCGTGGTGGGCCCAGAACGTACGGCCGTCGCTCGGGTCAACATTGACGGCGCTGTAGTCGCCCCAGCGGCCGGAGGAGTAGGGCCCCGTGCTCGCCTTGCGGATTACCGCGTCCCGCACCGTGCCCGCCGGATCGCTCGCATAACGGAAGGCCGTTCCCATCGAGATGTACTCGCTCGGCGAGCTGCGCGCGTAGCACATCGCAGCGGTGCCGTTGTCATCAACGGTGATCGAGTTGAAGAACGTGCGCACGTCGGCGCCGAGATCGATGTCGCCGGACTGCACGAGTGTCGGCTCCTGCCCGGACTCCGGCCAGCCGTTCATGGCGAATTGGTACCAGCGGGCCACGACGCGGCTGCTGTTGATGTGGTGCGCGGCCCACAGCGAGCCATTGCGGTACGCCACGCTCCAGAAACGGGCGTCGAACGTGTTCGGACGGCTACTGGTGCCCATCTGCGGCGGATCCTCGGGCGGGCCGTAGCCGGGCACGGTGACGTTCGTCGCGGTGAAATACGGGGAACCGAGCGGGTCACGCAGTGCCAGCAACCGCACCGACGTGTTCAAGCTGCCCTCTTTGTGCTCCGCGAAGTAGAGGGCCGGAGGACTGTCGAAGCTCACTGGCGGGAAGCCGGCTGACTGTGTCGACGTCGACAGCGTCAACGAACGGGTGCTGGCCGGCGGATTGCCTGCCAGCAGCGACGCCTTGTCGAACGTGTAAACCGGGTAGTTCGCCCCCAGGCCAAAGCCGTCGCCGGTGATATACATCACGTCCTCATCGACGCCGATGTTGGGCGAATCGAACATGTAGCCCGCTAGTTCGGTGGTGCTGAAGCGATACTTGTGCCAGGTGCCGTTCGGGTTGGAATCGTCCGAAACCGCCACCAGTGCGTAGGAAGTGTTGCCGGGGCCATAGCCCTCGGCCGCCATGGCGAAGAAACGGCCGCTCAATTCGTCGTAGATCACTTCCGGGTCAAAGACGAAGCCGGTCGCGCCGACCGAACCCCAGAAGCCGTAGGAGTCCTCGATCTCGTCCTGGAAATCGAGCGTCCCGTCCTTCTGAAAGAACGCGATCGCGCCGTTGGTCATCACCACGACGTGGTCCGGCCCCACGGCCAGATGCGGGTCGGGCGGCGTCCAGCCCGTACTCACGATCGCTGTGAACCCGGTATCGCGGCCGCCGATCAGGAACTCGCGTTCGGCGTGGTCGATCGTCTTTGGATCGAAGATCGGCGGCTCGTGGGGTTCCGGACCGCCGGCCATCGCAACCAGCGGAGTGGCGGGTTTCATCTGCTCCGTAATGCCCTGCACCTTGCCGGCCAGATCAAGGGCCTGCGGCGTGCACATGGTGACGTTGGCGCTCTTCTCGTCGCCGAACCCACCGTCACCGTTCCAGGCACAGATCAACTCGCCGTGTTGGCCAAACACCAGGCGGGGTGTGCCGCTTGCCACGCGCATGGCCTGATTACCCTTGGTGGTCTTGGTGAGTCGGAACTCCTCCCCTGAGCGCGTCCCGTCGGCGGCAAAACGCTGCGTAAAGACGCCGGTTTCGTCTCCATCGCTGCTGTTCCAAGCGATGGCAAAGGAGCCATCGCGCGCGACGGCCAGTGCCGGTGCGTTCTGCGGCCCCGGACGCGTCGTGTTGACGACAAATGCTTCACCGAGCGGCTGACCGTCGGCGGCAAAACGCCGCGCTAGCACGCCATAATCGCTCCCATCGCTCTCGGCATCGAGCCAGGCCACGATGCCGCCGGTCTGTGTGGCGGCGATGACGGGCTCGATCTGGCTGTTCTTGCGCGGGCCGCTGACGTTGATCTCCTCGCCGACGCGCTGGCCGGTCCGATCGAAACGTTGCATGCGGACGCCGGCCGGACACATCTTGTCGTCGAAGATGGCGAAGACCACCGCGAAACGTCCGTCCGCTAAGGCCGCGACGGCGGGAGTAGTCTCGTACCGCTGCGCTGAGCTGCTGACGGAGAACTCGTCACCGACCGGCTGGCCCGTCGCAGCGAGCAGACGCGCCCGGATCTGCGGCGGCTGCTTGGCCGCGGCCACCGACGTCCACACCACCAACGCCGTTCCATCGGCCGCGCTGGCCACGGCCGGATTCCCCTGATGCCCGCGCCACTGCTGGTTGACCGCAATCTCCGACCCGCCCGTCAGGTTGGCATCAAAGCGCCGCGCGATGATCGAGCCGGCATGCCCGTCCTGGCCGTGCGACTGCCAGACCACCCAGGCTTTCCCCTGGCCATCGATATCGAGCGTCGGCGCGGATTGATGCGAGCGCGTCCACAAGTTCAGGCACGTTTCCGCACCGAGCGCCACGCCGTCAGGGGCGAAGCGTTGAGCGTACACGCCGTACTGCCCGGCCTGTTGGCGGCGGCTCGACCAAACCACGAGGATGCTGCCATTCTGGTCCACGTCGAGGGCGGCTTCGGCTTGGGTACTGCCCGTGAAAGTGTTGGCGCGCCACTCGTAACGGTGTTGCGGCTGACCAGTGGGGTCGCTGTCCGCATAGAGAACGGCCGCGCAGGTGCTGGCCACAACGACGGGTACGAACCACATCATGCGAGATCTCATCGCTTACCTCCGGAATGCAGAAATGTCCATCCACAGCGCCCAAACACGAACCGGGCGTGACAGCAGCACTCGTCCCGGTGCCAATCCAACCGGCTCATAATACTATGCCCAGCATAGCACCTCGTCCCGGCCAACTCAACGACTTAGCCCCCCCCCGCCGCAGGTGCGCCACTGCGGTGGCGGCTCGCTTCGGGCGGTCGTCATAAACTGGAAACCCTGTTTCGCTGGGAGCGAGATGGAACCGCGTGCCGGTGGACCGCGATGCCAGGCCGAGGTGCGAGGCACCGATACCGCGCTGCCAAGGTCCGGGCAGGCGCGGCCAGCGAGTGCATCGGCAGGATTCTCACGCACTCCTGGCCGCGCTCCAGAGCTCCCCTGCTGACCCTTACGCAACGACCTGCCGCCGCTGCGCAGGCTGCCCGGGTGGCTCATGGCGACGACGCCGAAGGACTGCTAGATCACACGCGAATCAAGAAAGAGTGTCCGATTCCCGACTCCTCCGTCGCCGCCAAGGTGTGACCCCACATGAGCGCCGCAAGCCTCGAACACGGCGCTCATCCGACCATACGTGGACGGCTGGCCTCGGCAAGCGAGCGAATCGACATGACCTGACGCCCCTGGCTGATAAAATGCCACCTCGACCCGCTCACCCAACTAAACCAGATAGCACAGGAAGCATTATCTGTCAAATTCCCGCGGAAGAACACACTGATTCCGCTCAGCGCTAAGGCGCGCCGCCGTCGAGCAGTTTGCTGCTAGTATTAGGGCATCAACGCTCAATCACGCCTCCCGCCGAGTCTAGACGCCTTCATCGGCGATAGGGAAACCCGGTAGGCTTACTGGTGAAAACAGCGAGGCCCTGCACCTTGGCGGGTTCCCGCTGCCGCGGCTCCCCTGCAAACCCACACGTCTCCCGCGCGCTGGACCTTCCCGCTAGCGCCGCGTCGACGAACTGCTCATCGTGGCGACTCGGACGTTGTCGCCCCGGCGCACTTGTTCCTCTACTGTTGTTTACGCACTTGGTGGCTGATTGCCTCTCTGTAATCCAGCCACGCGTGGAAAAGCTCTGTCCGCTCGCCCGATAGCTCGTCCCCAACCGCGCGTAACCAAAACCAGGACATTGATTTACGTCGCCAGGCGGTATAATCAGAGGAGCGGGGGAGAGATAGGAATCCGGGTTATGAGCTCGCCTGGCGAAGCGACACAGTTGCTGCACGCGCTCAACGCGAACGATCCGGCCGCCGCCGAGCGGCTGTTCACCGTCGTGTATGCCGAGTTGCGCGCCGTGGCGGGTAGCTATTTCCGCCACCAGCGCCTGGATCACACGCTTCAACCAACCGCCCTGGTAAACGAGGCATTCTTGCGACTTGTCGACCAGTCGTGTGTCGAATGGAAGAGTCGCGCACACTTCCTCGCCGTGGCTGCCCGCGCCATGCGGCAGATCCTGATCGACCATGCCCGGCGTCGAAACGCGGCCAAGCGGGGCGGCGAGCTCTGCCGCGTCACGCTCGACGAGGCCGTCACCCCGATTACCGACACCGACCCCGAGTTGCTCGATCTCGATGACGCGATGCAGACCTTGGCGAGCATGGACCAGCGGCAGTCGAAGATCGTCGAGTTGCGTTTCTTCGGCGGTATGACGGTGGAAGAAATCGCGCATGTGCTCGACCTCTCCAAGACCACCGTCGAGACGGACTGGCGGATGGCCCGGGCCTGGCTCCGCCGCGAACTGACCAGCGGTGAGGCAACGTGACCCCGGAGCGCTACCAACAAGTCCGGCGAGTGTTCGCCGACGTATGCCAACTACCTTCAACCGAGTGGGCGGCCTACCTGGAGCAGGTTTGCAGAGATGACGTCGCATTGCGCCGCGAGGTCGCGGCCCTGTTGGAGCACGACGACAAGACGCTGCCGGTCAAGCCGCGCGTCTCGGCCGCGGACATGCTGCGCGGCGACTTGCTGGATGCGCGCGCAATCGACGATTCATCGGCGGGGGCTGCCCTGGCCGGCGCGAGCGACACGATCCCCGAGCGCATCGGCCGTTACCGCATAATCCGCCGCATCGGCGTCGGCGGTATGGGCGTCGTCTTCGAGGGAGAGCAGGACAACCCGCGGCGCACGATAGCTTTGAAGGTCATCCGCCCGGGCTTTGTGTCCGAACAACTGCTGCGCCGCTTCGCCACCGAAGCGCACATCCTCGGCCGGCTGCACCACCCCGGGATCGCCCAGGTCTACGAAGCCGGTACGGCCCCCGTCGATCTCGGCGGAAGCCGCACGTTCGAGCAGCCCTTCTTCGCGATGGAGTTCATCCGCGGCCGACCGCTCGACCAAGTGAGCGACGACCAGGCCTTCAGCATCCGCCAGCGACTCGATCTGTTCGTCAAGATCTGCGACGCAGTGCAACACGCCCACCAGAAGGGCGTTATCCACCGCGATCTCAAACCCGGCAACATACTCGTGGACGACATCGGACAGCCGAAGATCCTCGATTTCGGCGTAGCGCGCGTCACGAACGCCGATGTGCAGGTAACCACGCTCCACACCAACGTCGGCCAACTGATCGATACGATTCCCTACATGAGCCCCGAGCAGATAGCCGGCGACTCGCGCGAACTCGACACACGCTCCGACGTGTACGCCCTGGGCGTCCTCCTCTACCGCCTGCTGAGTGGGCGCCTGCCGCACGATCTCCGCGGCAAGGCCATCCCGGAAGCCGCCCGCACCATCACCGAGGATGATCCGACTCCGCTGAGCGCCTTCAACCGCGTCTTCCGCGGCGACCTCGACACGATTGTGTCAAAGGCGCTGGAGAAGGACCGCGACCGGCGTTACCAGTCTGCCGTCGAGTTGGGCACCGATGTCCGCCGATACCTATCCGACCAGCCCATAGTCGCGCATCCGCCCACGACGTTATACCAGTTGCGCAAGTTCGCCCGCCGCAACAAGGCCCTGGTCGGTGGAATCACCATTGCCTTTGTAACGCTGCTGGTCGCGACCGGCGTGACAACCTGGCAGGCGATCCGGGCCACACGCCAGCGCGATCGCGCCCAGGCGGCAGAGCAGTTGGCGCAGCAGCGCAGCGTCGAGACCGCCACCCAGGCTACCAAGGCCAACGCCATCCGGCGTTTTCTGGAGCAGATGCTTGCATCCGTCGATCCCGCGACGGCCCGTGATCGCGACACGGTTCTGCTCCACGAGCTACTGGCCAACGCGGTTCAGCGGGTTGAGCTCGAGTTCGCCGATCAGCCCGAAGTGCAGGCCGATCTGCACGGCACCATTGGGCGCACTTATCTCACGATCGGTGCCTACGCCGAGGCCGAGACGCACACACGCCGCGCCCTCGACCTGCAACGGCGACTCCACGGTGACTCCGGGGTGGCCGTCGCCGCCGCCTCGGCCGACGTCGGCGGCGTCCTGACCGAGACCGGCCCCTTCAGTGAGGCCAACGATCTGTTTCAGCAGGCACTCGAGCTGTACCGCCGGCAGCCCGAACAGCACGATTGCGAAATCGCCTTGATCTTCGATCGTCTGGCCCACATCGACCGCTCTGAGGGCAGACTTACCGAAGCCGAGGCGCGCTTGCGTGAGGCGCGTGTTCTCCTGCGGGCGCACCTGCCTGATGACCATCCCTCGGTCGCCCAGAATGCGGAAGCGCTGGGCGTCATGCTGGCCGAACTCGGGAGATATCAGGAGGCCGAAGAGCTCTTTCGCCAGAACCTCGCCTACAACCAGCAGGTGCACACTCCGCCGCACCCCGGCATCGCCACCGCCCTGTTGAACCTCGGCGTCGTCCTGCGCAGCCTGTCCCGCTACGACGAATCAACGGAATATCTGGAGCAGGCGGTTGCCATGCGGCGCGAGCTGTTCGGGCGGCACAAGACCGTGGGGCTCGCCCTGAGCCAACTCGCGGAAACCTACACTCTGAGCGGGGCAGCCGCCGAAGCTGAGGCAGCCTTGCGTGAGGCGCTAGACATCGCACGCGCCGTGCTGCCACCAGAACACCCCGACGTGCGCCAACGAATGATGCAACTGGGCAAGTTGCTCAGCCATCAACGCAAGTACAACGACGCCGAAGCGCTGCTGCGCGAGGCGCTGGCCCTGGAGCGTGAGCACGGCGGCGCCACACGTCTACTGGCCAGCGGACTGCACAGCCTCGGCCACGTGCTGCGCGTCAAGGGCCACTACCAGGAAGCCGCGACTGCGCTCCAGGAGGCCCTGGCAACGCAGCGCCAGTTGTTCAAAGGCCCCCACCCCGCCGTCGCCTCAACCCTGGGCGCCTTGGGAAGCGTGTTGGTGGACCTGGGTAAGTACGACGAGGCGGAGCAGATGCTAACCGAGGTCTTGACCATGACCCGCTCCGCCGTCGGTAACCGGCACCCCGCCGTCGCCGCCGGGCTCGACGGTCTGGCCACGCTCTACTTGCGGCGTGGGATGCTCGACCAGGCTAAGGAATTCTACAGTGAAGCGCTCGCCACCAAGCGCGACCTGTTCGGCGATCGGCACGTCGAGGTCATGGTCGGCATTAACAACCTGGCGCTCGTTTACAGCAGCACCGGCGCCAAAGACCAGGCCGAGCAGATGTACCGCGAAGCCCTGGCCCTCAGCCGGGAACTGCTTGGCAACGAAAACCTCGAAACGGCCACGATCCTCGCCAACCTCGCCAGTGTACTGCACAACGAGGGGCAGGTGGCAGAGGCCGAATCCATGTACCGCGACTCGCTGGCGATGGAGTCCAAGCTGCGCGGCGAACAGCATCCCAGCATCGCGAATACGCAGACAAAGCTCGCCGGCCTGCTGCGCAGCACGGGTCGTGCCGCCGAGGCCGAACCATTGGCGCGCGAAGCCCTGGCGACGCTGCGGGCGCGCGTGGAGCCAACGAACGCCTACGTGCCCGCGACGTTGAAGGAACTCGGACGCACATTGCTCGATCTGAACCGCCCGGCGGAAGCCGAACCCTATTTACGCGAGTGCCTGGAGCTGCAACAACGCAACCCCCAACCCAAAGCCGACAAGATCTTCACGCTCCGGAAACTGCTGGCCAACGCGCTCGCGGCTCAGGAGAAATTCGACGAAGCCGAGGAGTTGCTGCTGGCTAATCACGCCGCCGCCAGCGCCGGCGCTGGCGACGCACATGCTGACACACTGCGGACGATCGAATCCCTGATCAAGCTGTACGAAGCCTGGGGCAAACCTGCTGAGGCTGCGGCCTGGCAAGCGAAGCTGCCGGCGCCGTCTACCGGTGAAACCGCGACGGATGCGCACGCCGGTCAGCCACATGACGCGGCCGGTACCGGCCGCTCCGACGAGGATCGACCTTGACCCCCGAGCGCTATCAACAGGTGCGGCGCGTCTTCGCCGAGGTGTGCCAGCTTCCCGTCGAAGAACGGACCGGCCATCTCGACCGGGCTTGCGGCAACGATGCCGAATTGCGGGCCGAGGTCGAGACGCTGTTGTACCACGACGAGGAGACGCTCCCGGTCAAGCCGCGGATCTCGGCGGCCCAGGCGTTCGGGCGCGGCTCCCGGGGCGCGCCGGCCACACCGCCCGCGGACGGGGCAGCAGAGGCGCCGGCGCGGGTTGAACGAATACCCAAGCACATCGGGCGCTACCGCATCGTTGGCAAGATCGGCCAAGGCGGAATGGGAGCGGTCTTTGAAGCCGAGCAGGACTATCCCGCCCGCACGATCGCGTTGAAGGTCATCCGTCCCGGCATCGCGTCGGAAAACGTGTTGCGCCGCTTCAAGTTCGAAGCCCAGGTGCTCGGACGCCTCCAACATCCCGGCATCGCCCAAATCTACGAGGCCGATACGGCCCGGATCGAGACGGCCGAGGGCTTCAGCGTCGAGCAACCCTTCTTCGCCATGGAATACGTCCGGGGTCGGCCGCTCAACGAGCTTGTCGGCCAGAAGAACCTGGATATCCGGCAGCGCTTGGAGCTTTTCGCCAAGATCTGCGAGGCGGTGCAACACGCGCATCAGAAGGGTGTAATCCACCGCGACCTCAAACCCAGCAACATCCTGGTCGACAACAGTGGGCAGCCGAGAATCCTCGACTTCGGTGTGGCACGCATCACCGACGCCGATGTGCAGGTCACCACGCTGCAAACCAACCTGGGCGAGCTGATCGGGACGATCCCGTACATGAGCCCCGAGCAGGTCGCCGGTGATTCCCGCGAACTCGACACACGCTCCGACGTCTATGCCCTGGGCGTTGTGCTCTACCAGCTTCTGACCGGCCGGCTCCCGCACGACCTGGAGGGGAAGACGATCCCCGAAGCGGCCCGGACGATCGTCGAGGTCAATCCGGCACCACTGAGCTCAGTCAATCGTGTTTTTCGCGGCGACCTGAACACCATCGTCACCAAGGCGCTCGAGAAGGACAAGAACCGCCGTTATCAGTCCGCCTCGGACCTGGCGGCCGATGTCCGCCACTACCTCAACGACGAGCCGATCACCGCCCGCCCGGCCAGCTCGCTCTACCAGTTGCGTAAGTTCTCGCAACGCAACAAGACCCTGGTGGGCGGCATTCTGGCGGTGTTTGTGGTGCTCATCGTTGGTGCGGTCGTGAGCACGTGGGAAGCCGTGCGCGCCATGCAGGCCGAGCGCCTCGCCGAACGGCGGCTGGTTCAGATGCAGGCCGAGACGGAGAAGGCCCGGGTCATCAACAAGTTCTTTAACCAGATGCTCGTCGCGGCTGACCCCGGCCAGGATGGTCGTGACGTGCGTGTGGCCGAAGTATTGCAGCGCGCCGCCGCCAACTTCGGCGTGCAGCTCACCGATCAACCGGAGATTGAAGCGGACCTGCAAAACACAATCGGCACGGTGTACGTCGGACTGGGTCTCTTTGCCGAAGCCGAGCCGCACCTGCGCGCGGCACTGGACACGCGCACCCGCCTGCTGGGCGACGAGCACCCCGATACGCTTGTGACCGTGGTCAATCTGGCCGCGGCGCTCAAAGAGCTCAATCGTCCGGCTGACGCGGAACAACTGATCCGCCGCGCGCTCGATACCCGCCGCCGCCTCTTCGGTGAAGAGCACACCCAGACACTGGACACCATGAACAGCCTCGCCGGCATCCTCCAGAAGCAAGGTAGGGTAGCGGAAGCCGAGGCGCTCTGGCGCCAGACGCTGGCCGCCCAGCGGCGCACGCTTGCCAGCGACGATCCGCAATTGCTGATCACGATGAACAACCTGGCCCAGTTGCTCAAGCAGCTCCGCCGACCGGCCGATGCTGAGCCCTTGCTGCGCGAGGCCCTGGATCTACAGACGCAGGTTGAAGGTGAGGAGCATCCGCACACGCTCACTTCGATGAGCAACCTGGCCATGACCCTGAAGGCCCAGGATAAGTACCCGGAAGCGGAGGCCCTGCTGCGGCGGGTCGTGGCCATTCGCCAGCGCACGCTGGGCGAGCACCCGGCGACCTACACCGCTATCAGCAACCTGGCCGCCACTCTCCGCGATCATGGCCGTCTCGCCGATGCGGAGGTTCCCACGCGCGAAGCGTTGGCCGGATTCCGCCAAACGCTCGGCCCCGAAAACCGCACGACGCTGGCCGCCGCCAACAACCTGGCTTCGCTGCAAGTTGACCTGGGCCGCGCCGCCGAGGCCGAAACGCTCTACCTGGAGTTGCTCAAGACGGCCCGGCGAATCCTGCCCGAAGGGCACTACCTGATCCGCGTATTCGAACGCAACTACGGCGCCTGCCTGACCGCGCTCGGCCGCTATCAGGCAGCGGAGATGCTCCTGGTCGGCAGTTACGAGAGCCTGGCGGCATCACTGGGCCCCACCCACGAACACACACACAAGACACTCACGAAACTGATCGAGCTCTACGAAGCGTGGGGCAAGCCCGAGCAGGCCGCCCACTATCGCGCCCAACTCGACTAGAACCTATCCCAGAACCGTCCAGAGGTGGGCAGCAGGACCGAGCCGCGCGCGTAAGCAAGCGGTCTCTCGGTAACCGTTCCCTGACGGTCGCGGCTCAGAAGGAGTCATGGGATAAGTTCTAAGCAGCCACTGCCAGCACAAAACGTAAAACGCGGACGAGAGCCACACCGTTGGCGTGACTCCCGGCCGTCTGCACGTCTACCCGTGAGGATGTCGGCGCTGCTCTAGCTCCCAATCAGCAGATCGACAAACGGGTCGATGTCGAAACCATTGATCTCGCCATCTTCGTTGATGTCGGCCAGCAGCACGTCGCAGTCGGGATAGACGGCGTAGTACTCGCTGTAGTCCGGCGGGGTGGCCTGCAAGGCCAGCACGAAGGCGTCGATGTCGAAGCCGTTGATGTCGCCGTCGCAGTTCAAGTCGCCTGTTTCATAGCCTCCCTGCTCGACGACGTCCAGTTGCACCATGGTCGCAAGGTACTTCACATCCCACTCCAGGCCAGCCAGCAGCGTGGGCAGGGACACGTTGCTGAACGTGCCCGAGCGGCTGCTGTAGCCGATGGGGGTGAAGCTGTCGCCGGCGCTGGGCACGAAGCCGCTGGTGAGCCGGACATCCAACTTGCCCGCCAACGTGGCCGTCTCCTGAATGCTCAAGCGGTCGTAGTCATCGAGGGTTGTTCCGTGGATGCGGATTCTCAACTCGGCGCCCGAGCTGGCCGTGAAGTCGCCGTTGACGTACAGGTGGCCAGTGGGCAGGCCGCTGTGGCTCGGGAGCAAGTAGTTATTGTTGACGACGTCGCCGTAGACGTGGGCGTACGTGGAGCCGGGGCCACCGGCATACATCGGGCCGTTGTTCACGAGCGTGCTGTTGTTGCCGACGTCGATGTGGCTGCTGGGATACATCGACAGCGTGCCGTTGTTCTCGACGGCGTTCGCGTAGCCCAGCCCGTCGGCCGTTATCCAGCGGTTCGAGTAGAGTGTAAGGCTGCCGTGGTTGACGACGCGGCGGCAGGTGAAGTTGGCGTTGAGAGTCACCAAGCCGTAGCCGGCGTAGTTGGTGAACGTGCTCTGCGCGAATGTCCCGCCATCATATTTGAACGTGCCGTTGTTGTTCAGGTGGCCGACGAATTCACCAGCGTCCATCTCGAACGTGGCGGCATTGGTGAACTGGCACATGTTGTACACGCCACCACCGGCGTACGTACCGCGTAGTCTGCCGCTCTTCAGCCAGATGCGGCCCGTGTTCCCGTTGAGACTGTTGATCCGGCAATCGGCGGTGCCGTCGATCGTCATGTCTACGGCTGAGTTGTTCCAGCACTGCTGGGCGTTGAGAATCCCGCCTGTTTGCTGGAAATCGTACGTGTTGGTCCACGTGTTGGTGGTCAAAGTCCCGCCTGACTGCCAGTAGTGGCCGTCATTGCTCACGTCGGCGCAGGTGAATGTGCCGCCCACGAGTTGGAACGTGCCGGTCGGCTCCGCCAGCACGAGCATATCCGTCACGTCGGCAGTGCCGCCGGTCTGGCGGAAACGCCCCTGCGCGGCGTGGCCGGACTGGCCAAGGTACAGATCGTCTCCGACATTGAGCAGGCCGGTGCCGCTGAGCGTGTAGAGCGATTCGTCGGGCACAGCGGTGCCGTAACCCACTTCTAGGTCGTTGGTGATGTCGTGCGTGCCGCCGCTCTGGGTGAATGTGGAGCCGCCCCAGGAGAGGCGCGTGCGGTAGGTGTTGAGATCGCCGCCACTCAGCGTGTAGAAGCCGCCGCCGTACTGATCCAGACCCAGCGTGATGCCCGTGTCGGTGGCGTTGACGGTGCCGCCGGACTGCGTGAACGTTCCTTCGTCTTTCCCGCCGATGTAGATGGTCGGCGCATTGAGCGTCCCGATCTGCATGTCGTAGCTGCCGGCGTCGTACGGCCCGGCGTAGTTTGCGTTGGCGATGTTCATCTGCGTGCATGTGAACGTGCCGCCGGTCTGGACGAAATCGCCGGCGCCGCCGTAGCCGATGTGCGGATAGGTCGCAGTGAGCGTACCCCCGCTCAGCTCGTAGTATCCGTAGCTGCCGCTCAGGCGGCCGAGGTAGAGGGTGTTGTCGACGGTAACGGTGCCGCCGCTCTGGAAGTGCTTACCGACGCCTCGGTAGCCGCAGTACTCGTAGCCGGTGTGCAGGGCGTCCTGACCCTGAACAATCCGGGCCTCCGCGGTTCCGGTGTCGAGGTTGCCGATATAAACGCTGGCCAGCAGGGGGTTTGTCGCGTTGACGTAGTTGCAGTACAGCGTCCACCCGCTTCCTCCGGCTTCGATCCGGGCCGTGTCGCCCGCGACTGGAACACCACTGGGACTCCAATAAGGGCCATAGTTCCAGGGCCCGATGCCGTCCGCCGGCTCAAAGTACCTTGTCGTCGCATTTACCGTCGGAACCAGCAGGATGCTGATCACAAGGCTCAGCACAAGCCTACCGCTTGGGTTTTCGAGCACAGATTCGCACCACATGGCGCTTCTCCTTCGCAAAGATGACTCTCGCGCGACCCCGCGGGTGCTGAGATCGCCACACCTTTGATTACGAAGTTGCGAGCCAGGACGCGTGGCAAAATCCGGGAGGCCTCACGCGGAGCAGCACAAAGTGTTGAACGGCTTCATTCCACGCGTGGCCGGGGATGTGACGGGGATTCGACAAGCGGCCTCGGGGCGCTCAGCGTGAGGTTCGACGTTTCCGTTCCCCCTTCGTAGCTGCCATCTGCGCCGGCGGCCGCAGTCACGGCGAACGCCGATCCGGCGTGGACACCCGGCCGTCGGGCACACCGTCACCATCGCTGTCCGGCGCGTACGGATCGGTGCCGTGAAGGTACTCGTGGAGGTTGCTGAGGCCGTCGCCGTCGAAGTCGAGGCCGGCGTCAGCGCAGTTGCTCGGGTCGCACCCGACGGCCAGCTCCCAGTTGTCGGGCAGCAGATCGTCATCCCGGTCGACAAACGGGGCCTTCGCCGGCACCCAACCGTCGCTCAGGCGCGCGGTTCCCTGAGCTGCAACGCAGGCGCACATGTCCACCTGGGCCGATTCGAAGAACGACTCGCCCAAACGGGCCACGGCTTGCCAGTAGATATATGCCAACCCTGCGCACAACTCTGCTTCGAGACCGCCGTTGGGGTAGCGCTCCGCACACGCCGCGCACAGATCGGCATAGAAGCGCTCGTCGCACTCCGTGCGTGAGTTTCCGCAGGTTCCGTAACAGACGTCATGGTGATTGCACGCCTCGGTGAAACAGACGATGCCCAACGGGCATTCGGGAACGAGGTCACTCAGGATTCCACCGGGCCCGCACCCGTTCATCCCCGGATCGCAGGGACCACCGGCCGATTCGACCGGGCTGGCCCCGCTGCCTTCCGGCAGGTCGCCTTCGCACGGGCAGGTGCCATCCAGCCCCCAGAGCCCCACGCAGCCACAGAGCAGTACGCCCGCAACCAACAGGCCGAGGACGCCCCCTCTCGCCCCCGCGCTCGTCATACGCGCCCGCAACCACCTCCGTCGCGCCGCGCGGAGGCTGCTCCGCGGGTACGCCGCGGTCCGTCGTGTTTGCCCAGACTCATGTTTCATGAAGTCACCCTCACAAGCTTCTCGACCGGCAAGCGCTGACAGCCGATAATATTGTAACGTCTGACGGGCCGGACGGTTGGCGCAGACGGCCGCAATGACCCCGCTTGGAGCGAAAGCACCTGCTCGCCGGAGAGGAGATCCGCCCGCATGCAGCCACAGCCACTCAAAGTCACCAGAATGCCCGAACAGCTCCTCTCCGACGAGCAGCGCGTAATCACGCGCCCATTCATACCGGGCGGTGAGCAGCGCATCCGGGGGATTCTGAATCGCATCCTGAACTTGCGCGAAACCGAGGTCGCGGCCGAGTTGCGGCAGGTTATCGGCGATTTCGGCGCCCGGCACAAGGATCTCGCCAGCGTGTTCGACGAGCACTTTCACCTCGTGTCAGAGCACCTCGACAAACCGGACGAGCTTTCGACCGAACGGCGCCTGCTGATCGGGGCGTATTTCACGATGGAGTATTCGATCGAAGCAGCGGCCCTGTTCAACCCCTCAATCGTCCCGCACCCGAACCAGGCGGACCTCCCGGCCGAAACGCTCCGCTTCGTCATGAGCCTGCGGGCCACCGGCGAGGGACACATATCGTCCATCACTTTCCGCACCGGCCTGATCGGGCCCGATGGGCAGGTGGCCTTTGACCCCGTCAGCCGCTTCGTCGAGCGCGCCAAGATGGTCAAGGAGCGGCTTTACCATAAACACACATACTTCCTGAAGCTGATCGAGATGGGCGCCTACAACGATATCGCCGGCGCCGTGCTCGACCAGTTGAGCAGCCACTTTGTTTTCACGGAGCTGATGCAGGCCATCGAAGACGCGCAACAACTGGCCTTCGATAAAGGACTGTTCGAGCAGACCGCCGCCCACATGCGCTGGCTGGCGCGCTCGAACTATCACCTGAGCTTTCCTCCCGATTGCCCGGTGTCCGAAGTTGTGATTTTCCCGGTCACCGAAAGCGAGAGCCGCGGCATCGAGGACGCACGCTTCGTCCGCTTCGTCGATGATGACGGCTCGGTGCAGTACTACGGCACCTACACGGCCTACGACGGGTTTCGCATCCTGCCGCAAATGCTCGAAACGCCCAACTTCACCGACTTCAGAATCACGACGCTGAACGGGCGCTATGCCCAGAACAAGGGTGTGGCCCTTTTCCCCCGCAAGATCGACGGCTGGTACATGATGGTCTCGCGCGTCGACAACGAGAATCTCTTCATCATGTCCTCACGCAACATCCGTTTCTGGAACGAGGCCCAGCAGCTTCAGGAGCCGACCTACCCGTGGGAATTCGTGCAGATTGGCAACTGCGGCTCGCCGCTGGAGACGGACGAAGGCTGGCTACTGCTGACGCACGGCGTCGGCCCCATGCGGCGTTACTGCATCGGGGCCGCCCTGCTCGATCTCGAAGACCCCTCCCGCGTCATCGGGCAACTGAAGGAGCCGCTCCTGGCCCCCAATGAGAAGGAGCGCGAGGGATACGTACCCAATGTGGTTTACTCCTGCGGTGCCGTAATCCACAACGGCCTCCTGGTCATGCCGTACGCCATGTCCGATTCGGCCACGAGCGTGGCCAAGATGTCGGTGCAGGACGTGCTCGCGCAGATGACGCGGCTGTAGGCCGGCGCTCGTCTTGACCTGGTGCTGGGGCCCAAGTCGCTGGTGTGGCAACTCGTTGAAAACCGGACATTACCCGGGTGGGACAGGCGTCTCGCCTGTCGCATCAACGGGGACGACGCCCGTTCCCGCCAAGTTAGCGCAATTGCGGGTCACCAGACCAGGAGCGCCCATGACAACTTCTTGTGGCGCCCGCCAAGGGCCGGTGCTGCACCGGCTATTAGCCCATGCCACACGCGTTTTGTTCGGCGCTCTAAGTCACGCGCGTCGCGTACACGCCGATGACATCCAGGAGCGTCGCCGGCACAACCAGCCGCCGCCAACCCCGCGCGGGCGTTGCCGACGCCGAACCAGCAACAGTGGGCGACCGCCCCCCGGCGGACTTGCGCAGCCGTTCGAGCAGATACACCACCGGCACCCAGTTCAACTCGCGTACGACCCGCCCCACAACGAAGCCTGCCCGCCCCAACATCTTATGCAGCGCCCGGGGCGAGAAGAAGAACAGGTGCTCGGGGATGTTGTAAAGGTGCCAGCGCGCCCCGCTCAGCCGCGCGCACAGGGCCGTGACGTCGCCGGTCGAGAGCGCCAACACACCATTCGGTCGCAAGGCCCGCGCGGCCGCCGCCAGCACGCGCTGTGGATCGCGCAAGTGCTCAAGCACGTCCCACAACGTCACGCAATCGAACGTCTGAGGTGACGCGCGCAGCCCTTCCGCCGCAGCGCAGGCCACCGCGAGCCCACGCTGGCGGGCCTGCTCGGCGGCATAGCCGCTGACTTCGATTCCCGACACCTGCCAACCTGCCCGCCGGGCTTCATCCAGAAAACACCCCGTCCCGCAACCGACGTCCAGTAGACGCCTGGGTGACAAGCCGCCCCCAGTCCGCAGCAAAGTGTCGATCAGGCGCAGACGACTGCGCCCGGTCCGCCGCACGCCGGCTTCGAGCGCATGGTAGTCGTCGTAGCCTTTGGCGGTCGCGGACGATTGGAAATAGTCGCGGTCGTAGAAGCTGCTCGGATCCAGCACCCAGGCGGCCGGCCAGTCCCACCAGGCCAACAGGCACCGCGGACATTGCCACAACCGTGCGGCAGCGCTCAACCGCAGCGTGCGGCGGGGCAACATGTCGCAGGCCGGGCAGCGCCGCGGCGACCGCGTTATGCTCATGGCGTTGTCGATGGGCTCGCCGGCTGCTTGCGCATCGGGTAGGTGTGCTCGGGCGCGGGGTAAGCGCCACTGCTGACCGCTTCCACGTAGCGCCGCATTGCCGCGCCGCACAGCTTGCCAACCTCGGCGAGCACGGGGACGAAGCGCGGCGGCCTGATACCGCTCATTCCAAGCATGTCCTGGGTCACCAAGACGTGCCCATCACAGGCGGGACCGGCCCCACAACCTACCACGGGCACGTCCACCGCTGCCACCACCGCCTGGGCCGCCTCGCTCGGCACCGCCTCCAGCAACAGCATCGCGGCGCCGGCCGCAGTCATGCGCCGCGCATCGGCCACGAGGTCGGCGAGCGAAGCCGCGTCACGGGCCTGCGCGCGGTAGCCCTCGCGGTTGGTCACACTCTGGGGGCGCAATCCCAGGTGCACGGTCGTCTCGATGCCGGCGGAAACAAGCCGCTCCACCAGCCCCACCTGGTCCGACGCGGCCTCGAACTTGACCCCATCACAGCCCGCCTCGTCACAGAAGCGGCGGGCCGCATCCAGCGCGACGTTGTCATTAACGACCATCGCTTCGTAGGGCATATCGCCGATCAGGTATACATCTGGAGCGCCGCGGCGTACGGCTTCCCCTAGTACCAGCATCAGCGCGAGCGGCACGTTCCGCGTGCTTTCGTGCCCCAGCAGAACCGTCCCCATCGAGTCACCGATCAGGAGTGAATGAACGCCGGCCGCCTGCGCCAGGATTGCCGTCGGATAATCGTAGGCGGTCAGCATGGCGAACTTGCGCCCGGCGGCCTTCATTCGCCGCAGACCGGCCAGGTCGATACGATTGCCGGCAGAAACCGCCTGGTTGGCACGCTGCTGCTGATCGGGTGGGCGGCTGCTCATGATGCGACGTCCTGACGGGACTCGCCCGGGCCGGGCCAACGCGCCCGATAAGCCACCCGGGCGACCGAGCGACGAAGAGTATCATAGCAACGTTCCGGACCGCTTCCCAGCACCCCAGCGCAGCCTGGATCCGATATGACTTGCGTTCGGGCCGGGTGGTGGCGATAACGACTGGCCCGGCCCGGCCGCGGCCGCGTTTTGGCGCGGTATTGAGCACGTCCGCTGAGCTGGTCGATACATCCACTGCCATTGGGGATCGCCGCCCCCACCGTGAGGTTGGTGTGGCTCTAGAGAAATTATGGTTGTTGGCGGTCGCGCCACGCGAGTTGCGGGCGGCCCCGTCCGCGCGTGTCAGACAGTGCCGGCGTCGTCCGTCGCGGGCGTATCGTCAGCAGGCGGCTAGCGGCGTTTCGATTCAGCGCTCCCCGCGTGACGATGACCAGGGCCAGCCGCAGAACCGTCAACAGGACAAACCGAGTGGCCGAGAAGACCGCTGTGCTTGACGGCGGTGCAGCCGAGCACCGCCCCGGAGGGAAGGCAGCTCCGATCGAAGAGGACGTCGTAGACGTCTGCGTGATCGAGGACGATCCCGCACAACGGGCCCTGCTGCTACAGCGGCTGCTGCGTCAGCAGTACAGCGTCGTCCAGGCCGAAGACGGTCGCGCGGGATTAGAGCAGATCCGTCGTCACCGCCCACGGGTGGTCATCTGCGACCTGATGATGCCGGAGCTTGACGGTCTCACCCTGTGCAAGACGGTTCGCTCCGACCCGGCCCTGGACGGTACCTACCTGGTCGTGGTGACCGCTTTCGGGTCGCGTGACTGCAAGAACCGCGCGCTCAATGCCGGTGCTGACGACTACCTGATCAAACCCTACGACATAGAGGAGCTGACCGCGCGCCTTCGCAACGGTTTGCGCTTCAGCCGCCTCCAGGAGCGCCTCCAACGCGCCGCTCTCACCGACGGGCTGACCGGCCTGTGGAACCACGGTCAGCTCCGGCACCTGCTGGACAACGAGTTCGCGCGCACCAGGCGCTACGGCGGCGTGATTTCCCTGCTGATGATCGATCTCGACCACTTCAAGGCCATCAACGACACCTACGGGCACGAGATGGGCAACCGCGTTCTGAAGGCCACCGCCCGCCACCTGGCCCACACCGTGCGCGACATCGACACGGTGGCCCGCTACGGCGGTGAGGAGTTCACTGTCATCTGTCCCCAGACTTCTCTCGAGGAAGCCGTGCAACTGGCCGAGCGCATTCGCCAGACGCTACCTCACCATGCGCGCGTGCCTGAGCATCCACATCTGATCGTGAACGCCTCACTCGGCGTCGTCAGCACTACCGATCCACGCGTGACGTCCGTCAGCGACCTCATCAATCTGGCGGACCAGGCGCTCTACGCGGCCAAACGCCAAGGCCGCAACCAGGTCGTCGGCTCCGATCATCTGACAGACGGACCGCCGGAAGTGGGTGTGCAGGTCGAGGACGTCGACCGCCTCCAGAAACAGGTGGTCAAGCTGAGCATGCAGGCCAAGGAACTCTGCCTGCAAAGTGTCTGGGCGCTGGTCCAGGCCCTGGAAGCCCGGGATCGGTACACCGCCTGCCACTCGCGTAACGTGACCTTCTACTGCAACGCGTTGGCTGAAGCCGCCGGCTGGCCAGAGTCCCTGCGCGTCGCCGGTGCCAACGCCGCCATGCTGCACGACCTGGGCAAGATCGGTGTTCCGGATCAGATACTGCAAAAGCCCGGACGGCTCACGCCGCAGGAAGCCACGGTCCTGCGCCAGGTTCCGTTGATGACGTGCAAGATCCTCGAGCCCCTGCGCATCTTCGGCACGGAAATCCTGATCATCCGCCATCTGCGCGAGCGCTACGACGGGGCGGGGTACCCAGACGGCCTGGCGGGTACAAATATCCCGATCGGCGCCCGCCTGCTCGCGGTGGCCGAGGCCTTCGACGCCCTCACCAGCGACCGCGTGCACCGCGCGCACTGCACGATTGACGCGGCCGTCGCGGAAATCCGCAGCGACGCCAGCCAACACTTTGATCCGCAGTTCACGGAGTTGCTCGCCCGCGTGATCGAAGAGCACCAGGACGCCTGGCAGGCCCAGATCGATCGCTCCCACGCCGAGTTGCAGACGGCCCCGGCTAACGCGAAGTAGCGGCGCTAGACCCCCAGCGGCGTCTCCTCCTGCTGCTGCGTGCACGCCGGATGCGGATCACGCACGACCCCCCGCCGCACCAGCTCGTCCCAGTGTTTCGCGTTAAACAGGCAGCCGGGATCGCCCGCGTTCAACTCGCCGAAGTATGCGTCGGCCCGCGCCCGACAGCCGCCGCAGTAGTTCTTGAACGTGCAGACTTCACAATGGTGCACGCGCTGCGCGCGGTCGCAGAGCAAATCCCAGAACTCGTTGTCGCGAAAGATGGCAGCAAAGCGGCGTTGCCGGATGTTGCCCAGAACCCGATGCGGCAGGTAGACGCACGGCGTGATGTTGCCATCCGGCTCGATGCAGACGTAGGTCCGCCCGGCCCCGCAGCCACCCAGGTACTTGGCCACCACGCGCGCCTTCATGCCGCCTCCGGCACCGGCGTGCGAGCAGCTTTGCAGGCCCGCGCTCGGGGCCTGCGCGAGGCAGACGCGTCCCAACTGTGGCGCCGTCGAGATAACGCCGATCTTGCCCGACTGCATCCAGCGGTTGAGCGTGCCCAGCAACTGCTCGCGCTGGCTGGGGCTGAGATCCCTGTCCACCATCTCCAACCCCCGTCCCACCGGAATGAAGTTGAAATGCGCGAAGCACGATGCCCCGATATCGAGCGCGAACTGGAGCATGTCTTCGACTTCGTCGAAGTTGCCCTGGTGCACGCACATGGCAATGCCCAGGCGCATCCCCTCCTGGGCCACGACGCGTTCCATGCCCCGCACGGTCCGCGACCACATCCCCGGCTGACCGCGGAAGGCATCGTGTTTCGCCGCCTGCACCGAATCGAGCGAGACCTCGACATACTTCACCCCGGCCTCGGCGAGCTGCCCCGTCAAACGTGGCGTCAGTGTGCCCCCGTGCGTCGCGAGCGTGGTGTGAATGCCGTGTTTCTGGCAGCGGCGCAGCACGGGCAACAGGTCGCGACTGACGGTCGGCTCGCCCCCGGCGAAGGCGGTCATCGGCACGTATTCCGCGGCCATCTGGTCGACCAGGTCGAACTTCTCGGCGCGGCTCAGCTCGTGCTCCAACGGTTTGTGCTCGGAATCCTGGTAGCAGTGGCGGCAGCGCAGGTTGCACGCGTTGGTGAAGTTCCACACGCTGAACAGCGGCGCGACGAACCGTTGTGGCACGAATAGGCCGAACTCCGCCACGCTCCGGGCCGTGACGACCAGGCCGCGGACCGTGCTCACGTGCTCCCCAACCCGCTGGCGAAACGTCTCAGCGCTGACCGACCCGCGCATGCGGTCGATGAACTTGTGGAACGGCCAGTACTTCAGACGCTGCCAGCGCGGGGTCTGGGGATTGGCGTATGACGTGAGGATTTCCTCGATCATCGTCCGGCCGCTGGAACGACGGCGGGAGACATACGCCAGAAGCTTGCGCATCCAATACTGGCCGAGGACGTCCTCCAGCGGGTGATGGTAGTCCAGGTCGATGTAGCGCTTCGGTTGCGCGGGGACATCCGGGCTGGGAGCGGACGCAGCGCCGCGCTCCACCCGCGCCCGGGCTGCGTAGTCCGCGGAACTGACCTGCCCATCCGTGCCACGCACCGCGCGCTTGTCAGGATCCTGCGAAACCGCCCCGTGCGGTGCGTAGCGTTTTTCGAGCCGGTACGCCGTCGTGTGGCCCTGGGTCTCGGTGCGGCTGTCGTACGCGCCCGGGCGCGGTGGCGCGGTTGACTCGTCTTTCCTCTCGGTCACGCTAGACCTCCGCCACCCAACGGCGCGCCGTGCGCTCCGTGGTGCTCGTCCGCCTTCGCCCGCCGGCGGCTCATGTCGCCGCACCGCCTGGCCGTATGACACTCCGACTCGCTTGCCGGAGACTATAGCACATATCGGCACCCGGAGCGCAACGGCTGCGTCGCTCCGCGGGTGCCCGGCTTGCCCGCCACGTCCTTAGCCTCTAATGTACTGGATTCTAAGACGGCCAAGGCGGCTGGCGGGTCCGCCTGCCGGTCAACGGTGACAAACCCGCACCGAGGATTCCATATGAAAGCGCGATTGCCCCGTAGTTGGATGACTGTCGTTGTTCTCACGCTGGCGGTGATCATCGCCGGCTGTGCCGACTGCCCGGCGGCCCCACAGACATCCGCCACCCCGGAACCCCAACGCGTCCGGGAACGCAGCGAGATCGACACGAAGTACCTCTGGGCCACCGAGAACATCTTCCCCAGCGATGAAGCCTGGGAGGCGGAATACAAGGCTGTGGCGGAGCTGGTCGAGCAGGTCAGCTCTTTCAAAGGCACATTGGGGCAGAGCGCCGAGCAACTTCTGAAGGTCCTCCGCTTCCGCGACGAGCTCGAACCGCGCCTCGAACGGGTCTACGTCTACACCTCCCTGCTTTCTGACCAGGACACCCGCAACGGCGACCGTCAGGCCATGAAGTCGCGGGCCATCGCGCTCTACATCAAGTACGGCCAGCTCTCCGCCTGGGCCCAGCCTGAGCTCACGCAGATTCCGTTTGAGACAATCGAGGAGTGGATGGCGGATAACCCCGACCTGGCGCTCTACCGCCAAGCCCTGGACGACCTCTTCCGCCAGAAGAAGTACATCCTCTCGGAGCGTGAGGAGGAGCTGATGGCGCTGACCGGCGAAGTGCGCCGCGTCGCCTCCAATACGTACAACCTGCTCACCAACGCGGACATCAAGTTCCCGGAAATCAAGGATGCCCAGGGCCAGATGGTCGAGCTGGACGACCAGGCCTTCTACCTTTACATGCGTTCACCCGACCGGCGCGTCCGCAAGGATGCCTACGAGGCCATCGTCGGCACCTACGCCGACTACCGCAACACCGCCGCTGCGCTGCTGAACGGCGCCGTGCAGAGCCACATTCTGACGGTCAAGGCCCGCGGCTATGACAGTTGCCTCGCGGCAGCCTTGCACGATACGAACATCCCGACGCAGGTCTACGAAAACCTGATCGACACGGTCAATCAGAACCTGCCGCTGCTACACCGCTACCAGGAGCTCCGCCAGCGCGTCCTGAAGCTGGACGACGGCGTCCATGCCTACGATCTCTTCGCCCCGTTCCTAGCCGACCAGGAGTTTGAATACCCCTACGAAACGGCGGTGGAAACGATCATCGAGGCCCTGCAACCACTGGGAGGCGAGTACCTCGCGGCGATGAAGAAGGGCTTCGGCTCGCGTTGGGTGGACGTGTACCCCACCAAGGGCAAACGCAGCGGGGCCTACTCCAGCGGCACGTACCTGACGCAGCCCTACATTCTGCTGAACTATCACGGCGGCTTCGATGACGTGTCCACGCTGGCCCACGAGATGGGCCACTCGATGCATTCGCACATGTCGCGCGGGACGCAGCCGTACATCTACTCCGACTACTCCATCTTCTGCGCCGAGGTGGCCTCAACCTGTAACGAGATCATCTTGCAAAATTACATCCTGGAGCGCACGGAAGATCCCGAGAAGAAGCTCTACCTCCTGGTCGAGTTCCTGGAGGGCTTCCGCGGGACCGTGTTCCGCCAGGCCATGTTCAGCGAATTCGAGCACAAGATCCACGAGATGGCGGAGGCCGGGCAGCCCCTGACCGCCGACAGCCTCGGAGCCGCGTATCGCGAGATCATGAAGAGGTACTACGGCCCGCAGTACGTCCACGACGAGCTCGTGGACAACTACTGGATTCGCATCCCCCACTTCTATTACAACTTCTACGTCTACAAGTATGCCACCAGCTACTGCGCCGCTTCCAACATCGCCAAGCGCATCATGGCGGGCGAGCCGGGCGCGGTGGAGGCCTACATGTCGTTCCTGAAGGGTGGCAGCCACAAGTACCCGATCGACATGTTGAAACTGGCCCGCGTCGACATGATGTCGCCCCAGCCGATCCAGGACGCCATGAAGCTGTTCGAGGGCCTGCTCGACCAGACCGAAGCACTGCTCGGCGAATTGGGCAAATAGCCCTTCCCGGCGCCGGAACGACTCGACAGACTCCACGGCGGCCGGCGCACCCCGCGGTGCCCGGCCGCCTCTCTGATGACGCCCCCTCCGCCGCCGGTGCACTTGCAAATGACTCGCTGGCGGCCACAATCCCAGTATGGGTAGAAAACGCGCCGCAAAATCCGAACGCCCCAAGCGCATCACCATCCGCGATGTGGCCACGGCGGCGGGCGTCTCTATCGGCGCAGCATCTACGGCCCTGACGAACCACGAGAGCAACGTCGTGCTCAGCCAGGAAACCCGCGCGCGCATCCTGAAAGCCGCCCGCGACCTGCGCTATCGGCCCCACGCCGCCGCCCGCACCATGGCCGGGCAGGGTTTCCACACTATCGCGGTGCTGGGCACCGAGTACTGCATGTCCGGCAGTTTCTACGGCAACGTGCTGCGCGGCATCGTCGCCCAGGCCGAGGAATGCGGCTATCACCTGCTCCTGAAGATCGTGGCCCGCAAACTGGACATGCAGGAAACCAGCATCTTCTCGGAGGAGCACATCGACGGCGTCATCATTCCGGCCGAGGCGGAACGGCGCACCCGCGCCGCCCTGCAACACTACGAAATCCCACACGTCTGGCTCAACACCGAATTGGAGGAGCCCTTCGGGTGCGTGCACCTGGATGAGATTCAGGGCATGGGCCTGGCGGTCGAACACTTGTACGACGTGGGACATCGCCGCATCGCTTACCTGCCCCACAACGTACCGGATCGCAATCACACGACGACCATGCGTGAACGCGGGTACTTGCAGGCCCTCGAGCGCTACGACCTCGAGCCCATCCCCACCCACGACCAGCAACTGGACATCGCCGAACACGTGGATATCTATCTCGCGCGGCGCCCGCGGCCAACGGCCCTGATCGCCTATTCAGATGCGATGGGGATCTTGGCCACCAACGCCCTGCTGGCACGCGGCCTGCGTATCCCGCAGGATATGAGCTTGATCGGGAATGAAGGCGTCGTGCTGCACCGCTTCGCCTATCGCCCGCTCACAACCATCTGCGCGCCGGTCCTCGAACTCGGCCGGGCGGCGGTGCGTCTGCTCGTGCAACACCTCGATACTGGAGCACCGGCGCCATCGCTAACGGTTTCTCAGATACTGGACGTAAACGAATCCACCGGCCCGCCACCCAGGGAGGAATGAGCACAACGTCGCGTCGCAGCGCGGCCCAGCGCCCTTGCCCCAAAGAGCCCCGACCTATGAACACGCACGACCGTCTGCATGTGGAGATCTTCAACGACGCCATGTTCCAGGAGAACGGCTTGCTGCTGTGGTGCGCCGGCGAGCCGGACTGCTGGATCGTCGATCCGGGTTTCCCGCCGCAGGCGGACCAGATGGCCGCGGCCATCGCGCAGCGTCAACTCGCGCTACGGGCCATACTGGTCACCCACTGCCACACCGATCACATCGCCGGCATCGGCCCCTTGCGCGAGCGTTTGCCCGACGTCCCGATCGTTGCTTCACGAGCCGAGAAGGACATGCTCGGCGATGCGGAAGCGAACCTCTCGGCCCAGATGGGCTTCCCCATCGTGCTGCCCGACGCAGACCAACTGCTCGAACCGGGGGATGCACTCGCGCTCGGTTCCCTGGCCTGGATCGTGCTGGACGTCGCCGGTCACTCGCCGGGCGGACTCGCGTTCTACTGCCCCGAGGTCGGGGTGGTCATCACCGGCGATGCGCTGTTCGCCGGCAGCATCGGCCGCTACGACTTCCCCACCAGTTCGCGCGAGCGGCTGATCGCCAACATCCGCGACAACCTGCTGACCCTGCCGCCCGAAACAGTCACCTACTCCGGCCATGGGCCAACTTCGACGATCGGGCACGAACGGCACCACAACATGGTCTTGCGCATGGAGTTGGGCGAATGAACATCCGCCCGGGCATTTTGCTTGCTCTACTCGTGTTTGCCGGCTGTGCGCAGCAGTCGCTCGACGTGGCCCGCGCCTTTCCGCACGCAGGTGCCGCGAGTCCCTGGATCCTTCAGAACGACGTGTGGCGCGGTACGTTCGCGGCAGCCGCTTCCGCTCTGGCCGAAGACGCCGCCGCCTGGCAGGAGTGCGCGCCCACGCACGTCTGGCTGGCCGTCTATGAACACGATGCCAAGCCCGGCCGACGGCTCACCGCCCGGGCATTTGCCTTTCAGACTGCCGAGGACGCCCGCCGAGCTTTCGCGCACTTTCAACCGCTGGAGGCTCAGGAATTCGCCATCGCCGACGGCGGTTGCTGGACAGAGGTCGGCGTGCTGTTTGTCTGGGGGCGCCTGGTGTTCGACATCTTCGGTGATGAAGCCACCTCGGCCAACCAGTGGCAGGCCGCCTACCTGGCCGGCTTCATCGAGAGACAGATGCCGCGCGGGGCGCCGGATTGGCCTCAATGAGCGGCGCACGCAGCAGCATTCCGCGACTTGCTTCCGTTGTGGCCGTCTTCGTCACCGTCACATTGTACGGTTGTGACAAACCTCCGACACCGCCGCCTGCGCAGCCGGCGCGCCACACAGCGGCAACCCGCGGTTTACGCGACTGGGTGTGTCAACCGGCGGTTGCTGAAGCCGACGGCCCTCCGCAAGCACTGCGCATCATCAGCGCGGCGCCGAACATCACCGAGGTTTGCTGCGCACTCGGATTGCGGTCACAACTGGTCGGTCGCACGCGTTACTGCGTCTATCCGCCGGGTATCGAAACGGTCCCATCGATCGGCGCCCTGATCGACACCAACATCGAGGCGTTGCTCGACCTGAGGCCTGAGCTGGTTCTGCTCGCCGGCCGTAGCCGCAGCATGACCGAACGGCTGGCACCGCTGGGTCTGCGGCTCGAGTCACTCCCGGACAACAGTCTGGCGGACGTCTTCGACACGATCGAACGTGTCGGCGCGCTAACGGGGCGCTCCGCCACCGCGCGGCAACTGTGCGCGGCACTCCGGGCCGATCTGGACCACGTGGCGCGCCGCTTCGCCGACGTTCCGCGCGCACGAGTTCTGCTCCTGATCGGCACGCTCGCCGATCCGCCCACGCCGCCGTTCGTAGCAGGTCCGGGATCCTTCTACGATGATCTGCTGCGCCGCGCCGGGCACGACAACATCGTACCGCCGGGCGCGCGGGCCTTAGGCCCGTTGTCGCTCGAATTTATCCTGCGCAGCGATCCTGACGTGATCATCGAACTCGACGCCGACGGCACGGCGCGGCCCAACGGCAGTGCCAGTGCGCAAGCCGTGTGGCGTCAGGTTGGCCAGTTACAGGCCGTGAAGACTGTGCGAATTTATGTGCTCACGGGGCCGGAGCACTTCCTCGCCGGGCCGCGAATAGCCCATACTTTTGAGAAGTTGTGCCGGCTCATCGCGGGACAGGGCCATGACTAGCCGTGGCAGCCAGTCATTTCGGTCAGCGCGTCTGCATTGCCAGGACCTGTCTGTGCGCCGCGGGCAGAGTACTGTTCTGCACGACATCACGCTGACGTTGCGCGCGGACGAATGTCTCTCGCTCATCGGCCCCAACGGGTCTGGCAAAACCACGCTCATGCTCACCCTGCTGGGGCTGCTTCGCCCCGCCTGTGGCCGCGTGTTGCTGGACGAGGCGGACATGCACGCACTCCCCGCCCGCGTGCGTGGCCGCTTCGCCGCCTACGTCCCCCAGGTCGTCGAACGCATCCCGGCCTTCACGGTGCGTGAGGTGGTTGCCGGCGGACGTTACCCCCACGTAGCCCCGCTCCAGCCGCTGGGGCCAGTCGATCAGGCCGCCGTGCAAGCGGCCTTGGACCAATGCCGGCTCGCCGATCTGGCCACGCGCCCAGTCAACGCTCTTAGCGGAGGTGAGCGGCAGAAAACCCTCATCGCCGCCGCCATCGCCCAGGACGCCCAGATCATGTTCCTGGACGAGCCCAACACCGCGCTGGATCCGGCCTATCAGGTTGAGTTGGTGGCGTTGTTGCAGCGCTGGTCCGCCGCCGGCCGCGGGCTGGTCTTGATCAGCCACGACCTGCAACTGCCGGCCGCGTTCGGTGGACGCGTGGTGGCCCTGCACGAGGGCCGCGTGGCGGCCGATGGGCCGGTCGCAGGGATTCTCGAACCCGCGCGGCTCGAGCAGATCTACCAGACGACCTTTGAGACCGCCGTCACGACCGCCGGCCGCAAACTAGTTGTGCCCGTCTGGTGACCGGGGTAGCCGTCAGCCAACGCGCAATTCCTCGCCGCGCAGCAGCCGCACGATGTTCGCGCGATGTCTCACCACGATCAGGATTGCCAGCAGGACCGCCACCGCCAGCAACGGCCAGAACTCGGCCAGCGACAGCCCCATCGTTCGCATGTAGACGAAGAATGACAACGGGAACACAATCGCGATCGTCAGCGAACCTACCGAGACCAGCCCCGTCGCCAGCCGCGCGACAGCATAGCCGACGAGCGCGACGGCCATCGCCACCGTGAAGTAGGGATAAATCCCCAGTGCCACGCCCACCGTCGTCGCCACACCCTTGCCACCTCGAAAACGCAGATAAACCGGGAATACGTGGCCCAGAACGGCGACCACCGCGACCAGCAACCACTGCCCCAGCACGGCGGCGTCAATCGGGTTGCGTACCAGGATCAACCCGGCCACCAACGTCGGCACGAACCCCTTCAGGACGTCGAGCAGCAGGCACGCGTAACCCCAACCACGGCCAACGACGCGGCCTACGTTTGTTGCTCCAATGTTCCGGCTGCCGTGTTCGCGCACATCCTTCCCGCGGACCCAGCCGATCAACAGTCCAAACGGCACGGCGCCAAACAGGTACGCGCCCACCAGCAGCAACACCGTCGTCAAGTCCAATCGTCCTTCGCTCCGATGCTCAACTGCCAAACGCTGGTGTGGTGGCTCACAATCACGGCATCGCATTCGAACCCGCGCCGCGACCGTCAGGGAGCGCTAGCTACAAACGGCTCCCCTACGGGCCGGCGCCTGCGGCTCTTCGACCTCGCCGAATCGCGTCCGGCGGCTCAATCACTCCGCGGACCGCCTTCGCTCGACCGCATGCGCAGCCAGCGTGCGCGCAGGCGATCGCGGAGTCGCTCCGTCATGCGCACCCCCATACGTCCTGCGTGGTCGCGATAGAGTTGGGCGCGCACGTGCTCGGGGCGTGGTGCACTCCGCCGACGCGCCGCCAACCAGGTGCCCAGCGACCACAGGGCGGCGGTCAGCGCAGCCCGCCAATAGCGCCCGCGCCCGCGTCTCAGCGCTGCACGGCTTGCCGCACGGCGGCTAGCACTTGTTCGGGGGAACGGGATGGAATCGCCGCTCGGCTCCACAGTTGTTTCCGCTCCAGAATCGTCTTCGTGTCGCTGTTGTAGTTGGTCACGTGGCTGATACCGCCTTCGACCACGTCCCCCCCGGCATAAGCAATGTCGAGCAGCCAGCGTCCGATTTCCTCATCATGCTCGGCCGGGTAGATCAAAGCCGTCACGAACCGCTGCAACGCAGCTTCCGCACCGCGATCGGCCAGGTGCACGAACGCCCGGCACGGCGGCAGCTTCCTCTCCGCCGCTGCGATCAGGCTCCTCCAGTCGCCGCGTGCCGCCGCGGCGCTCGCGCGGTAAAAGAACATCCCACTCTCGCTCGCCAGCCGGGCGCACGAGATGCCCCGCAACTCAAAGCGGCCGTCCGGCTGCGCCCGGTGTATTTTGTACGCTTTCCCCCCCCGATACTCCGGGCTCTCGAGCAGGACGGCGATCTCGTCCGCGGTGTAGCCGACGGCGCACCACTCGCCGAAGTCGTATACGTAGAGTCCCCCGTAGCGTAGGGGATCATCTACCACAGGTAACCTCATCGGGACAGTCTCCGCATCTGGCAATACGGGCGTCGCGCGACATTATAGCCGTTGTACGACGGAAACCCGACCGCCCCGCGGAGCAAAAAAGAGCGGGCGAGTCGAGCATGGGCGTTGGCAGGACTCGACTCGCCCTTCATCAGGGGAACGGAGGTTTGTAGGGCAGGCTCGCAACGGCCCCGCACTCTCGGCCGTTCCTCCGCACCACAAGGCGGAACACGTCATCCCTAACACGTTACGAGCCTTCTTCCCTAAAGCTGCGTCAGAACAACGAAGGCCGTTCGAGCCGTGGCGCATCACGTCGCACAGTCCTTCGCAGTATCCCGACGCGCTTGCTACATCTCCTTCCGCGACCGTGAGGCACTCCTCTGGGCCGGCTCACGCTCAGACCAATCATCGAGGAGCCCCCAAGCCGCCATTTCACTGCGCGTCAACTCGTCAATCAACGTCGCCGACACCACTCCGTATCCAAGCTGCGTGACCCGCGCCTCGATGCCACGCCCCAGCATGTCCGCGACGGCCGCCCGTAGGCCGTGCCGCTCGCGCAACGTTCGGGCCAGCCTCTCCCGCCGCCATGCCCGGCTGGTACCTCCCTCGGCAACTACTCGCGGCCGCCGCGGCTGTGCCTGCCGCTGTTCCCGATGTACCGTCAGTTGTGCGGCAACGTGCTCCAGGCCGGTTTGCATCAGAACGGCACACGCACAACGGTAGATGTACTCCGAGCTAGGCAGCTCGGCATCGCGCCAACTCCGCAGGTGAATCGCCACCGCCTCCGCGATAGGCCGCGCCAATTCCACATCATGTTGGCAGGCTTTGAGCAGACGCCATAGACACCGCTCGAGCTTGCCGGTGGAGAACGGCTCCAACGACCCATCCCGCTTCACAATGACAACACTGCGAGTGTGCCTCACGGTTTCTCAGATCCCTCGAACAGGCTCTTCTGGCCGGGGATATCGCTAGCCGACCGTTCGATTACATCCCGGGCTTCATCGATGAAGTCACCAACGTCCTCGAACTGGCGATAAACACTCGCGAACCGCACGTACGCCACTTGATCCACTCGCCGCAACACCCACGCGATTCGCTCGCCGATCGTCTGGCTCGATACCTCCTTCTCGTACCGGCCAACGAGGTATTCTTCGACCTCGTCGACCACTTGCTCCAAGCGCTCGGTTGTGATCGCGCGCTTGTAGGCCGCACGGAGAACGCTCTCAGCGATCTTCTCCCGGTCATACGGAACGCGCGCCCCATCCCGCTTGATCACCGCCAGCTTGATCTTGTCGACGATGCGCTCATATGTCGTAAACCGCCGGTCACAACGCTGGCACGCTCGGCGGCGCCGAATACAGCGGCCATCGTCGCGGGAACGCGAGTCGATGACTTTGTCGTCATCTTCCTTGCAAAAGGGGCACCGCATGCGCTCGCGCTTCCGTGCATCTCCCTGGCACCGCCGACTCAGAACACCGCTCTGCCCCTCACTGCCCGGGCAGGCCCCCTTGTTCGCCGCGCTTCCATACTACGCACTACCACAAGTATATCAGGAATCATAAACCACAATATGCAGGGTGTCAACCAAAAACTTGGCGCCCGCAAGACTTTCCGGAGCAAACTCGCTATAACCGCCCCATGCTTGAGACGAATGCCGAGTTCGAACACGCCGGCATCCGCATGCTCGGTTTCTCCCTTGCTGGCGAAGAGGCCTACATCGCCCTGCCCGAGCTCAACGTAGCGTTCGACGTCGGGCGGGCCCCCCGCAGCCTGGTGGCAATCGATCACGTGTTTCTCAGCCATGGGCACATGGACCACGCCGCCGGCATCGCCTACTACTTCGCCCAACGCATGTTCGTCGACAACAGCCCCGGGAACATCTACGTCCCGCAACCGCTGGTTGAGCCGATACAGCGTCTGCTGCGCGTTTGGGCTGACATCGACGGCCATGAAGCCCCCGCCCACGTACACGCCGCTCTGCCGGACAGCGACGTCGTCCTCCGCCGCGACCTGCTTGTGCGCCCCTTTGCGGTGAATCACCCCTGCCGTCGGCACGACCGAAGCTGGGTCCAGAGCTTGGGGTTCTCGGCGATCGAGGTGCGACACAAGCTCAAGGACGAGTACCAGGGCCTGGTTGGCCCGCAGTTGGTGGAACTGAAGAAGCAGGGCATCGACATCACACGCCGCTTGGAGATCCCGCTGGTCACCTACTGCGGCGATACCGCGCCCGGCAGCTTTCTGGACCTGGATTACGTTCGCAACAGCAAGATCCTCCTGCTCGAGTGCACTTTCGTCGAGGCGGGGCATCGTGACCGCGCCCGGGCCGGCAACCATATGCACATTGACGACTTGCGCGATATCGTGCCCCGGCTCAACAACGAGCGGATACTGCTTACGCACCTTTCACGCCGCACGGGATTGTCGGAGGCCAAGCACCTGCTGGACCGCCTGTTGCCGGGAGAGACCGACGAGCGCATACGGTTCCTGATGTCGTGCCGGCGACGACGGCGACACGCGGCGCTGCCGAAGAGCAGCGATTCCTGACATCGACCTCCGACATGGTGCCCGCCGCGCCGGCGTTCGACGATTGGGATATCATTCGGCGCGGGCGAAGGTGCGACGACGCGCCAGCAATACCGAAACGGCTCGATGGCAAATAGCAAACGACCACCAACTGCCGACCGGCCCGCCCGCGGGCGGCGTCTGCCGGCCTGGCTCAAGCGTCCCCTGCCCTCCGGCGATGCGCTGACCCACACTCGCCGCCTTGTCAAAAGCCTGAAGCTCAACACGGTCTGCGTCGGAGCCCGCTGTCCCAATCTCGGCGAGTGCTGGTCGCGACGCACGGCCACGTTCATGATCCTGGGCGAGCGTTGTACGCGCAACTGCCACTTCTGCGCCGTTGAGACGGGCTCACCCGCGCCGCCGGCGGAGGACGAGCCGCAGCGCTTGGCCGAGGCGGTCGCGCATTTGAATCTGCGGCATGTGGTCATCACTTCGGTGACACGCGATGACCTGCCCGATGAGGGCGCCGGCCACTTTGCCCGCTGCATAACGACCGTCCGCACCCGCTTGCCGCAGGTCACCGTCGAAGTGCTCGTGCCCGACTTCCATGCTCGTCCGGAATGCGTGCAGACTGTCGGCGCGGCACGACCCGAGGTCTTCAACCACAACCTGGAAACGGTCGCCGGCCAGCAACGGCGCGTGCGTCCCCAGGCCGATTACGCGCGCTCCCTGAAGACGCTAGAGTTGGCCCGGCACATGGCACCGCAGATCCGCACCAAGAGCGGCCTGATGGTCGGCCTGGGCGAGACGCGCGCCGAAATCACCCAGGCCATGCGCGACCTGCGCGGCGTCGGGTGCGATCTGCTCACCGTCGGCCAGTATCTCCAACCGGGCGCGCGACAACTGCCCGTAGTGCGCTTCTATACGCCGGAGGAGTTCGACGAACTGGCCGAACTGGCACAGAGCCACGGCTTTCGCGGCGTGGCCAGCGGCCCGTTCGTCCGCAGCAGCTACTTCGCCGAGAGCCTCTACACGGAGACGTAGGCCGGCCACTTCCGGGCCGAGTGCAGCCCGTGACGACTCCCAGTTTGGCGCCGGTTCAGCGCCCGGCTCGACGTACCACCCCGCGCGACGCTCTACTCCGCTACGTGGTCGTCCAGGAATCCACCGAGCAAACGGTGCACGCGGTGGGTGTTGCGCACGATGATCTTGTCGCGCCAGGCGCTGATCGAGCCACGGCCGCCATTCTCCACCCATGAGTCAGGCTCGATCGTCGTCTGGATGACGGCGATCAGATCGTCAATCCGCGTCGGCCCGGGCCATTCGCCGTCCTGTACTTGCTGGACCGCGCTGCCGCCACCGGAACTGCCCAGTTGCTGCAATAGCTGAGCCGGGTCGATGCGCGGTGCATCCTCGAAACGTGCTGCGCCGGCCAGCAGGTCAGCAACATCGTAGACTCTCACGGGCATGTCCCGGTCGAGATCGGCCCGCGTAGAGATGACGATCTGCGCGCCGCTGGCCGTAAAGCCGAGTTCGACGCCGGGCCCGCCGGCTTCAGTCAGGACCATCGCGATGAGCTGGCCCAAGCGCAAGTTGCGGGTACTGAAGCTGATCGGCTTGTCAGGTTCCACACCAGCGGCAGCGAGTACTTGCCAACGTACCCAGACGTTCAGGCCGCTCAGATGTGCTAACCACTCCACGACCTGCCCGAACGGTGCGTCCAGGAACGAAACCTCCGCAACACGCGCCGCCAGCACCTGCGCAACCGTGGCCGGGCGTGCCCCTTCCGTACCTGGGGCCTGCGGCGACCCCTGGTTGTCCTGGGCAATGACCGTCTGCACAAACAGGATCGCAATCGCGACGGCAGTCAGTCTGTTCATGGGGACCTCTCCTCAGGCACGGTGTGAGCCGGCCGCCGCAGTGGCCCGCTGCCCTCCGCGCGCCGACTCCGTCCATGAGTAAGACGCGCGCTACCCCGTCTGACGCACAGATGAGGCAGACCGCGACGCCCCGCTCCTGGCAGGCGCGCTTTAGGGCGCCGAATTAGACTCAATTCTGAGCAGAACCGAGCCGCGCGCGCAAGCAAGCGGTTTTTCGGCAACCGCTCCCTTACGGTCGCGGCTCGGTTCTGTTGGGCGTTCCTGGAGCATTTTCCATATTGATGTAGCGTTCGGGCCCTGTCCCGAACGTAGGAGACCACCCTGTTCTCCACGGCCGAGACGGAACTCGGCCGCTGCGATTGAGTGTGAATCGCGCTAGTTGCGGGGGAGACCTTGGAGGATCACCTCCGGCCAGGCGAAATCGGAGAAGACGCCGCCGGTGTGTATGAAGACCACCGGCCGTTCGCGGCCGAAGCGTCCCTCCCGCACGCCGTCCAGAACCGCGCAGAACGACTTGCCCGTGTAGACCGGGTCGAGCATGATCCCTTCGAAGCGCGCGAGCAGTTGGATCGTCTCGATCGCCTTGCTGTACGGGATCGCGTAGCCTTGGCCGACATACCCGTCAACCAGCCGCAGGGCGGCGTCGTCGAAGTCGATCGGCAAACCGTACTGCGCGATCGCCGCGCGGCATAAGCGCCCGACCGCATACTGGTGATACGCCACGTCGTCGCTGACCGGCACGGCCCACAGCCGCCAATGGTCAAGCCGGTGCAGCAGCTTGCCCACGAGTGTGCCAGCGTACGTCCCGCCCGACGACAGCGGGACCACCACGTCGCACTCCCCGATTCCGGCGGCCTGAAGTTGATCCGCCAACTCTGCCGTCGCCCGGATGTAACCCCAGCAGCCGAGTGGTTCCGACGCCCCGGCGGGCGTGTACCGCGGCTGGCGACCGCGCGCGAGCAGCTCAGCGATGACGTCGTTGATGATTTGATCGTGGTCGCCATCGAAGCGGATGCGCGAGTACGAACGCGTCTCGGCCCCAAAAAGGACATCGAGCAGGTGATTGCCCTGCGGCGAGTCGGCGGCTTCCGGGCGGAACAGCAGAAACGAGTGCAAACCCACGCGGGCGCAAGCCGCGGCGACCGCGCGACAGTGGTTCGACTGGCAGGTGCCTTCCGTCACAAGCGTGTCGCAGGCACTCGCTTGCGCGTCGGCGATGACATACTCCAGCTTGCGAATCTTGTTGCCGGAAACCTCCAGTCCGGTCAGATCGTCGCGCTTCATCCAGATTTGCGCGTCGTCCAGTTCCCGCCCCAGACGTGGCAAGTGCACCAGGGGTGTCGGCAGTGCCGCGAGTGGAATACGCTGTGGTTCGTGTATGGCCATGTGTCGGTTCCCGGAATCGTCCTCCGGACATACTAACACCACTAACCTCCGGCCCCAAACACAGTCTGCCGCGGTAGTGCGGGACGCAGCCGAGAGCGATAGAATGGCGGTGCGGTTGCGGTCTGGAAATCTCTTTTTTCGAGGGAGAATGCCCGTGACACAAACTCGTCTGCCCGGGGTCGCTGCCAAGACCGCGCCGGTGCCGGTGTTGCTGGCATATCTGTCCGTTCTCACGGGTTGCGCTGTCCAGCAAATGCCGCTACTCAGTGAATTGACGGTTCGGGATGCCGTGGAGCGCTACTCCGCCGAGCAGGGGGAGCAACTTGCCCAATTCGCTCGGCAGGACGACGGCCGGGCTTTGGCGTGGCGCGCCGCATGCTCGGAGAACGCCGCCGACGTCCACTATGCGGGTCCGTTCGCGTCGGCAGCGCCGCCGGGCTACCCGACCCTCGGCACGCTGGGCTGGTTCGATCAGAACGTGCCGCAGAGCCAGCCGGCCGCTGCGACACGCCCCGGTGATCCCCCGCCCGGGTATTGGCGCAAGGACGTCTGGCACCAGATGGGCCACGAGTCACTGGCCCTGGCCAAGCGCGATTTCTGGCACGGCTTCAAGACCTCATTCTGGGATTTGGAAAACGCCCTCGCCCTAACCGCCACCATGGGGGCCAGCATCGCCATTCGTGAAACCGGCGTCGATGGCACGATCCGCAACCGCGTTCACGGCCACCGCCAACTCGGCGACTTCGACGAGTCGATCCAGCTCCTGGGGCATCCCGGCGTCCACTTCGCCGGCACGGGCGTACTCTGGCTCACCAGCACGCTCACTCGGGACATGAAGCAGCATGAACTCGCTAAATCCCTGACGCAGGCCTTGGCCGTAAACGGTGTGACCACCCTGGCTCTGAAGGCAATGGCGAACACGCGCGCGCCGGACAACGAGCCACATGCCTGGCCCAGCGGCCACACTTCGAGTGCGTTTACGGTTGCCGCCGTGCTGAATGAACACTACGGTCCCTGGGTCGGCGTGCCCTCGCTGGCACTGGCGGGGCTGGTGGGCTACCAGCGTCTGGATTCACGGGTCCACGATTTCTCCGACGTGGTCTTCGGGGCCATGCTCGGCTACATCGTCGGTACGTCGGTGGCCCGCGACGAGAAAGCCCGCTTCCCCGAGATCTTCGGCATGCAGGTCCTGCCGTTCACAGACCCGGAAACTGGTGCATCCGGGCTGGCGCTCATGAAGCGATTCTAGCGCGGGTACAGGAACAGCAACGCGGAGCCCCCCACCGCAATGAAGGCGCCCAGAATCGCTCGCGGACTGATCCGCTCCTTGTAAACCGCCACCGCACATGGCAGGATGAACACCGGCGACAGCGAGCAGAGGGTCTGCGCGATGCCCAACGGGGCCCGGTCTGAGGCCACCAGCGACATCCAGACGCCCAGGAATGGCCCCACCACAGCTCCCCCGGCGGTCAACATCAGCCCCACCCGCCATGACCCGACGCGCAGCGGCCGATTCCCCGCCAGGGTCTGCCGGCGCCGGCGCCACTTGTGTACCAGTGCGATGGGTACAAAGCCCAACGCCGCGCATACCATGCGGACCAGTGTTGCCGCCTGGGGTGACAAATGCTGATCTTCCGGCAACCAGCCATGGCCCATCCCCTGTTTGCTGAGCAACAGGCCTCCAGCTTGGCAGGCACCGGCGACGAACGCCAGGATAACGCCTCGTGCGCGGTGAGCGCGGCGCGCAAAGGCCTGCTCCTCCGGCCGTTCGAGCACCACCCAGCCAACGCCCGCCATCGTCAACGCAACCCCCACCCAGGCCATCGGCGGCAGAGTCTCGCCCAGCACTGCCCAGCCAAGCAAGGTGGCGAAGATCGGCGCAGTCGCCATGATCAGCATAGCCAGCCGCGGCCCGATGTTGACGAACGCGGTAAACAGCGCCTGGTCGCCGATGCTGAGCCCGATGATCCCGGACAGAGCCAGGAACACGACCTGCCGTGTGAGCACATCGGGCACCCACGTGCCGGCGAGCAAGCGGTGGGTGAAACCGAGCAGCAGGCAAGCCAGCGTCAGGCGCAGGCCGTTCACCGCCGTGGGGCCCATCCGCCGACCGGCAGCGGTGAAGAGCAGCGACGTTCCTGTCCACAGGACGGAGGTCAAAACACCGGCGGCGAGGCCGATGTGCGTATCGAGCATTGCAAGCATAGGCGGGTATCATAGAGTGGCACCCTTCACACACACAGAGGACCGTAGACCATGGCACGAAGCTGGACCACGGACGAGATTCTGGAACTGGGCCGGAGCTACCAGGCGGCCTGCGTGCTCACCGCGGCCGGGGAGCTGGGCGTTTTTGAGGGGCTTGCCGACAAGCCACGGACCGCTGCCGACCTGGCCCATCACCTGGGCACCGATCCGCGTGCGACGGTCACCCTGCTGGATGCTCTGTCCGCCTTGGCTCTGCTGGGTAAGCAGAAGGACACTTACACGCTGCCGCCTGCTGTCCGCGCGGCGCTGACGACCGCTGGTACACACAGCATCCTGGCCATGACGCGCCACCAGGGCAATTGCCTCCGCCGCTGGGCGCAACTCGCCCGTGTGGTGCGGACCGGTCGGCCGGCCGAGCGCACGCCCAGTACGTGCGGCGCTGACGCCGATGCCGCCGCTTTCATCGGGGCGATGCACAATATCTGTGCGCCGCTGGCCGCGACCATCGTCGCCGAGATTCAACCGCTCGAGTTCACACGTCTGGTCGACGTCGGCGGGGCCTGCGGCACGTGGACAGAGGCATTTCTGCGGGCGCATCCGGCCGCGACCGCAATCCTGTTCGACCTGCCGCATGTTATCCCGATGGCGGACACGTACCTGGCGAGTGTCGGGCTGCGTGAGCGCGTGGACCTGGTCGCGGGAGATTTCATGGTTGATCCGCTGCCGCCGGGCGCAGATCTCGCGTGGGTCAGCGCGATAGTCCATCAGAACTCGCGCGCCCAGAATCGCCAGCTCATCGCCGCCGTCTTTGCTGCCCTGTCGCCGGGCGGACGCATAATGTTGCGCGACGTGCTGATGGAACCGGCCCGCACCGCACCGGTGATGGGTGCCCTCTTTGCAATCAACATGCTCGTGGCCACCGAAGGCGGGGGTACGTTCACGTTCGACGAACTGCGCGAGGATCTGGCTTCGGCTGGTTTTGTCGAACCGGTCGTATTGCGGCGTGACGAGCAGATGAACTCGATTGTCGCGGCACAAAAGCCGGCGAACCGCTGATCCCGCGCGAGTGTGTCAGGCGTGCATGCCCTGCCTGGTGACAGACGACGGCGTTGGCAGGCAACAGACGGCAGAGCGGGCCGGTAAGCCGAATTCTGTGCCCGGTAGGGTCCGCTGTGCGGACCGCGGTAGCCCGTCTAATCCCAGACGGCTGGTCCGCACAGCGGACCCTACGCGGGTGGCGGCCATTCATCTAGGCCCGCCGTTACCGACGGGCTCGAGCACCCTACCCGGGGCTGATAGCGAGCCGGGCCGACTCGTCGCCCCCTATTTGGGCTTGCTGGCGGTGGGGTTTGCCCTGCCACGGCTGTCACCAGCCGCGCGGTGCGCTCTTACCGCACCTTTTCACCCTTGCCACCGAGGGTTCAGGGTTCAGCGTTCAGGCTCCGATGTGGTGGCCAGCGTTTCCTAAACCCTGAGCACTGAACCCTGAACCCTCAGTTCGGCGGTGTGTTTTCTGTGGCACTTTCCCTAGGATCACTCCCGGTGGCCGTTAGCCATCACCGTGCCCTATCCAGTTCGGACTTTCCTCCGACCATCGACCGGAGTCGATCGTCGGCGGCCGCCTGGCCCGCTCTGCCGGTTCGTCATTGTATGGCTGCACGTCGGCGTGTGGTAGCACAATCGCCGCAACCTGCTGCCACCCCGTGAGATTAAGCGCAGGATCTGCGCTCAAGTGCAGGAATTCACGCGGCATCCGCCGTCTTGGGGCTTGAATACCCGCGAACGGGCGCGACGGAAACTGTGCCCTGCCAGTGCCCGGCCGACGCGCGCCAGTGTAGTGTCGCGCAATTACGACGTCTTTCCGAGCCGCGACCGTCAGGGAGCGGTTGCCGGCGGCGCCGACCGGTTCTCGACACAACCGCTCCCTGACGGTCGCGGCTCGGTTCTGACGGCCGCGGCTCGGTTCTGACGGTCGCGAGTGGGTTCGGTTAGGCGCGCGGAAGCGACGCTGGAGGCCATCGGCTGGTACGCCGAACGCTCATTCAGGACGCAGCGTGGTTCACCCGATTTGAAAAGCGAACGCACCACGCGGTGCTACGCCAGGCACGCCGGACCGAGCTGCGATGCAAACTACGACCAAGGCAATCCGCATCAACTATGGCTGTGGCGACACGCGTCGTGACGGCTTCGTCGGTATGGATGTCCGTGCCTGCCGCGGAGCCGACCACGTATTGCCCGCCTGGGATACGTCGCCATTCGCGCCCAACAGCGTCGCCGAGATTTACTCGCGCCACATGCTCGAACATCTCGAACCACAGGACGCGCGCCGCACGCTGCAAGCCTGGCTGGCGATCCTCAGACCCGGTGGACAACTGCGCCTGATCGTGCCAGACCTGGCGTTTCACGCCCGCCAACTGCTGTGCCAGCAGACGAGTTGGACCGCCGACCCACGCGAGAACCTCAACCACGCCCTGGCCGGCTTCTACGGCTGGCAGGACCCCCAGCGCGGCGGGAGCAAGGAAGACGCTCACCGCTGGGGCTATACCTGGGAGACTCTGGCGGCGTTGCTGGCGGACGTCGGCTATGCCGACGCGCAGCGCGTCACCAGTGGCCCCGATAGCGAGCCCTGGCACCTGCACATCATCACCCGCCGGCCCTCTGGAGCCCCGGAATGCCCCAGGTAATGACCACCGCCGCCACGGCCGGTACTTCCGCTTCACGGGCAGAGGCCTGTCAACGTGTGCAGAGCGTACTGGCGGACTGGCGCGGCCGGGCGGGCATCGTCGTGTTCGGGGCCGGCGCCCACACCAGCAAGGTGCTGAGCGTACTGGAGGCCCACGCCGACAAGATTGTGGGCATCGTCGACGACTCTCCGGCCTGGTGGAGCAAGCCCCTGGGGCCCTGGACGGTCGGCCCGCCGGCCGCAGTCATCGATGAAAACGTCGCCGGCATCCTGGTCTCGTCTGACACACAGCAGCGTGTCCTGGCGCAACGCGTGCAGGAGGAATTCGGCGACCGCTGTGCCATTCTGACGCTCTACGAAACGCGCGGCGACGACGGTCCGGAACTGCCCTTCACAGGCGAACGCCAGATTGGGCGCAACCTCGACGAGATCGAACTCGGCCACAGAGCCCGCTACTACTGGGCGCTCCAGCATTTGCCGGCCGGCGCGGTGGTGCTCGACGCCGCCTGTGGCAACGGCTACGGCAGCTATATTCTGGCCAGCGGCGGAGCGCGCGTACAGGGTGTCGATGTGTCGGCGGAGGCCATCGCCTTCGCGCGCCACTACTACCGGCACGAGCAGACCAGCTTCGTGGCCGCGGCCATTGATGATGCCAGCGCGTTGTGTGACGCCGCCTCCGCGAGTGCCCCGTTCGACGCGCTGGTTTCACTGGAAACGCTCGAACACCTCGCTGACGCGGAGACTTTCCTGCACTCCGCCGGCGGTCTTCTGCGGCCCGGTGGAATGCTGCTGTGCTCGACGCCCAACGCGGACGTGATGGATATCGCGGAGGCCCCCTACCACCAGCGTCATTTCACACGCACGGAGCTACAGCAGTTGCTCCGGCGGGTCGGATTTCAGATGCAGAACTGGTATGGGCAGGAAGGGCTGCAAATCCTGAACAACCGTTGCACAACGCGGCAACGCTACCTGCTCTATCACGCACTCAAGAGCGTCTAACAAACCCGAGCCGCGACCGTAAGGGAGCGGTGGCCGAAAGACCGCCGGCCTACGCGCACGGCTCGGTTCTGCTGCCCATCTAAGGGCGTTTTTGGGATAGGTTCTAGGCCCCGACCAGCCGCTGTTCCGCCCCATACAGGCGGCAGACGCGTATACCCAGACGCTCGAACCGCTCACGCCGCTGCCACAGTGCTTCTTCCGAACTGTCGCTCGACAGGATCACGGCATCGACGTTCAGGCTGGCAGCCGCTTCGGGACTATGAACCCGGAACGGCCCAAGGTGTGATCCCCACAAACCAGCGTTGTCGTCCAGTAGCCCAACAACCGCGACCGGCGCGTTGCTGAGCCACTCGGTCAGCCGCCGCGTGTGCACGCCGGCCCCGTACAAGGCCACGCGCCGCACTCCCCCGGCCGCCAGTTCCGCCATCACTGCCGTCATCCGCGCAGTCGCGTGCTGCCCGGCCACATCGCGCGCGCCGCGCTGGTAAACGTCCGGTGGCAGGATTCCGCTGTCCAGCACGGCCCGGACGAACTCGCCGCGCGGCAGGGTCTCTTCGTTGAGGTAGAGGAAGTCGCTCCAGTCGAAGTCCGGGTTGTCGAAGGCCAGGTTCAGCCGCCGCCAGTCCATCGTCTCATCGACGTAGCCGCGCTCCGCCGCCCAGTTCCACAGCTCCGTCCCCGGGAACGGTACGGTCAGGTAGCAGCCTTCGACCGCGAGCCTGCCCGCGTTGCGGCGGATGAAGTCGAACGTCTGCTGGAGATCGGCCCGCGTCTCGCCTGGAAAACCCAACATAAAACTGGCGCCGCAGGCCAGCCCGTGGCGGTGGGCAACGTCGATTGCGTTCTGGTGCGTGGCTACGGTGCACTTGCCACCACGCTCCATGCGCCGCAAGACTGCGTCGCTGCCGGATTCCGCCCCGAAGCGCACAGCGCGCACGTTCATGCGCAACAGCAGCTCGCACAATTCGTCGTCGACGAGGTTGGAACGGACGAAGCCATGGAAGCTCAGCCGCCGATTCAGACCCGACTGCTCAATCATCCGCGTCAGCTCGCGTAGCCGCCCTCGATCGGCGACGAAGAGATCGTCGAGGACATAGACCGACCGCACATGCGGCATGCTCGCCACGATCTGCTCGAGTTCGTGCACTACGTATGCGGCGCTGAAACGGCGGAATTTCTCCCAGTAGCGCTGCGTGGCGCAGTAGGTGCAGTGGAACGGACAACCGCGCGAGGTGAAGAGCACGGCTTCGTCCGGCTGGTAGTGGTTGCGCCCACGCACGGGGAGCGGCAACGTATCCAGATCGGACCGCAGCGCGCGGCGCTCCGTTACGCGGACAGTGCCGGCGGTATCGCGATAGCAGATCCCGCGCACCTCTCGCAGCGCCTTCGCGGACCAGCCGACACCGGGCACGAAGCGCCGGACCAGGTCCAGGAACGTGTCCTCGCCTTCGCCGATCACGCCGACGTCGACCGCTTCCGGCAAGTGCTGGGGCAGCGCACCGATGTGGTGGCCACCGAGCACGAGCCGCGTCTCGGGCAGCCGCTCATGGAATACCTCGGCGAACTGCGGCACCTGCCAGAAGCAACTCGTGACCGAACTGATGGCGATCAGGTCGGGCGCCCAGTCCGCGAGGTCGTATGGCTCGGCTGTGACGTGGTACTCGAACGGCAGCCCATTCTGCCGCAACGTCGCGATCAGATAGCCGAACGAGAGCGGAATGCCATAGCTCCGCGAATCGTTGCCCTGGGCCTGGATGAAGCCGATTTTGAGCATGACGCGTGCGTCCGGTAGTTTCAGCGACTCTCCGCCAGTTCGACCTCTTGCAGAACCGGTTCCGCGGCGGCTCGGCGACTCAGCTCTTCCGACTGGTAGATTGTCAGCAGCCGGCGTGGCGCTTCGATCAGCGGGCGCAGGCGCGTGGCGAGTTCGTCCTGCCGCATGTCGGAGGAAATCAAGACCGCACCGATGTCCTGGCTGAGCATTTCATACGTCGATACCACTTTCCACGGCCCCATTCGCGCGCCGACGCGCCCAAGATTGTCGTCGGCAAGTGCGGCGATCCTCACCGGCGAATCGACCAGCGCCGGCATGATCTTGCGAGTGTGCTTGCCGGCCCCAAAGACCGCGATCGGACGACCGTCGGCCGCTTTCCACGCCCGCAGTGTTTGCAGGGTCATGCGCCGCGCGACCCCCGCGGGCACATACTGGCGCACAAACACGTCCGTCCGCGGCTGTGCCACGATCGTGGCAGCGTCGCGCACAAAAAAGCCAGCGCGGATCAGGTCGTACTCGCGCAGGATTCCGAGGAACCGTTCGCGTGGCAACGTGTGTTCGTTGTCGTAATACCACGGCGTGTCGAAGTGGGCGACATCGGCGTCGATCCGTAGCGTCGAGAAATCCATGTTCGGGGAGAGCCGCCCGGCACGCAGCCCCTCATTCCACAGCGTGCTGCCGGGCAGTGGTTGACACACGTACGTCTCCCAGTATTCGAACGAAGTCTTGTGAATCTTCTCGGCGTAAAAGTCGATCGTGTTCCGCATCTGCCGTTCGGTCTCGCCCGGGTAACCGAGCACCATCGACGAGCCGATTCCCACGCCGTGGTTCGTGCAGGCCTGGATGGCGCGCTCCAGGTGCGCGCGCGTCACCACGCCGTCCTTGAAGCGTCGCAGTATCTCGGGGTCGGCGGATTCGACGCCCATTCCGGCCAAGCGCAGGTTCATACGCGCCAGCGTTTGGGCGACTTCGTCCGTAATCAGGTGCGCCATCAACGAAACCCGGATGAACTCGAGCCGCTCGAGCAGACCGCGGCGATCCAGGATATCGACAAAAGCAGTCAGCCGCCGGGGGGACACCAGGAAGACGTCGTCCAGCATCTCGAAGACCGTGGTGCCGAAGCGGTCATGACGCTCGATCACCAGTGCCGCCAGCCGCTCCGCCGACATCTGGCGCGGCCGGCCCTGCGTGGCGTGCTCGACGCAGTGCGTGCAGTGAAACGGGCAGCCCCGCACGGTTGTCAGCGGGAAGACGTCGGTTGGGGCGTCCGCGGGCGGCGGCAGGGAGTCGATTTCGACGAACTCCGTCGGCGGCCCGCTCAGCAGACGGTCCCCATTCCAGACTGCGATTCCCGGGACCGCTGGGCGGTCGATGCCCGGTAGCGCGGCCCCGGCCAGCAGGGCCTCCAGAACGCGCTTCAGGGCCAGTTCGCCCTCACCCATGAACGCGATGTTGTTGCCGCGCGGCAGAAGCTGCGGCAGGGCCGTGATGTGTGGTCCCCCGAAGAGCACCGGGCCGTCGAACCACTCGCGCAGCCGGCGGTAAAGGTCGCAGACGTGCGGCCACATTTCGGTCACGGTCGAGAAACCGACAACGTCCGGCGCCGCGGCGCGAACGCGCTGCGCATCCGGCGCAATCTCTACTTCCACCTCCGGCAAGTGCTGCGCGAGATAGGCTTTCAGGTAGCCGAAGCCGAGGTAGTAGCGATACTCCAGGTGGTACTGACGCCGCAGCAGGGGCTTGTACAGAACCAGTTTCATCCGTTCAGGTCTCCAAAAGCGAGCGGCCATGCCCAGCCAGCACATCACGCATGAAGGCCAGCACCGCGCGCACGAGCGCGTCGTAGGTGAAGTTCTCCAGCACCGCCGCCCGCATCTCCGCAGCCAGTTCGCGGCGTTCGTCTTCATGTTCGAGGAAGTGCTCTACGCGGGCGGTGAGCTCGTCCGCTCCGCGATACACAACTTCGTGGTAGCGCGGCCACACGCCGGACGGTCTCTGCCGGCATTTCCAGTCGCACTCGGCCTGCAGGTTCAAGACCATATCTTGGGTGATGACGATGCCTTCCTCCGGGTGGCCGCCGCGAACGCGCAGAAAACGTGCGAACTCATCAGCCTGTGGCTGGGGCAAATCATCCGGCGCGAGTCGAAACGGCGGTCTCAGTTCCTTTTCGCGACAGTGCGTGTAGATGGCCTGGTTCAGTGCGTGGGCCATATCGGACGGCTTCTCCGCGATCAGGAAGAATCCCCCCGCACACAATCCGTCCAGCACCCGTTGATGGAGAGCCGGATTGCAGCCGGCGTGCAGGCTGATGCGCGCGGCCCGAAACGCGCGCCCCAGCGGCCGACCATGCTCCACCACGCCGCGTGCGAACCGCGCGTATTCCTCCCGCTGCTCCCAACCGCGCCCGTAGAGGTTGAAGCGTCCCCCGGTCCCGTCCGCCCAGCGTGCTGCGGCCGCGATGGTCTGTTCGCGCAGATGCTGGTCGGCCATGCCGCGCAGCGCTCCGACTATGTCGCCGCGCACACCGCCGTCCGTGATGGCGAGCCCATGTTCCTTTTCGACCAGCGCCACCAGTCCCTCGTAGTCGTAGTCGCCGCAGAACTCCGGTTGGCGCACGATGGACATGAGCGTCTCGTAGGCGGCGTCGACGAAGCCGCGCCCGGCGTCGTCGTATTTCTCGCGGTAACGCTGGTGAAGCTCAGCCGTGGTCGAAGACGCGTTGGTGGCGAACATCACGTCGCAGCGGTAGGGTTCGAGGTCGGCGGCGCGCTCCTGTGGGTCGCACATCTGGTCCGGATTGGTGGGGATCACGCAGGGGTAGAAGCGGTCCACGGGATAATCGAAATCGACCAGGCACTCGGGGAAACCGTGGCCGATGACAAACTCGAACGGCCGCACCGCCCGGCCCGCGTCCTTCGTGAACAAGTGTGGCAGACGATCCTGAATCCAGCAGATGCCGGGGATGTTGTCGGGAAAAAGTGCGGGATACTCGTGGCGCAAATGATCAACGATGATGATTACGTCCGGTTGCAGCCGTTGCATATCACGCAGCAGGCGAATGGGTGCGAAGTGGGCCGAGTTGTCCACTTCCATGAACATATGCGTGCGGTGCCCGATGTGGGAAAAGGCCGCCAGCAGGTCGCGCATTGCGTATTTCAGCACGGTCGTAAACCGGCTGGTCACGCCGACCACCGTCAGCGGCGCGCCGCCCCGGCCAGCCTCAGTCAGCCGCCGCGCCCACCACTCGGCGTCGCGCTCGGCCAGCGTTTGACAGACCTGTTGGTAGAGCTCGCGCTGTAGCGTCCGCCGGGCGACGTTCGCCTCGTCGATCCGCGCCGCAACCTGCTCCGTCGCGAAGCTGCCCGGCCAGGCGGGCCCGCTGTCCAGAACCTTGAGCGTGATGCGCTCGACGTCCGCCAGGTGCTGTTCGAGCCGCTGCCAAGCGTCTGGCCCGGCACAAATGGTCACCCGCGACTCGCCCAGTACGGCCCGCCAGTCGTGCAGGTGCAGGTTGACCGCCCACGCCAGCAGCGACGGTTCGAGCAGCACAATCCGCGCGCTGAAATCAAGGAACGTCTCGCGCGTTGCAGCGACAATCGCCAACGGCAGATGGCCCAGTCCCAGGCCATTCACCACCAGCGCGGATACCACCCGTCCCTGCCATTGCTGCCGGAACTCATCCGCCCGGTTGAACTGATCGTGCGGGAACAAGCCCGGAAGCCAACCGGGCGCCTCGGCCCAGGCGCTGAAAACCTGGTAGTTGCCGTCGCTGCTGTGCAACAATTGCAGCCGGCTGCGTGCCGCACGCCATACCGCCTGCACGGCGTTGCCCAGACCGGTGCGCTCGTTGAAAACAGCAAGGTTGGCGGAGAAGCGAGCGGCGAGCTTGCACCAGGCACTCCGCCGCTCGCAGCGGGGAATCTGACCGGCCAATCGTGTACGCAACTCGCCATCCAACGCCGGGTGGTCGAGCAACCGCCACGCCGCGCCGGCCAGCCCGAGCCCGGCATACGCACGCACGGCGACGGCCCGGACCTCGTCGTCGGCCGGCACAGCACGCAGGTAGCCTTCTGCTCCGCCGAGCAGCCCGTATGCATCGCCCGTTCGGAAGGCCGCCAGGATCTGCTCGCGACGTGGGTCGGTCGTGGTAGCGGCGTTTGTCATCCAGTCTCCGCTTCCGGGCACTCGGAGCGTCTAACGGAGCTTCGGCCAGCGCGCGGAGCTGTTGGCGCTGGAAACCGCTCCCTTACGGTCGCGGCTCGGTTCTTGCGATCGCAGCTCGGTCTTACGGTCGCGGCTCGGTTCTGTCAGGCGCTCTTAAGCCGCCGCGACCGGCGACACGATAGCAATAGTGATTATCGGCAGTCCGTCGTCTGTGCGTTGAGAGCCCGCGCGCGCAGCGGCGAAACACGCGGGCAGGAAGCGGAATGAACGCCAACAACCTCGACTTGGTCTTTGCCCCCGTCACCCGGGCCCAGGCGCGTCTCTTCGGGGGCCTAGCCGGCATGCTCGATCGGCGCGGCGTTGGGTGCCGCTTCGCCGTCCCGTCCGGCGAGGTGGCAGTTCCGATCAGTGACGACTGGCGCGAGCTCGTGCTGATTCAAGAAGCACCCGACGTCGGTCAGGAGGGCGAGGTTCCTGCCGGGCCTCGACTCGCCGATCCGCTCATCCCCCCCGACATCGGGGCGTACGACGCCTGGCGGGGCGGATGGTCGCCCGAGCAGCGGGCCGAAGCCGCCGCCGCCGCGGTACGTTTCTGGCGCGTTTGCCTGGAGCGTTGGTGTCCGGGAGCGGTTGTGCTCTGGAACGGTCGCGATCACGTATTCGTCGAGGCCGCCGCCTGGGCAGCCCGCAACCTGGACATCGACGTCATCTGCATGGAGCTTGGCCCTCTGCGACGCGCCCCCATGACCGTTGCTATTTCACGCGGCGGGATCAACGCGGCGGCGCAGTTTCGACGCCCGGAGCTGCTGGAGACCGCCCTCACACCGTGGGAAGCCGAGCGTCTGGCAGATGCGCGGGCGCGTTGTCGCAACGGTGTACGGCCCGAATACGGCCCGCGCCCGTTCGCATTCCTGCCACTCCAGGTGGACGACGACACGCAGCTCTACTACTACGCTCCGCATTTTGCAGATCAGCGGGCGATGCTGGCGGCGGTCGTCGCCGCGCTGCCGGATGACCTGCCCCTGGTGGTCAAGGTCCATCCACTCGCGGACGAGCGTCGCGGG
>JAHJAR010000365.1 GCA_018814045.1 Planctomycetota bacterium | reverse complement strand
GAACCGCAATGTCGGTAATCAAATCTGAAAAGCTGTGGACGGAGTCCGCCACCACCGCCTGGCTGTGCCCCAGTACCCCCGCCGCAAGCTTGAACGACGAAAGCAGCAGGTTTACGATCATGCCCGCAAACGTAACCCGCCGAACTTCCCCCTCATAAACCTCCCGCCTGCTCCGCTCTGCTCCGGACGTACCCATTGTCTGATATTATACAGAACTTCCATAAAGCATACTATTTCACTGCGCATTGTTGACGCGCCCGATAATACTTAAAATACTTTTGGTGATATTTTGAAAATCAAAAGCCTCGCAACATTCATCCTGCTGTTCGCGGTATCGTTTCTCTGTTCACCCTCGCTTTCTTCGGAAAACCAAACGCAGGAAACAAAAACCCTCCGCGTAATGACCGCAAACATCGGAAACTCGGACATGATGAACTGCACGAAGTACTTTTACAAACTCTGCCTCGTCGAATGGGAAAACAGGCTGAAGGAAAATATCGCGAAGCTGAAGCCGGACATAGTCGCCCTGCAGGAAGTGCTGGACTTCAAATGGTGCGAGGGATCGAAGGAAAAAAATCCGAAAAATATCTGCTACAGATACGAAGAGCGCGAGCCGGAGCATCAGGCGCGCCGCCTGCTGGGCGACGGCTACACCATCGTCTGCGACGGCGGGGCGAATTTCGAATGCACCGGAGTGAAAGTGGGAGTTGGAGAAGTGAAGCAGTGCCCGAAAGGCGAACTGTGCCGCACGGGCGAATCCGCAAGGGTGCCTGATCCGGAAGGTTGCGACGATAGGGCCAGCATATCCGCCATCGACGTCGCCATAAACAATTTTGAAATGCGGATTGTCAACGGCCACCCACAGGCCATGGGGAACGCCTGCCGCGGTGCGCACATCAGGGCCCTCTTCGAGGGAGTCGAAGGCGAAACGCCCGTCGCCTCAACCGATTTCAACCTCCTGATCATGGGCGACATGAACCTCGACCCGTACCGCGAGGTCGACGACGAAAGCATATCGGTCTGGAACGAACACGTCGGCGAGGAAAAAGCTTTTTATTACCTGAGCGGGCCCGCCGAGCACGACCCGCCGTACAAAACCTGCGCCGGACGCCTCCTCGACCACGTGGTCACGAATTTCGCGAAGGGAAACTGCAAAACTCTCGGCGAAGCGCCAGGAACCGAGCGGCTGGACGGTGTAAAACCAGACGGTAAAACCGTGACCGAATCGAACGACCACCGCGCGATACTGTGCGAAATCGAAATTCCAAATTAGTCTACAGTCTACAGTCCACAGCAAAACAAAAGTCCTGTCATTCCCGCATGCTGTAGCCTGCCCCCGCGGAGGCGGGGGGTCGGGAATCCATTCCTTGATTTAACTTGTTAGAAAAATTTACCGCGCACCACGCCCGCGCACCTTGAACTTTTAAACCTTTGAACCTTGAACTTTTTGTTCCGCCCCACGCGGTATGGGATATAATTGGGTATACTTTGCCTGAACTTGCCGGGGAGATCAATCATGCCTTCTGAAAAATCCGATAAAAAACCGGAAGTCCTCTGCGGCAACGACCTGTTGCGGCTTGTCAAAGAGGAAAAAGGAATAATCATTCAGGCGAAAGGCGCCAAATGGCGCGACGTGGCGCTGCTCGGCGGACCCGATGGCTCCGGCGAAGTAACCCTGAACGCATGCCCGGTTCCGCTGAAGATCAAAACCGGCGAAACATCAGGCGGCATCGAACTGCACGGCATGGCGCGCGACCTCTCCGTTTCGCAGGCAATCACTTTCGGCGAATCGGGCTGGCTCGAGGTGGAAACCGCCGTAAGCGCGCGGAAAAAGACTTTTCTGAAGTCGCTTTTCAGCAACTTCACCTTCGCGCCGGACGGAAAGGCGTACGACGAATACAGGCCGCTGAAATACCAGTGGATACCGAACATCCGCAAGAGAAAACACCACGTCCTCGCCGACCAGGTGTTCCGCTCGCCCGCCGTCATCCTCTGCACCGACGTAATATCGGCCGCGCTCGTGCCGGACCTCGATTTCCTCAAGCTGCACCGCCCGATGGAAACCTGCCTCGACCTGCGGCTGGCGGACGGCGACGGCGGGAAGTACCCGCTTTTCGGGTTCGGGTTCGGGAAATACCGCGTCGACGGCCACCTCTACTTCGCCGCCCGCCCGGATGCGGGCATTCCGCTACGCGCGGGGGAAGAAGCCCGGCTGAAG
>JAHJAR010000304.1 GCA_018814045.1 Planctomycetota bacterium | reverse complement strand
GACAAGCGAAAGGCCACGAAGGACGATGCGCCCAAACACTATGGCCTGGCCTTGCTCAATGCGCCCCTACGCAACTTGCTCGTGTCGGATATATTGGTGCGCTTCTGCGAGCAAATCCCCTACGCCTTCGTCGTCCTGTGGTGCCTGCGAGAGATCATCCACCCTGTGACGGCGTTCCAGTTCGGCATCCTCACGACGGTCGAGATGGCGACCGCCGCCTTGCTCTATATCCCGGTGGCGTATCTCGCCGACCGCAGCGGGAAGAAGCCATTTGTGCTGATGACCTTCGTGTTCTTCACGCTCTTCCCGCTGATGCTGCTGTTCTGTCACTCATTCTGGCCGCTAGTGGCGGTATTTGTGCTCCGCGGCCTCAAGGAGTTCGGCGACTCGACGCGCAAGGCGCTCATCCTGGACCTGGCCCCGGAAGATCAGAAGGCCCTCACGTTCGGCGTGTACTACTTGGTCCGCGACTCGATTGTGTCCGTCGCCGCGTTCGGCGGCGCCTTCCTATGGATGCTCAGCCCCGCAACGAACTTTTTAGTCGCATTCGCATTCGGCGTGCTCGGCACAATCTGGTTCGCCCTCCGCGGCCGCGACCTCTCGGCCAACCCGTAGCGGCCCGCGCCCCCGCGCGGCCGCGTGTGGCACGGCCGTGTCGGCCGTGCGCGTAGCGTCGGCCCCCCGTGGCCGACGTCCTGGGGCATGTGGTGCCGGCAGGTTTGGCAACCGAAGCCGCGTTTTCGACCCCGCCAGCCGAACATTGCCAACTTTTTCTTTTTTCGACACCCCCCGGTTGGCAATCTTCGGCGGAATGGCGACTGCTGGCGACATAACGCGCCAACACGCAGCGGCGACCACATTCTGCCGATCGGTTTTCAGTTTTCGAATCTCAGGGTTCAGGGTTCAGGGTTCGGGCCTCAGTACTCGGCCTCGTTTTTCGGCGTTCAGTTTTCAGGCCTCAACGAGCACTGCTCAAGAGCAGTGGCACACGTCCGGGTTGGCGGTTGCATTTCCACCTCCGCATGAAGGATAGCACAGGTTCCAGGGCCCGAGGGTCTGAGGGGCCAACGGTCCGAGGATTGGGCGGAATCGGGCGGATTCTGGCGGAAAAAGCCGGGGCTGAGAGGGCGAATATCAGCAATGAGAAGCCAGAACCGGGCCGGGGCGGGGAAAGTGGCTCAGGCCGTCGGCTCTGGGCCCTGGGGAAATGGGCATGGCGTCCCCGGATTTCCGATGAACTGGCAATCCGTGAGGTCCAGCCATTTATGTTCGCCCTCGTCCAGCCGCCAGCTGGACCATTTCTCTCGAAGCCGACGGAAATTCGCCTGGCTCTCGGGGGCACTAAGGTACATTAATGTCGTCAAAGCCGCTTGTGCCAACACGCTTCCTCATTACTTGACGCTAACACCCCACCGCTCAGGTGCCTGCCGTAGGCGAAAGCCAGACCTGCAACAGGAGCGAGGGTCGATGTTCCTGTCCAGGGCAGGTGGAGCGGCCGGTTTTTGCGGCACGGACCGGCGGCGGCAGCTTGACTTTGGTCACTTGCTGAGTTCCTGTCCCGTCTTGCTCAGTGCGCGTCAACGCGCCAGTCGCCGTCCTTCGTCTTGTACACTGTCTGATTGAACTCCACGTCGACCAATTTGTCACCGCGTTTCTTCAATCGGGCGAACTCAAGGACGCCACTGAAGGTAATCTGGTAGTCATCGGGAAACGCCGCCAGGCGCTTCTTCAACTCGCCAACGGTCAAAGCGGATTGACTGTCCATCGCGACCTCACTCCTTTCATCATGAAACGCGGGGACGGAAACGCGGGGACGCCATACTTGTTTCTGCCACTCCTTCCGCCTGTGGCCGGATCCTCACGGACGCAAACATCCGCCGCTGCGTGCAGTATAACCGATTTCCGAATCGCCGACCGCGCCGCCGTAATCCTCGGCCGGCGAGGCGCCGGGCGCTACGCGCTTCGTTCCACGCCCCGAAACGTCGGCCACGGGGGGCCGACGCTACAACGGCCGCGCGAGGCGCGGGCCGCTACGACGGCCGGCCGATTTGCGGGCGAGACGCCCACACCACCTCCGGCCGCTGCCCGCTAAAACGTCGGGTACGGAGTGAGGACGTCCGCCCGAAATCCGGGGACGCCGTACCTAATTCTGCCGGTCCTTCCTCTTACGCCCGGATCCTCGCGGGCGCAAATATCCGCCGTCCCGTGCAGCATAACTGATGTCCGAATCGCCGACCGGCACGCCGTAATCCTCGGCCGGCGAGGCGCCGG
>JAHJAR010000303.1 GCA_018814045.1 Planctomycetota bacterium | reverse complement strand
TACCTCGCCGAGTTCACCTACCGAGCCAACCGCCGCTGGCTCGAAGCCAACCTCTTCGACCGCCTGGTCGTCGCGGCACTCGACCGCAAGGCCGTCACATACAAGGAGTTAACAACCGGAGTGACGTAGAGAATCAGGAAGGCCGTTTTGCGGAGCGCGGTGCTTATGCGGGGCGATGTGCCCCCCAACCGCCCTGTGAAAATCTACATTGGGAGGAACGCAATGCGCACGATCAAGTCTAGCGCGATTCTGCTGGCAACAACCGCACTGGCGGGCTGTCTGGGTGGCTGCCCGGGCACGGTTCCCACGGATGCGCTGAGCGCCCTGGCGATCACGGGGACCTGGCACGGGATGTTGGACTGCACGTTCACGATCACCCGTGAAGGGCAGGAACCGACCACGATGACGATGCAAAATGAGTTCACAACAACATACGATGCGAATGGACTCCCGGCGAACTTGCAGGTCGCGGCGCTCAGCGGGGGTACGGCCGAACCGATCGAGGTCAACCGGCAAGGTGCTCATACATCCTGGACGTCAACGATGACGCTCAACGGGCAGGAATACACCACGACCTGGAGCGCCACAGTGCGCGAGGCAACCTACACGTCCACGAGTGCGCACGTGGTCATCGACATAACGATGACTGTGTCAAGCGAGAGCTTGGCTCAGCAAAGCACGGGGACCCAGACGTACGACACCGTGGTCAGCGGCGACACGATGACGTACACCTCGCTGGCTGCGTATGACATTACACAGACCTTCACGTTTGGTGGGACAGAGCAAACCTCGACGTACACGCAGCAGATCAACTGCACCGCGACGCTGCAACGGCAATAGCATGCCAGCAGTTGAACTCTGATGCCCCGTCTCTCCCGCCGCGCGGGACGGGGCACCTGGCTCGACCAACTCAGACTCACGCGCGGCCTGCCTACGGCATAGGTTCGCGCAGGTAGCCACGCCACAGCGCGCGCGAACCAATAACCAGCGCAGACCCGACTGCCGTGTACACGAGGCCGGCAACGATCGGTGCCAGCAGGTATGTGCGCAGCACGCGACCGCTGACGACCATTACCGCCACTAACCCCCACGTTCGCCACGAAAGAAAGCCACCGATGCAGCGCCGGTCGTCATGCGTGCTGATCCGAACCACGATCCGCTCGGCGGCGCGATCGAGGGCCAGGCGGCTCTTGAAGAACCCGAGCGCTACGGCCAGCAAGACCAGCGGCAGCGCTTCCGGTCCGCCGCTGACCAAAACCCAGCGTGCTCCACAGGCGAGCAATACCGCACCCACCACGCTCCACATCAACGCTGCCAGCAACACGTGTACCCGGCGTGAGGCCGCCGGCTTGTGAGCTTCGAGCCATTCGCGCATTCGCCCAGCCCCATGCAGAGCATCCACCGCCCGGCGCTCCATATCCGCCAAACGCGGGCCACAATTCAGCGTTGAGAGACCGGCGCTTCAACCCCTGCCGAAGATCGCCGCTTACCCCCGCGCACTGGCGCGCGCGAGCAACGCGACACGGTACCGTACCGCCAGTGCCAGCGTCTGCTCCCGTTCCAGCACCAGCGTCTTGCCCGCTTCGACCACCAAACCGGCGGCCTTGGCCCGGTGCAGATTCTCGATCGTGGTCGGCCCGATGGTTGGCACGTCGAAACGCATGTCCTGCTCGGGTTTGGCCACCTTGACCAGCGTCCAGCCGCCCTGCGGGCAAAGCTCGCCCGCCCGGGCGATCAGCTTATCCGTCCCCTCGATCGCCTCGACCGCGATGATCTCTCTTTCCTTGACCGCCAGCGACTGCCCGATGTCCAACGCCGCGATCTGCTTCGCCAGCGGCCAGGCGAACTCAGCGTCCGCCAGAACTTGCGGGGGTGGCTCGCCGGGTGTGAGCACACCCTCTTCGGCGAGGGCTTCGGGGCAGTACTTCGTCGAGTCGACCAAGGTCAGTCCTCGGCGCTGCATCTCATCCGCGACGGCGCCCAGCAGCGTGTCGTTGCGCTTGTCGCGGGCGTGGAAATACCACACGCGTATGCTGGTCAGGTCAGGCAGGTATTGCAACCATTGCAGCCAGCGCGGGCTGGCGAACATCTCCGTCTTGCGTACGCGGCCGGCCATGATTACCTCGTGGCAGCCGGCCCGCTTGAAGGCCCGAATCCACGCCCCGAGCTGCACCACGCCACGCCAGCAGAACCGATCCGCCAACTCGCGCAGCCCCGGGTCAGCCGAGCCGCGCAGGGCCACCACGGCCACCCGCCGGCCGGCCCGTTGTGCCCCAGCGACGACGAGCTTGGGGAACGTGCCCTCGCCGGCGATCAGGCCGAGGGGGAACGAATCGGCATTGCTCAGCCTGTCGATGGCCAACGGTTCCACCTAATCACCCGGTGTCCCCCGCCACTGAAACGCTGACCGGGTGGCCGACCGCTGAAGCGCTGGGCCACCCGACCATCCATCCGGAGTACCGCAGCGCGGCCCCACGCTACTTGTCAGCCACGGCCGCGTTGAGCTGCGCTTCGAGCTCAGCGACCCGCTTCTCCAGCCGTTTGACCTTCCCATTCAACTCCGGCAAACGGCCGAGGTAGGCAATCCGGCGGCGCATGTCGCGAATCGGGATGGCGGGCTGGCCCAGGACGGTCTCGCCATCGGGCACGCTGTTGGTGACGCCGGCTTTGGCGCCGATGGTGGCGTTGTCGCCGATGCGGATGTGGCCGACGACGCCCGCCTGGCCCGCCATTGTCACGTGCTTGCCCACACTGACCGAACCGGCCAGACCGACCTGCGCCACGAGCAGACAATCCTCGCCGACGTGCGTGCCGTGCCCGACCGCAATCAGGTTTGACAGCTTGGAGCCCGAGCCAATCTTGGTCCGGCCGAGCGTGGCGCGATCGATCGAGCAGTTGGAACCGATCTCGACATCGTCGCCGATCTCGACGATCCCGATCTGCGGGATTTTGACCCACTTGCCGTCGACGAGCGCGTAGCCCAACCCGTCGTTCCCGATCACCGTGCCGGAGTGGACCGTGACGCGGTCGCCGATCACCGCGTCGTCGTAGATCACCACGTTCGGGTAGAGCAGCAGCTTGTCGCCGATGCGGCAGCGCGGCCCGACATAGCACGCGGGATACAGCACCGCGTCGTCGCCGATCACCACATCCTCAGCGATCGTGGCCCCGGGGTGGATCGAGGCATTCGCGCCGATCCGCGCACTCGGGTGGATGCTGACGGCGTCCGGCTGAAACGGTACAGGCCGGTGCTGACGGTAGCCGTGCAGCGTTACGATTGCCACGGTGATCGCGGCGTAGGGATCGGTGGCGCGGATCAGGGCCAAGTGTTCGGGAGCCTTCACGTCCGGTTTGAGCACCACCGCTGATGCCCGCGTCGTCGCCAGCGTTTTTTCGTACTTCGGGTTCGAGAGGAAGGTGATCTCGCCCTCGACCGCATCTTCGAGGGTAGCGACGCCGCGAATGGGCAGCGAGCCGTCGCCGGCCAACTCCGCCTCCATGCCGTGCCGCTTGAGCGTATCACCCAGTTCTGACAATGTTATCTGCATCAAAGTCCCGCTCGAAACGTGCGTAAGACACACACCGGGGGCATTGTATGAAGCGTTCCGCCGCCATGTCAAAACCGACACGGCCCCCTAACCCGGGCCCCAAGCGCAAGCGCGGGGTCCTGCGTGAGGTTTTGGGAGGGAAGACAGGCCCGGGGCGAACCCGCTCGCTGGCGTTCGGGGCCCCGATGCCGCGCGTGGGCGTGTCGCGGCGCCGGCCATCAAGGTGGGCGGACCGGCAGAAACCAGTTGCGGAGGGCAGCGCTGTGGGGGGACAATAAGGGGCTATGAGCGACTTCCAGATAGTCAGCGACTTTGAGCCACAGGGTGACCAGCCGCAGGCGATCGAGAAGCTCGTGACGGCGTATGAGCGGGGTGGCCGCTTACAGACGCTCTTGGGCGTAACCGGTTCCGGCAAGACGTTTACGATGGCGCACGTGATTGCCCGGCTGGGCAAGCCGGCGTTGATCATATCTCACAACAAGACGCTGGCGGCGCAGCTCTATGAGGAGTTCCGCGAGTTGCTGCCGCACAGCGCGGTTGAGTACTTCGTCAGCTACTACGATTACTACCAGCCCGAGGCGTACATCCCGCAGCGCGACATCTATATCGAAAAGGACGCGTCGCGGAACGACGACCTGGATCGGTTGCGGCTGGCGGCGACCAGTTCGGTGGTGTCGCGCCGCGATGTCGTGGTTGTGGCGAGCGTGTCCTGCATCTTCGGCCTGGGTTCGCCGGATGAGTACAAGGCCAGCGTGGTGCAGGTGCGCGTGGGGGGGCAGGTGGAACGGGACGAGCTGCTGAAGAAGTTCGTGCGGCTGCAATACAATCGCAACGACACGGAGCTGAAGCGCGGCGTCTTTCGGGTCCGGGGCGACGTGGTAGAGGTACACCCCGCGCACGAGGAGCACGCGATCCGGATCGAGCTGTTCGGCGACGAGATCGAGCGCGTTTCGCTGATCAACCCGCTGACCGGCGCCGTCTTGCAGCAGCGTGAGGACGTGTTCATTTACCCGGCGGTGCACTACGTGATGCCGGAGGAGAACATCGAGCGCGCCGTGGACTCAATCCAGGCCGAACTGGACGCGCGGCTGATGCAATTGCGCCATGAGGGGAAGCTGTTGGAGGCGCAGCGCCTGGCAGCGCGGACCAAGTACGATGTCGAGATGATTCAGGAGGTGGGGTATTGCAGCGGCATCGAGAACTACTCGCGCCACCTCAACGACACAGCGCCCGGCGCGAAGCCGTATACGCTGGTGGACTATTTTCCGAAAGAGTTTCTGCTGATTGTGGACGAATCGCACGTGACGATTCCGCAGATCGGAGCGATGTTCAATGGTGACCGGGCTCGGAAGGAAGTGCTGGTTGAACACGGCTTTCGGCTGCCCAGTTGCCTGGACAACCGGCCCATGCGGTTCGAGGAATTCTCGTCGATGTGGCACCAGGTGTTGTTTGTCAGCGCCACGCCGGCGCCATACGAACTCGCGCTGTGCGCCGGCGAAGTTGTGGAGCAGATCATCCGGCCGACCGGGCTGGTTGACCCGGTGATCGAAGTGCGGCCGGCGCGGGGTCAGGTGCCGGACCTGTTGCAGCGGATTCAGGAGCGGGCGGCCGCCGGGGAACGGGTGTTGGTGACGACACTGACCAAACGGCTGGCGGAGGATTTGTCGGCGTATATCCAGCAGGCCGGGTTACGCGGGCGTTATCTGCACAGCGAGATCGATACACTGGAGCGCGTCGAGATTCTGCGCGATTTGCGGCTTGGCAAGTTTGACGTGCTGGTCGGCGTCAACCTGCTGCGGGAGGGGTTGGACCTGCCCGAGGTGTCGCTGGTGGCGATCCTGGATGCGGACAAGGAGGGCTTCTTGCGCAGCGAGACGTCGCTGGTGCAGACGATCGGTCGCTGTGCCAGAAACGTGAACGCGCTGGTCGTGCTCTATGGCGACAAGGTCTCGGGCGGAATGCGCCGCGCGATCGACGAAACCGACCGCCGTCGGGCAATCCAACTCCGGTACAACGAGGAGCACGGCATCACGCCCGACACGGTCCGCAAGGCGATTCGGCAGGGGTTGATGAGCGAGGTGGCGGCGATGCGTCGAGTTCGTGAGGCCGTTCACGCACCCGCGGCAGAGCACGATCGCGATTAGCTCATCCGCGAGTTGGAGAAGGAGATGCTGCAAGCTGCGGAGGAGCTGGATTTTGAGAAGGCGGCGGCCTTACGCGATCACATCAGGGAGCTGAAGGATTCACCGGAACTGAAGGTGTCGGTCGCGGAGGCCGGGCCGGCCGGGGCAGCGGGTGGACGCGATGCCGCCGCCTGGAAACCGCGCGGACAACGCCGGCGGCCGCAGAAGCGGCGGCGGTAAGGCGGCGGAAGCGGCGCCGCCACGTAGCAACGGAGGTGGTGGGTCGCGCGTACCTGCCAGGCCGTCCCAGGTTCGCGTTCCAGCGTCGCCTGGGTTGCTGAGCAGAACGCCCAAAAGGGGGGGCGCCCCGGAGGCTGGCTCCGGGGCGACCTTCCGCGGCACGTGGTCCTGGAAGGGCAGCTTGGCTTTCAATACCTGCGGGGGGTCGGCCGCAGTGGCAGCCAAGTACCCAGCCCCATCATCGGAGAGGAATGGCGTGTGGTTTAACTGGATTCTGCTGGGCTTGCGCCGGCCGATTGCCGACCGGGGGGGGGCAGGGGGCGCGTGTCGGAAATTGTGAAAAGGCGCGTGATTACACCGCGGTTCGTTCGCGCAACCGGATTCCCACGATAGCATTAGGACAGTGTAGAGGTGAGGTGTAGCCGGACGGCGTCGCAACGGCGTTTGCCGGAGCAACTCGAACGGTGAAGATAGCAGGTGTAGGAGACCAAACACATGAGACGCACTCGTAGTATGCGGCAGAGCCTCTTGGTCCTGTGCTTCGTTGTGGCCGCTGTCTGGCCGGCTTGGGGGGAGGGCCTAGAAGACTTCAAACTGGCCCGCGCAATTCCTGCTGACGTGTTTATGGCGGTACACGCGCGCACGCACGAGGGACAGGCTTTCGTGCAGGAGCAGTTCGAAAGGGTGTGGGAGGCGCTCGAGAATGCGCACTTCGAGAAGGACCTGAAGCGCCTGTTCAAGTCCCTGGCCCAGGAAAACCAGGGTGACCCGGAGGAATTCGAGCAGTGGTGGCAGCAGATCATGGATCTGCTGGCTGGCGTGGAGTGGTCCACCCTGGGCGAACGCGAGTTTGCGTTCGCGCTGAAGCTCGAATTCCCAGCGCCACAATGGATCATGCTGATGCGGCCCCCGCAGGACAAGGTCGCCAGCGACTTTGCGGGCTTTGGCGGGATTCTGCGGACGCTCGCCGAGTTGGCCCCGGATGAACTCGTCGTGGCCACGGACGAACGGGGTGCGACGACGGTTCACAAGCTCACATTCGCCAACGCGCCGTTCCCGCTGGCCTTCGCCGTGGCGCGCCACGAGGACGTTCTCGTCCTGGCTTTCGGTACGACGATGGTCGAGCAAACCCTGGCGATGCTCGAAGGTGGCGAAGGCACTGCGCTGTGCGGCACGCCGCGTTTCAAGGAGGCGTTCAAGCAGCTTCCGGCGCCGATCGACAGTATGTTCTTCCTCGACGTGGCGAAGCTGATGACCCAGATGCGCGCCTTTGCCGCCGGGGCCATGGACATGGTGGCAGGCGGGGCCGAGGGTGAGGAAGGCGGCCTGGACCCGCAGATCGCCGCCCTGCCGGGAAAGGTCATCGACGCGCTCGATATGTTCGAATACATCGCGACGGTGGCGCGAACCGACGGCAAACGCACTACGCAGGACTCGATCACCGTGTTGCGCGACGATGCCAAGACGCGTCCGCTCTATCCGGCCTTCTTTGGCAACGGCCCGATTAGCGATCCGCTGAAATACATCCCCCAGGACGCGAAGGACGTGACTGTCTGGAGCGGATTCGACTTCGCGGCGCTGTACGGGGCCGTGGTCAAGTTCATAGCGGAAGACGTGCCCAACGGCGCGGACATGATCACCCAGTGGAACGCGACACAGGAAGAGATCGAGTTCAATGTCGAGCGGGATCTGCTGGCATGGCTTGAGGGTGGCATCCGCACGTTCAAGCTGCCGGGGCGTACGCCGTACAGCCCGGGCGAATCGGTGTTGATGATCACCGTCCGCGACGAAGAGCAAGCCCGGGCGATGATCAACAAGTTCTTCGACTGGGTTGAGCCGCACTTGGCGCAGCAGAACGGCGCGATCAGCCCGGCGGAGATCGAGGGCGTCGAAGGATTCCGGTCGGTGCTGCACCCCATGCTGGCGTTGGTGGGGATGTCGCGGCCGACGATTGGTGTGGCTGACGGTCTGTTGTTCGTCGGGTCGAGCCCGAAGGTGATCACGCAGACGCTGGCGGTGGCCGCCGGCAAGGCGCCGAGCTTCGCAGAAAACGAACGCTTCAAACAGGAAGGGCTGCCGCCGTCCAAGAACGTCACGTCGCTATCGTTTACAGACCTGACCAACCTGGGCGAAGAATTGGGCCAGATGCTGTCAATGATCCCGATGATTGGAATGATGGGCGGCCAGCAGCTAATGCAGCAGAACCCGGCGTTGCGGACGGTGTTCGGAGCGCTTAGCAAAGTCGGCACAGTGGTGCGAAAGCTGGACTTCTTCCAGTCGACCTGCTCGCAGTGCACTTTTGATGGCAAGACCATCCTGGCCAAGACGGTGACGAACTACCGGGAACCGCCCAAACCGACGACCGCGGAAACGGAAACGGAAACGGAAACGGAAACGAAAACCAAACCGGACAAGGGTGGCCGCTGATAGCGCCGCACGGTCCGACCGGCCGCCGTAACCACGGTGGCGCGCGCCAGCGTATCAGTTGCTACAGGAATCGGAGCTGCCCGGTGCTTGGCCCTCAGTATGCGAGCACCGGGCAGCTCTCTGTGTCGAGTGGCGGGGTGGGAGCAGTGGACGTGAGCACCCCCTCAGCCGGGCTCCTGGGAGCGGTTGCGGAGAGATGTGGCGAGCGGTGCCGAGGCTGGGGCGAGTAGTCCAGACCTGGCCGGTGTTTGTCCGATAAGGCCGTGAGTGGACGCACGTGAATGGAGCCCACGGGCAGGGTTGAGTGGTCGCGGGGGCGGCCCATTTTTCTTTTTGACAAGCAGGTCCGGACCACTACAATGCTCAGTTCCGGTTTTCCGAGCCGGTCCGCGTGCGCGTAAGTCTCGGCGGTGCACCTCGTTTGGTCGCCGAAAGAGCGCTGCTGTAGCTCAGTGGTAGAGCGCGTCCTTGGTAAGGACGAGGTCCTGGGTCCGACCCCCAGCAGCAGCTGTGCAAAGGCCGCGGATTGGCGTGGACAGGGTCAAGAACACTAACGGTGGCCGGTGGAAGGCCACCCCGGGGCTGACGTTTCCCGGGCGATGAGTGGAGAAGTTGAATGGCCAAGGGCGTATTCGAACGAACAAAACCGCATGTGAACGTGGGCACGATCGGGCACGTTGATCATGGCAAAACCACGCTGACCGCAGCCATGACCGCAGTGCAGGAGAAGAAGGGTCTGGCGACGTACAAGTCGTACGACGAAGTCGCGAAGGCGTCGGAGAAGGACGGGCGGCGCGACTCGACCAAGATCCTGACAATTGCGACGGCGCACGTCGAGTACGAGACTGACAAGCGCCACTATGCGCACATCGACTGCCCCGGGCACGCCGACTATGTCAAGAACATGATTACCGGGGCCGCCCAGATGGACGGTGCCATTCTGGTCGTCAGTGCGGCCGACGGGCCGATGCCGCAGACACGCGAGCACGTGCTGTTGGCCCGGCAGGTGAACGTGCCGGCCCTGATCGTGTTTCTGAACAAGGTCGATCTGGTCGACGACCCGGAGCTGCTCGAGCTGGTCGAGATGGAAGTGCGCGAGTTGCTGAGCAAGTACGAGTTTGACGGCGACAACATCACGTTCGTCAAGGGCTCGGCCACGCAGGCCACGCAGGCCGTGCTCGACAAGAACGCGGAAGGCACCAAGTGCATCGCGGAACTGATGGATGCCCTCGATGCCGACATACCGGAACCCATGCGTGAGCAGGACAAGCCGTTCCTGATGCCGATCGAGGACGTGTTCAGCATCAAGGGCCGTGGCACTGTCGGTACCGGCCGGATCGAACGTGGCCAGATCAGGGTTGGCGAAGAGGTCGCCGTGATCGGCCTGCACGCGCCCGAGGGACGGAAGACGATCGTGACCGGCGTCGAGATGTTCAACAAGACGCTCGATTCCGGCATCGCCGGCGACAATGTCGGCCTGCTGCTGCGGGGCGTCGAGAAGAGGGAGTTGGAGCGCGGGCAGGTGCTGGCCAAACCCGGCAGCATCACGCCGCATACCAAGTTCAACGGCGAGGTGTACGTGCTGACGAAGGAGGAAGGTGGTCGTCACACGCCGTTCTTCCCCGGTTATCGCCCGCAGTTCTACTTCCGGACGACCGACGTGACCGGGCAGGTCAAGGAACTGCACGCGCGTGATGGCGGCAAGGCTGACATGTGCATGCCGGGTGACAACATCCAGATGCAGGTGGAGATCATCAATCCGATCGCGATGGAAGAGGGCCTGCGGTTCGCGATCCGTGAAGGTGGTCGCACGGTCGGCTCGGGTGTCGTTACGGAAGTGCTCGAGTAGATGTAGACGACGCGCTGTTCAGCATAGTGACTTACGGGAGAAGGCCGCATGGCGAAGGCTCAGAAGCGTGAGTGGGTCTGGCTGCAATGCACGGAGACCAATGATCTGAACTACCGCACCACGGTGAACGTTCAGGGCGGCACCCCGAAGCTGCAGTTGAAGAAGTACAGCCCGCGCTTGCGCCGCCGGACTGTGCACAAAATCAAGCGCAAATAGGGCAGTAGGAGCGTAGCTCAATTTGGCAGAGCAGCTGATTCCAAATCAGCAGGTTGGGGGTTCGAGTCCCTCCGCTCCTGGTGATCGCGGTGGCAGGGCGGGCGGGCGTTGTTAGTGGCCATTCGGTGGCAGAAAGCCGCGGGCGCATGAGCAAGAGGACTGGTGACAACGAGGGCGGATCGGACGCAGGGGGCGTGACGCCCCCGGAGACTGGAATGGAGACACCGCACGAGCAGCCGTCGGAAAGGAAGGGCAGCCGGCCGGCTCCGGTAGGGCCGGTTCGGCGCGAGACACACGCCTCATCTCTGAAGGTCTACAAGCCGAACCAGGGATCTTTCGTTCGCTGGTGCACGGCGGCGGGCGGGGGGATTATCGCGGTGGCCGGGGCGAATTTCCTGCATGAGCAGATGCCACGCCTGCCCTACGGCGACCTGACCTCGGTCAAGTATCTGGTGCCGGTTGCGCTTCTGCTGATCGTGGCCTACGCGATATTCCGGCTGGTCGGGCGGAATCGCCGGGTGGTCGATTTCATGATCGCGACCGAGGGGGAGATGAAGAAGGTCAACTGGTCGAGCAAGAAGGAGGTCATTGGGGCCACCAAGGTGGTGATTGTCACGGTGCTCGCCTTAGGGGCGATGCTGTTCATAGTGGATATTTTCTTCATGACGGTCTTCGGTGGCATCGGCGTGCTGAAGGTGGACATACTGGGCAAGCTGTTCGGGACCGGGGTGGAGTCGTGAACGTGGCGGACGAGGAGCAACCCGTGACCGAGCCGGGAGTCGCCGCGGAAATCGGCGAGGAAGCTGCCGAGGCTCCACCAGAGCCGGATCAGGTGCAGGACAGCCAGGCGCCGGAAAACCAGGGCGAGGCGGCCAAAGCGCCGCCCGCCAAAGATCCTGCGGCCGAGGCCTCGAAGTCGGAGGAACTGGTCCGCGAGGGCATGCAGTGGTACGTCTTGCGCGTGGCCTCGGCCAAGGAAGACCAGGTGTGCGATGCCCTCGAGCGCAAGGTGAAGATCGAGGGATTGGAAGAGCGCGTCGGCCGGATTCTGGTGCCAACGCAGAAGGAGAAGCGTCTGCGGGGCGGGAGCGCCCGGGTGTATCGGCGCAAGCTGTATCCGGGGTACGTCTTCGTCGAGATGGCGACCGAATCAGACGGAACGATCGCGGAGAACGTGTGGTTCGTGATCAAGGAGACGCTCGGGGTCGGCGACTTCATCGGGTCGGGCGGTAAGCCCACGCCGATGAAGCTGGTGGACGTCGAGAAGATGCTGTCGGCGATCATCCGTCCGGAGGACTCGCCGACGCTGGCGAACCTGAGCTTCAAGCAGGGCGACAAGGTCAAGGTTCGCGAGGGGCCATTCGAGAATTTCGAGGGTGTTGTGGACGAGATCAACTCGCAGAAGGGCACGGTGCGGGTGATCGTGACCATCTTCGGGCGGGCAACACCGATCGAAATCGAGTACTGGCAGGTGGAACCACTCTGAATTTGTGGTAAACTGCCGGTTTCGCCGCGCCGTTGGCGGCGGAGCGTATGCTTGCGGACAGTGGCAGTAACGATCGAGAATCCCCATGGCCAAGGCCGTAATAACCAAAATCAAGTTGCAGGCTCCCGGCGGGCAGGCGACGCCGGCACCACCGGTCGGTCCCGCGCTGGGGCAACACGGTGTGAACATCGGGCAGTTCGTCTCGCAGTTCAACGAGCGGACGAAGAAGCTGGATGGGATGACCTGCCCGGTCGAGATCACCGTTTACAAGGACAAGAGCTTCGACTTCATCGTCAAGAGCCCGCCGGCGGCGGTGCTGCTGCTGAAGGCGGCCAAGCCGTTGGATGCGGAGTTGGCGATCGTGGAGAAGGGCTCGGGCGAGCCGAACCGCACGAAGGTGGGGCAGGTGAGCCGGGCGGACGTGCGCAAGATCAGCGAAGCGAAAATGAAGGATCTGAACGCCTTCGATTCGGAAGCGGCCGATCGGATTGTGGCCGGGACGGCGCGCTCGATGGGCATCGAGATCGTTGACTGATGGATCCCGGGCGACACGTAGACAAGTACCAGGTGGCGGCGAAGTTCCGCCAGAACGTCGTCGAGTGGACTTTTGCGGTCGAAACCGAAGACGGTCAGCAGCACCAGTTGGCGATCGTGGACGTAGCGTCAATCCCGGTCCTGCTCGAACTGGTGCAGAAGGACGAGACGGTGTTCTTCGACCCCGAGGCGCGAACGCTGAGCACGGGTTGGAACGATCCCGGGAGGTGAAGAGCTGGGGTGGGTGAGCACGGCAGCTCGCCAGACAATGTGAGGCCGTACCACGGGCCGTAATACTCAAAGTGGGAGCTTTGCGATGCGATATCGCGGCAAGCGCTACAAGAAAGACATCCAGAAAGTACCCGCCGGCCCCATTGCGCTGGACGAGGCGATCAAGCGGGTCAAATCCTTCTCCAAGCCCAAGTTCGATCAATCGGTGGATCTGGTTTGCCACCTGGGGATCGATCCTAAGCAGGCTGATCAGATGATCCGCGGCTCGGTGAGCTTGCCCAAAGGAATCGGCAAGACCAAGCGTGTCATCGCGTTTTGCAGCGAGGCCGACGCGGAGGCCGCCAAGGAAGCGGGCGCCATCGAAGCCGGCGCCGACGAGCTGGTCCAGAAGATCCAGGAAGGCTGGCTCGACTTTGACGTGGCCGTGGCCCACCCCTCGCTCATGGGCAAGGTGGGCAAGCTGGGCCGCGTCCTCGGTCCGCAGGGTAAGATGCCCTCGCCCAAGAGCGGCACGGTCACGCCCGATGTGGCGACCGCCGTCCGCGAGTATGCGGCGGGCAAGGTCGAGTTTCGCAACGATAACGGCGGCAACGTCCACGCGGCGATGGGCAAGATCAGCTTCTCCGACGACGACCTCAAGGAGAACATCGTTGCTTTCATCGGCCACATTCGGCGGATGAAGCCGTCGGCGGCCAAGGGCCAGTATCTCAAGCGAGTCTGCCTCAGTGGGACGATGACGCCGGCGGTGACGGTGGATACCTCCGCCGGAAGCGGTCTGGAGTAAACGGTCATGAGCAAGCTGGTAAAAGAACTGGTCACCGACGAACTGCGAACGCGTTACGCCGAGTTGAACAGCGCGCTGTGGGTCGAACTCGTTGGCGCAGATGGCAACACAACCAACGAATTCCGCGGCGAATTGCGCGAACGCCAAATGTGCCTGGAGATCGTCAAGAACTCGCTGTTTCGGCGGGCTTGTGGTGACGGGCCGCTGGCGCGCCTGGCGGGAGCCATGAGCGGGCCGTCGGCGCTGCTCACGGGCGGCGAGTCGCTGATCGACGTGGCCAAGCTGGTCGAAGAGTGGATGAAGAGGATCAAGGGCCTGCGCATGCGCGGGGCGGTGCTCGAGGGCGAGTATCTCGACGAGGCGCGCGTCGGGCAGCTCTCGAAGATGCCCACCAAGGAGGATTTGCAGGCCAGGCTGGCCAGCCTGGCGCTCGCTCCCGGCGGCAACCTGCTGGCCGCGATTCTCTCCGGCGGCGGCAGCATCGCCGGCTGCCTGAAGACGCTGATCGAGAAACTGGAGAAGGAAGAAACGCCGGCCGCGGCGTAGTGGTGACAGTGGACAAAAACGGTTCGCGCCCGACTGCTCCGCCTGGCGGATTAAATGGGACCACGGGGGTCTCAGCTATTGGGGCGAGCGAAGATGCGATAAGACGGAGACGACGGTCATGGCAGAAGAAGCAGTCGTAGAACGCGAATTCAACGCGGCGATCAAAGAGCTGGGCGACAGGATAGTCGGTCTGACCCTGGTGCAGGCCAAGGAACTGACGGACTACCTGAAGGACAACTACGGGATCGAGCCGGCGGCCGGTGGGGCGGTGATGGCGGCCATGCCCATGGGTGACGCCGGTGGGGCCGCTGAGGCCGAGGAGCAGACAGAGTTCAACGTGGTCATCAAGGCCGCGGGCGACAAGAAGCTGCAAGTCATCAAGGTCGTGCGTCAAGCCCGCAGCGACCTGGGCCTCAAGGAAGCGAAGGCCCTCGTGGATGCCGCGCCGAAGGCGGTGCTCGAGGGCGCCACCAAGGAAGAGGCCGAGAAGTGGCAGAAGCAGCTCGAGGAAGCCGGCGCGACCGTCGCCCTCGAGTAGCGACGTCAGCCCGGCAACCCCAAGGCGACCAGATCGCGAGAGCCCGGCGGCGTGCGTCGGGCTCGGCGTCTTTGTGGGCCTGCGCGGGCGGCCGCGGCAGATGGTGAGAACGCGGGAGGCGGCGATCGCGGAGTCGCTGACCGCCCATCTGGCGCTGCTGGCCGGCTGTCACTTGCGATTCCGAGCAGGATTTCAGGGTTCTATGGGCGGGCCTGCGAATTACGCCGCGTGCGGCGCGAATACGTCAGAGCTGGCTTGGTCGGTGTGTGCTGACCGAAGCGCGCATCTGGGAGCGTATTTGGCTTGTGGACGAGGCCGTGGGAGCCGGGAGTCTACCATGAGACGTCGGATCATTTTGCCGTTGCTGGTGCTGATGGCGGGTGGGATGTTTGGCTGTCGTTCGCTGGTGCAGGCCAGTGAGGATTTCGCGCTGAGCGCCCCGTGGCAGGATTATCAGCGCATCGTCGTGCGGACGCGCAACGGCGGCGTGGGGGTGCGTACGGCTGATGTGGGCGAGGTGAAGATCACTGGGACGAAGACTGCCGGCGGTGTGACGTTGGCCGAAGCGGAGGAGAATCTCGCGCTGCTGACGATCACCGCCCAGGCGGACGTGACCGATGCGACGGTCTTCATGGTGGAGTTGGAGTACCCCGATACGCTCGCGAATCTCTTGGTCGGAGCCAGCTTCGATATCCTGCTTCCCGCGGCGTGCGCGGCGGACATCCGGACGGGCAACGGTGCCATCACAGTCCATGGGTTGAAGGACGAACTGCTGCTGCATACGAGCAACGGTCGCGTAGTGACTGAAGACGTTGTCGGTACGGTGGACGCGCGCACCAGCAACGGCGCGATCAGCATCGAGAAAGTCGTCGGGAATGTCACCCTTACGACGAGCAACGGCAAGATCAGGGCCAGCGGGATCGACGGCACGTGCCGGCTGGAGACATCGAACGGGGCCGTGCAGGCCGAGGGTGTTCACGGCAGTCTCGACGTGCACACATCCAACGGTCGAATCGGCGTGAACGTGACGCCCCCCGCAGACGGAAGCGTCGTCCTGAGGAGCAGCAACGGTTCCATTAACGTGCAGTTGCCGGCGGACTTCGCGGCCGATGTAGATATCGCGACGAGCAACGGGAGGGTGAATCTCAATTCGGGCGGCGCTGCGGTCAGCGCCGAGGAAAAACGCAAACACAGCCTGCGGGCGAAGCTGAACGGCGGCGGCGGAACAGTCAAAGCCGTCACATCGAACGGATCGGTTACCATCGAGTGCCGTTGACCGGCGCCGGCTGTCAGGACGCGCTGACCCTGACGCCGACCAACGTGAGATCGTCGGATTGCTCGGCCAGCCCGGCGAAGCGGCGGATGTCCCAAACGATATTGCGCAGAGTCTGCTCGGGATCCAGGCTGCCGTACTGCTGGACGGCGGTGCGGAGGCGTTCGCGGCCGAACAACTCGCCTTCGAAGTTCATTGCTTCCACGGCGCCGTCGGTGTACAGCAGGAGGAAGTCGTCGGGCTGGAGCGCGAGTGACGACTCACGATAGCGCTCCTCCGGGAAGATCCCGAGCACGAGACCGGCCTCTTCCACCTGCTCGACCTGGCCGTTCCGCAGCAGCAGCAGGGGTTCGTGCCCGGCGCTGCAATACCCCAGCCGGCGTGCGGAAGGGTCGAAGGCAACCAGGGCCAGCGTGACGAACTCGGACACCAGCGTCTCACGGCAGACGTGGCGGTTGACCAGCATTGCCAACTGGCCCAGGTCGGTAGTATGCTCCGCTGTGGCGCGCAGCGCCCCGCGGACCGAGGCCATCTGCAACGAGGCCGGTATCCCCTTGCCAACGACGTCGGCCACGACCGCGGCGAGGCGGCCGTCGCCCAGCGTCAGGAAGTCGCAGAAGTCGCCCCCCACGTGTGAGCTGGGTTGAAAGACGAAGGCGGTCTGAAGCAGCGGATGGTGCGGGGGAGGGATCCGGACCATACGCGACTGCACGTCGCCGGCGAGCTCGAGCTGACGCTGCGTCTCGGCGTTGCGCAGGCGTTCCTCGATCAGGCGCGCGTGGACAATCGCCGTGGCTGCCTGCGATGCGACGGCACGCAGCAGATGCTGCTGGAGACGCCGGAAACGCTGCCTGCGGTCGGTATACACGCGGAGAACGCCGACAGGCTGGTTGCGGTACATCATGCCGGCGGTCAGGACGCTGACCATGCCGGCGCGGCGGGCTTCTTCGGGGTAGCGGAAGCGGGAGTCGCGCCCCACATCTTCGATGTACACGATGTTCCCGTTGAGGGCCTCGTGATCGATCGGGCTCTCGGAGCGCAGCAGGCGGCCCTTGTTCAGGTAGCGCTTGGGAAGATTGTGTCCGGCCTGTAGCGTGAGCTCATCAGTGACCGGATCGTACAGCCGCATGGTGCAGAAGCGACAGCGCATGACGCGGGCGGTCTCGGCCACAATGCGATCGAGGATGGTTTGCAGGCCCAGCGTCCCGCTGAGCAACTCGGCGATGTCGCCGACCAGCGACAGCTCGGCGGCGATGCTCTGGACACGCGACTCCCGGCGGCAGCGGTCGGCGAGCATGCGCGCCGCCCAGCGGGCGGTCACGACGGGCCGCGCATTGCCGGCGTGCTGGAGGCGGGCGAGCCCCATCCAGGCGCGCTGGACTTCCTCGGAGTCACTGACCAGCGGTTCGTCGCGGTGGTGGCGCTGATCGGCGCCAGGTGCGGGGGGACGGAATTCGCCGACGCCTACAAAGCCGACGCGTTTGCGCTCCAGATAAACCGGGGCCACGATGTACCACACGGGACCGCTGGCGATGAAGGCCACGCTGCCGGGTGGATCGTGCGCCGGGACACGCGTCATCTTGGGGTGGGCCGGGATGACTGCCGGGCGATGGCCGGTCAGCCGCGCGAACCGGCTGGCGGCCGGCGAAGCCGCCACCAACTGGCCGGTGACGTCGAAGATGCACACCCGCAGGCGACAGGCGCGCGCCAGACCGTGGGCAAAATCCTCGAGTAAGGCGAGATCGAGCAGTTCCCGAAGCATAACCTCTGCCGGCCGCGCGGCGCTCGGCCGGCCCGCGCGGGTCGCTGGAATCACCCATTATCACGGAACGCCGCGCTCTGGCAAACGGCGTTTACGGCGGAGGCGCCTACGTGACCGGCATAGCGAGTGTTCGCGCTTTACCCTGGCCAGCGCTGAGGAACGCCTGACGTATGGCCGAGACACATGCCGGGCGCTATACTCCGGGGCGAAGCCGGGCAGGCGGCGGGGCTTGGCGGTTTGGATTCATCAGGTAGGGAACGCTGTGTTTTCGAGAGCACCAGCGGCGGAGATGAGATCTGGGAGGAAACGCCATGCGCGTCCGTGAAACCGCTTTCACGTTGATTGAGTTACTGGTCGTCATATCCATCATCGCCCTGTTGACTGCGCTGCTCTTGCCCGCGCTGTCCGGCGCCCGGGGCCAGGCCCGCACGACCTTGTGTCTTTCAAACCTGCGCCAGCTTTCCCACGGTTGGCATATGTACGCTGACGACAACCACGATGTGTGCCTGCCAGGACGCTATGCCAAGGCACCGGGCGGAACGAGCAATCCGGCCAACTGGTACACCGTCGGCAACGGGCGCAAGTACCGGCCACGCTGGGTGGCGACGATGGGGCACTATGTGGGCGTCTTCGCCTTCAACCAGCCCAGCCTGACCGATGACCGCCAGGACTACGACAGCCGCGTCTACCAATGTCCGACCGTGCCGGAGTGGATCGACGAACGCAACTACGCCTACGGCTACAACCACCAGTTTCTCGGCAACGCGCGCAAAACAAACGGCTTCTACCACAACTTCCCGGTCAATCGCTCGCGAATCAGCAATTTCGCCTCGACTGTCATGGCGGCCGATTGCATGGGCACCGCGGCCGGTGTGCCAGCGACCGAGCGGCAACCATATCGCAACGATGGCGAGAACTGCTACACGGCCCTGGGCAACCACGGCTGGACGCTGGACCCGCCGCGCCTGACGCCGACTTGCGACCGTGGCAGTGGTGACGCCGACAGCCCGCGCGCCGCCGTCGATCCGCGCCACGGTGGCAAGGTCAACACAATCTTCTGCGATGGACACGGTGAGACCCGCACTCCGGAGTGGCTTGGATACCGGGTTCTGCCCGGGGGAGCTTTTGTGGACACCGAGACTGTTGATGACCAACCCTCAAACGTGCTCTTCAGCGGCTCCGGGCGCGACGACGCGCCGCCGGATTTGCCCGGCTGAGCCGGTCTGTTGGGTGCCCCCGTGACGATAGGAGCAAGTACCCGCGGGGTTGAGTTATCCCTTTCGAATTGAACTGAGTCGCCCACTGCCTTGCGCAAAGGTAGCGCGCGGGATGGACACAGCCGGGTCGGGTGACCGTACGCAGTGTGCGGAGGAACAGCCCCCAACGAAGTCACACAGACTGGCTTTAGGGGGAACCAGCGCTGGTTTCCGGCTGACGCGCTGGATCTTCCGGTCGCTTGGCCCCACCGATAGCGACGTACGCCCACAGGAACGCGAGCACGAACGCGGCGTCAGCGAAGGCGAGCGGTTTCCACATGCCCGGAATATCCTCGGCCAGCCAGTACCGGAATACAACGGCGCAGTACGATAGCTTCAGCAGGACACCGTACGGAATCAGGTTGCGGTTTGCCTGTGGACGGCGGGCGATATTGACGAACATCAGCGCAAAGACGATCAGCAGCGCCGCGCCGAAATCGACATACCCCCAGTGGTTCGGGGGCGTGACGCCGAAGCGGTGATACAACGCGGCCGGGAAGACGATAAACGCCACGCCCAGCACCCCGTCGTAGATCGCCGCGCCCGTGAACAGCAAGGTAATCGACCGTGTGGAACGCATCTCAGTGGTCCTCTGGGTGAGCTCTGGCCGCACAGCGCAGCGTTTGGCGGAATCGGTCGCGGCGCCAGCGGGTGAACTCCTCGCTGTAAAGCCGCGCGCCCAGGTGGCGGAAGCCCTCGCGCAACTCGTCGGGGCTCATGTGCTGCGGCTGGAAGTTCACATCGAACAGCGTGCACGTGCGCCACGCGCCATCTTCCAGAATGCGCCCAGCGGAGCGCAAGCGGTCGTACAGCGGCGTGCCGGGAAACGGGGTCAGCAGCGTAATCTGGACTTCCTGCAACTCGGTCTCGCGGACGAAGTCGTAGATCTGGTCGAAGATCGCCGGCCCGTGGCCGTCGAGCCCAACGACGAAGCAGCCGTTGACGCCGATGCCGTGCGACTGGATAGTGCGAATCGCCTCGCGGTAGTGGGGCCATTGCTTCTGCTTCCAGTTACCACGGACCTCGATGCCGTCGAGTGCATCCTGGGTCGGACTCTCGAGGCCGATGAGAACCTGGGCGCATCCGGCACCCCGCATAAGCGTCAGCAACTCCGGATCCGCCGCAAGTGAAATGTCGGTCTCGGTGAACCACCGCACATGTCGGTCCCGAAGCTGCGGCAGCAACTCTCTCCAGTACGCGCGGTTGATGAACGTATTGTCGTCCGCCAACTCGATGAAAGGGCGTTTCCACAAAGAGCGAATCCGGTCGATTTCTGCCAGTACGCGGGCGAGCGGTTTCTGCTTGTAGCGCTTGGAAACCAGAATCGAACTGGCGCAGAACTCGCAGACGTGTGGGCAGCCGCGGCTCGTCTGCACGGTCAGCCGGTTATATCTGTCGATATCGAGTAGCTCGAAGGCCGGCATCGGCGCATCCGCCAGGTCAAACTCAGCCCCCTCGGGCTCGTACAGCGGCTGCAACTTGCCGTGCTGGGCGTCGGCGAGCACGCGCGGCCAGCTCAACTCGCCTTCACCGACGACGACCGCGTCACCGTGCTGCCGACCTTCCTCCGGAAGGCTGGAGACATGCAATCCGCCGAGCACAACCGGAGTGCCTTGCGCACGGTAGAGGTCTGCCAGCTTGTACGCCTCATCAATCTGCGCGCTGTAACTGCTGATGCCGACCAGGTCGAAGTCGTCAGGGATCGGTCCGGCAGCGCGGCACTGCGCCAAGTCGGCAACCTCGAGGTACGCGACGTCGTGTTCCGGTGGGGTCATACCGGCCAGCGTCAGCAGCCCGAGGCTGGGCAGGGCAGCGATGACCTTGCTGCGCTCGACGAAGCCTGGCAGCGTGAGCCCCATGCGCAGCAGTTCTTCGTCACAGACGCGAATGCCGCTCATGGCGATCAGGCCGATTCTCATCGCAGAAATTCCTCCCATATGAACCAGGCCGCGCCAACAAGCACCGCGGTCACAGGGATCGCAAAGAGGTGGCGCAGGGGCTTCCGTATGGCGGACAGGTAACAGATGGAAGGCATCGCGATGGCGCCGAGGAGAAACAGGCGGCCGGGCCAGGGCGCGGTGTTCGGTCTTCCAAGGAGCGAGACGGTGACAGCATACGCCAGGTTGATCAGCGCCAGGCCGAAGAACGAAATGTGTGCGAGTCGCAGCATGCGGCGGCGCCACGAGGTGTAGCCGCCGAGCCATTCGTCCTGGTGATAGAACATGCCCTGAATCGCACCGGCGATTACCCCGAGGAGGATACCGATCCACGCCGCAAGCAGATTGACGTGTTCCATCGGCGGGTTCCCGGCGGTGACTACCGATTCGGTTTTGCCGTCCAGAGGCCGGCGGCGAGGGCATTATCCGGGCCCGCGCGTGTCCCCTGCCGCTCGGACGAAGATCCTATTGTAGGTTAGGCGTCGGCAGGCGGGAAGAGTGGCGGGAAAGTGACGATTTCACACAGGACGACAGAAGCAGCGGCGTCGCTCGGTTTGCACGGTTCACCTGCTTCTGGCGCTGGCGCCCACACTTAAGGGTGTGGGATCGCGTTTATGCCGGGTGGGGGTTTGTCACGCTCGAGCTGGGCGAAGATGTCGTCGTACCCGCGTTCGAGGAAGCGGCGCGGCAGGCGAGCCCTGATGTGGTCCCAGGGCAGCAGTTCGCCATAGGAGCGCTCGCGGTGCGCGTAGAAGTCCGGGTCGATGCCGGTCGCCGCATAGGCGTCAAGCCAGCGGCGGTTGTCGAAGACCTCATCCCAGCCGTCCAGGCGTGCCCCGCGCCGCCAGGCTTCGTAGAGCACGCGGCCCAGGCGCCGGTCGCCGCGGGCGAAGACCGCTTCGAGGATCGAGCGTTCTGGCTGATGCGTGCGTAAGCGGACGGCCGATCGCCGGCCATGGGCGAGACCTCGCAGGCGGTCACGTACTTGGAGGAAGTATTCGAGCCGCGGCTGGGCCATCCACTGCAGGGGCGTGAAGGGCTTGGGCACGAGCCAGCCGACCGAGGCCGTCACGTGGGCGGGTGGTTTGCCCACGTCCTGGCGTGCCTTGCTGACGACTTGGCTCAATTCCCAGATGCCGCGGATGTCCTCGTCGCGTTCGCCAGGGAAACCGGCCATGAAGTACAGTTTGACGCGCTTCCAGCCGGCTTCGTAGGCGGCCCGGACGCCATCGAGCAGGTTTCCGTCGGTGACCTTCTTGCGGATGGCGCGGCGCATGTTGTCGTCGGCGGCTTCGACGGCGATGGTCAGGCCGGCCTTGCGCACCTGGTTCGCCAACCAGGGGATCTCGCGCAGCATGCGATCGACGCGCAGCGAGGGCAGGCTGATGTTGACCATGCGGGGGCCGAACTGGCTGTTAACGCGCTCTGCTAGTTCGCCGAGATGCGGGTAGTCCGCCGTTGACAACGAGAGCAGTCCGATCTCCCGGTGCCCGGTGGCGCGCTGCGCTTCATCGGCGAGTTCCATGATTCGGTCCACGCTGCGCACCTTGAGCGGTCGCTTGGTGTAACCGGCGTGGCAAAAGCGGCAGGCCTGCGGGCAGCCGCGCATGATCTCGAGCGCGATGCGGTCATGCACAGCCTCTACCCACGGCACGAGCGGGCGGGCTGGAAACGGAGCGTGCTCGAAATCCGCCGTGTGGCAGCGTTCGATCTGCGCCGGAAGACCATCGACCGTCGGCAGCAGGCCCGCCAGAGTGCCGTCGGCATGGTAGGTGGCGTCGTAGAGGTTGGGGGCATAGGCCCAGGGGAAGCGGCGGGCCAGCAGCAGGATCAGCTCTCGGCGCCCCACGCCGGCCCGCTTGTATTCGCGGCAGGCGGCGAGCAACTGCGCCAGGGCGTCTTCGCCATCCCCGACTACGACCAGATCGAGAAACTCGGCCAGCGGCTCGGGATTGTCGGCCTGCGGGCCGCCCGCAAGCACCAGCGGGTCGCGGTCGCTTCGATCGGCGGCGCGGAGCGGCACGCCGGCCAGATCGAGCAGGTTGAGCACACTCGTGAAGCACAACTCGTATTGCAGTGAGATGGCCAGGATGTCCGCCTCACGCACGGGGCGGCGTGTGTCCCAGGTAAAGAGGGGGATTCTTCGGCGGCGCATGACCTGTTCGGCATCGATCCAGGGGCAGAAGGTGCGCTCCGCGCAGACACCGGGCGTGTGGTTGCAAAGCCAGTACAGGATTTGGCACCCGAGATGCGACATGCCGATCCGGTAGGTGTCCGGAAAGGCGATGACGACGCGGATCTCAGCGGTGTCCCAGTCCGCGGGCTGCACCAACTGGTTAACTTCGCCGCCGATGTACTGGGCTGGTTGTCGTATGCGTGGCAGCAACTCGTTGCTGACGCGTTCCGCGAGGTTGCTGGTCATGGCACGTCTGCACTCACCCACAGCCATCGTGGGCCGATCTTCGGCACGCCTGAGCGGTACTGACAACTCACCAAGATACAGCTTTTCCATCGCGTTCGCGACGATTGCTGATTGCGAAGATGAACGTTGGGTCGGAGCAGCGCCGTCGGAATTTGTCACTGCCGCTTGGCGCATGCGGACCGTGTTGCGATAGTGCTTCTTAGAGCGGGGGATGATTGACTGCCGGGCAGCGGGCTGGCTCCGGCCCCGAACCGGTGCCGTGCATACAGGTACTACCGCGCTCGCTTCTGCTTGCCAGCGAGCAGCACTAGGCCAGTTGACCGTGAGGAAACCGATGTCCGCCCTTTTATCGTGTATCATGGCAGCGATGTTCCTCTTCCCGCCTGTACAGGAAACGGAGAATCCCTGGACAGAGAAGGTGTCGGCGGCCGTCGAAAAAGCCGAACGCCTAGGCAGCGTGGCGGCCCTGGCCGAGGCCCTGGATGCCGCGTGGCGAGGTGATGCGTGGCAGACTGGCCTGGAATTGGCTCAGCGGGTGCGCGAAAAACACGCGGGCGAAGAAGCTCTCGGCGGATTGGCGGCCCGAGCATTCTGGCGGGCGGGCCATATTCATGCCGCGGAACGCATGGCGGCCAGGATCGCCCGGGATACGCGCGATCGGGTGGCGCTGGGGGTCCTGATAGCCACGCATCTGGCGCGGGGCGAAAGCGACGCGGCGGAACGCTACGCCTCCCGGCTGGAACCTCTGAGCCAGACCGCAGTTGACCTGTCCCGCGTCATTGCCGCGCGCGTGGAACAGAATCGTCTGGATGGCATCGCCGCGTTGTTGCGGAAGACCCAGCGGCTCGCCAACGCGGAGAATGGGTATCCGGAGATATACATCGCAGAGGAACTCGACGGATTGGCCGAGTTCTTCGATGTTGTCGGCACGGAGCCGCTGAACCAGATCGCGCGGCACGGCGAGGCGGCGATGCCGGCCCTGCCCGTGATCAACCTGCCGGGCTGCATGATGACCATCAACGGGCACGGGCCGTATCGCATTCTGGTCGACACCGGCGGCAGCATAACACTCTCCATCGACGAGGCCGTCGCGGAGGAAATCGGCCTGAAATCGATCGTCGACGCGAGCATCCGCGGCGTGTCCGGCAAGAGCACCTCAGGTCAAGCTGTGGTCGATGAGCTGAAGATCGGCGGCATCGTCTGCAAACGCGTCATGACGCGAATCTTCGAGGTGCGGAAGGCCGTGGCCTATTCCTGCGACGGAATCCTTGGGACCGGGCTGTTCGCGGACGGGCGCATGACGCTGGATTTCGAGCGCGGGCGGCTGGTCGTGGCCCCGTCATCGGAGCGCGCCGCCGCCGGCAACGCCGTGGACCTGCGCATCGTGAGTGACGCCAAGTTGATCGCGCCGGTTACGGTGCAAGGCGAGGTTGCGGCGGCGCTGCTGGATAGCGGGGCGGACGTGGTGGCGGTGTCACCGTCGCGGCTGAAACGTATCTACCCCGACCGCGCTGTGCATACCGCGCGCCCCGTGGGGGCGTTGGGCGTGGGGGATGAGAGTACACCGCAGATCAGCCTTGGGCCGGGCGTTGACCTGGAATTGGCGGGACGCACGTACAAGAACGTCAGCGGCCTGGGGCTCGACGTGCTCGACACGACGCTCGGCCCGGTAGTGGGCGTTCAGACCGACATTCTGGTGGGTATGGCCATCTTCCGCGACATGAAATCGTGCACCGTCGATTTCCCGCGCTGCAAAATGTGGATCGACTGGCTGGAGCAGGAGTAGGGAATGAAGCGGGTGCAATCCTGAGGTGGGGCAGTCCGCGCGTTAGGGCCAGAACGCGGCGACGGCGATGGTGAGCCAGATCAGCACGCCGGCGATGACCTTGACGACGCGTCCGGCCAGCATACCTACGCCGGCGCCTACGCCGGCCCGCATGGATTCGTTCATGTCTCGACCGCCGCGGAGTTCGAGCCACCAGGCCCCGATACAGGCCCCGGCGCAGCCACCGAGCAGAGAGCCTAGTACCGGGACCGGGATGAAGATCGTGCCGGCGACAGCGCCGACCATGCCGCCGACGAGTGCGCCGAGCGCGCCGCGCCGCGTCCCGCCGGCTTTGGCAGTACCGACTACTCCGGCCCAGAACTCGGCGAGTTCACCTAGGGTTGCAAGTAGCACGACGGCTGTGAGCGTCCAGATACTGAAGAAGGGCGTGTGGTCGCTGGCGTCGGCGCTCGAGCGCAGCCAGGCCGTGAGCATCGCCGACAGGGCCATCAGCCAATTCCCGGGCAGTCCGAAGAAGACCAGGCTGAGCCAGAGGAGGTTCAGTGCGACAACGATGGTTGCCCAGACGTAGGTCATTCGCTCTCCACGGTGCGAAGCATCTTGGCGTAGGCCTGCGCCACTGGAGCGTGGCGCATGCCAGAGCACTGCGGACGCCGGGAGTCGAACCCGGACGGGTTACCCCACAGGAACCTAAATCCTGCGCGTCTGCCAATTCCGCCACGTCCGCTCGTGTTGCTGCGTGTCGCGGTCTCCGTGGAGCTGGCCAGGCCGGCCTCGGCGGGTTCCGGGTGCCGGGCGTGGACAGCTCCGGAAGTGGTGGACGACCACCAAGCGCGGGAATAATACCGCGTTGAGCGGTCTGTGAGGAGTGGTGAAGAGGAGAATGCTGTGATGTTGCGGAGCAGCGGCGTCAATTCGCCCCATGTTATCAACAGATGTGCACAACCTGTTAATATAGCGAATCTCGCGAGGTTTGTCGGCGTTGGGCGCTTGACAGCGTAGGGGTTGACGCACTAAGCATCTTGCCGGCGTTGGGACGCACAACAGTGAAATCCGCGCCGCGTACGTCCGATGATATATGAATGATGTAGTGCGTTATATGTCGTAACCTGTTGTCAATAAAGGGATTGAAGGTTTTTTGATGGCCAAGCGCAGCTCAGCGACCAAGGTTTTGGTGATCGTGGAATCGCCCGCGAAGGCGAAGACGATCAACAAGTACCTGGGCCATGACTACGTCGTGAAGGCCTCAATGGGGCACGTGCGCGACCTGCCGCCGCGCGATTTCGGCGTTGACGTAAGCAACGCTTTCAAACCGAGTTACGAAGTGGTTCGGGGGCGCGTGCGGGTGATCGCGGAGTTGAAGAAGATCGCCAGCAAAGCGGCGGAAGTGTACCTGGCAACGGACCTCGATCGCGAAGGTGAGGCGATCGCGTGGCATCTGGTTGAAGCGCTGAATTTGCCGGCAGAGAAGACCAAGCGCGTGATTTTCAACGAGATCACGAAGTCCGCCGTTGCCGAGGCCTTCGCGCATCCGCACCAGATCGATGTGGACCGGGTGAACGCGCAACAAGCGCGTCGGATCCTCGATCGGATCGTGGGTTACGAGCTCAGCCCGCTGTTGTGGCGGAAGATAGCCAAGGGGCTGTCGGCGGGGCGGGTCCAGTCGGTGGCGGTACGCCTGATCGTTGACCGGGAGCGCGACATTCGCGCGTTCGTTCCGCGCGAAAGCTGGAAGATCGTGGAGTACCTGGCGGGAGACGTGGCCGCCGCTGGAGCGCTGGCTGAGCAATGGCGGGAGTACACTGCGGAGGAGCGCACGCAGAAGGACATCGCGCGCTGGCTGGGGGAGCACGGTTGCCTGCGCACGGAGTTGGTCGAGGTGGGCGGGAAGACTTTTGACGCGTCGAACGTGGAGGCGGCGCAGGCGGTCGCGGCGGCGCTGGGGTACCGCGTGCAACGCATCACCCGCAGAGCATGGAAGGAGTACGAGCGGCTCGGGCTGGAACAGGTGGAGTTGATTGGGGGCGTGGACCGAGCGCGCGTTGCGGCACTGAGCGTGTCCGAACTGAGCACGAAACGGACGACGACGCGCCCGCCGGCGCCGTTCACAACGGCGGCTTTGCAGCAGCAGGCCAGCACGGTGCTGCGTTTCGCGGCATCGCGCACGATGCGCACTGCGCAAGCACTGTATGAGGGGATTGACCTGAACGGTGAGGGGCCGGTCGGCCTGATCACGTACATGCGAACGGATTCGCGGAACCTGGCCAAGGAGGCGGTGGAGAGCGCACGCCAGTTTGTCGAGCGCACGTATGGCCGGGAGTATGTGCCGGCCAAGCCGAACGTCTACGGGAAGAAACAGGCGCGGGCACAAGAGGCGCACGAGGCGATTCGCCCGACCGATCCAGACAATACGCCGGAGAATCTACGCCGGGCGCTCTCGTCCGATCAGTACAAGCTGTACAACCTGATCTGGCGGCGGTTCCTTGCGTGTCAGATGCCGCCGGCGGAATGGGATTCGACGTCGGTGAGCGTGAGCTGCGCGACGGACCTGGGCGTGGCGCGTTTCGCTGGCAGCGGGCGGAAGCTGGTGTTCGATGGATTCATGAGAGTCTCGGGCGTGAGCAGCGAGGATCAGTTGCTGCCGCACCTGGAGCAGGGGCAGGCGGTCGGGTTGCTGGATCTGGACCCGAAACAGCAGTTCACGTCGCCGCCGGCGCGGTACACAGAGGCATCGCTGGTCAAGGCCCTGGAGGCGGAGGGGATCGGTCGGCCGAGCACGTACGCGGCCATCATCGACACGATCGAAAAGCGGGGGTACGTCGAACAGGAGGAACGCAAGTTCTATCCGACGGCGTTGGGCGAGCTGGTGACGGACAAGCTGGTCGAGCATTTTCCGAAGATCATGGATGTGAAGTTCACCTCATACATGGAGGATGAACTCGACAAGATCGAGGAAGCGCACCTGGACTGGGTGCACGTTTTGCACGAGTTTTACGACCCGTTCAAAGACCTGCTGGCGCGGGCGGGGGACGAGATGCAGGCGGTTCGCAACCAGCCGAGCGACTGCGCCTGTCCGGAGTGCGGCGAAGCGATGGTCTATCGCTGGAGCAAGGCGGGACGCTTCCTGGCGTGCACGAAGTACCCCAACTGCAAAGCGACGCTGAACGTGGATCGGGCGGGCAAGCCCATGACGCCCAGAACGAGCGAGCACAACTGTGATGCTTGCGGCAAGCCAATGATGGTGCGGCGGTCGCGCAGCGGGAGCTTCCTGGGTTGTAGCGGCTACCCGGACTGCCGGCACACGGTCGCGTGCAACGAGAATGGAGAACCCCTGCGGCTGGCAACCGAGGAGGAGCTGAGGCGGCCTTGCGACGCGTGCGAAGATGGGAAGATGGTCGTGAAGTGGAAAGGACGGCAGGCGTTCCTGGGCTGCGATGGCTACCCGAAGTGCAAGAACACCTCGCCGTTGCCGCCGGACGTGCGCTTGGAGGCGAAGCCCGCGCCACCGCCTGAGGCGGCGGGCGTCAAGTGTGACAAGTGCGGGCGTGAGATGGTGATCCGCGTGGGGAAGCGTGGGAAATTCATTGCGTGTACGGGATTCCCGCGGTGCCGGAACACGGAGCCGTTGGAGAAGTTGGAGACTTTGCAGGCGGACCCGCAGCGCAACGGCAACGGAGTCGTAGCGCAGGACGACGGGGCTGGGAGCGGCCGGAAAGCGGGCAAGTCGGCCGGCAAGAAGGGCGGAGCGGCCCGGTCCAACAATGGCGAGCCACCAGAGGGCTTTGCCTGGACGCGCACCGGGCGACCGGTGGTCGAAGTGCTGCCGGAGGATGGGACGCTGAGTTGTCCCGAGTGCGGAAGCGTGATGGCGTTGAAACGGGGACGGTTCGGACCGTTCTTCTCGTGCACCGGCTTTCCAAAGTGCAAGTTCGTCTCCAATCTGCGTGGCGCGGCGAAGAAACAGGCGGAGGAGATGATGCCGGCACCGAACCGCCCGAAACCGCAGGTGACCGACGTTCCCTGCGAAGAATGCGGCAAGCCGATGGTGATTCGCGAGAGCCGCCGTGGCAAATTCCTGGGGTGCAGTGGCTATCCCAAATGCACGAATACCAAGGAAGTGCCGGCGGGGGTAGGAACATAGCGGCGGGGTGGGCTGCGAGACCAGCGCGTGCAGGGCATTCTGGCCGCGCAGTCGTCGTCCTATAACAGCCTAGAAGGGGGATGGGGGGCACAGGCGTATGTGGCCTGGCGGCACACTCCGCCATGCTGATCGTAAATGCTTTAATCACAAATGTTCATTGAGCAGACCGCGAGGGGGGGTTCCGGCCTGGGCTGGCGCGGACGATGTGAGGAGCCTGAGGTAGCATGAGCAGCCGAAGGGGGTGGTCTGTCATGCCGATACAGAGAGTGCGTTGCTACGGGTAATGCCCTGAGGGAGCGTCGCGATGGAGTTGGATACTTCGCACTATCCGCCGCCCATGGTTGCCATGCTGATGGCGCGGGGTGCCGAGTTGCTGCCGTTGCAGTGGCACTTGAACCCGAGCCGGGCCGCGAAGGGTAACCTGGACGAGTTGACGGATGACCAGCGGCTCTTTGGCGTCAGCCAACTGGCTGATGAGCCGATGGGGGCGGCCGTGCGGGCCCTGCTCTACCTGTGGAACGGTTGGCCTGCCGAAGCGGAGATGTACGCGGAGTTGGCGGAGGAGCGTGAGCGGACGTACGTGGTCGCGCTGTGCAAGCGGCAGGTTGGTGACCCGGCCGGTGCGAAGGAGCGATTCCAGGGGATTGCCGACCACCCGGTCTTCAGACCTTTGGCAGAGTACGCCATAAAGACGATCGGGCTGAGCACGGCCCGGGCGCTGAAGCGGCTGCGCGAGGTGATCGCGTTCGGTGAGCAATGGGAGCCGCACGCGTTCACCGATGTCTATGAACAGGCGCGCGACGGACAACTCGATCCCGCCGGTGAGAAGATTGTGCGACAGTTGCAGCGTCGCGAATTCGAGTTGTTGTTCCAGTTCTGTATGGCGGGCGCGGTGGGCGAAGCGCTGACAGCGCGCCGGGCTGCGCCGCCGAAACAGTCGTTGCCCGTGCGTCCGCGGACCCCCAGTCGGGCGCCACGACGCACGCCGGCGAAGTCGTCGTCGGTGAAGACGACGCACCTGCTCGATCCTGTGAGCGTGGGGGTGGGGGTGCATGTACTGTGCCCAAAGTGTAACCACAAACTGGTCTTCCCCGAGACAACGCGGGGTTGTGCGGGGAAGTGTGACCAGTGTGGAATAGCGTTCTTGGTACCGCAGCGCTAGTGTAGTGGCTCACAATTGCGCCATCCTTCCGAGCCGCGACCGTCAGGGAGCGGTTGTGTCGATAACCGGTCGGCGCCGCAAAGCGGGGCACTCCCGGCCGTCGCGCAGTTCCTCCAACGCGAGGGTTTCCTGCGAGTCGTCACAGCGATAGCCACAAACGGCGCACTCCCAGATTCTCGGCGACTTGTCAGCCATTGGGGCATTTCTCATTCGAGTTGGCGGGCCGCGGTTCAGCAGCGTCCGACGAACCGCGGCCCCAACAGGTCCGCAGCTAGACCTGGACGAACTTGGCCGCCTTGGCTCCGCAGATGGGGCAGGAGTCCGGGGCCTGGCCGTACTCGACATGGCCGCAGACGGGGCACAGGTAAATCTCACCCACGTCCAGGTCCTTACCCTGCTTGACCGCTTCAAGCGCCTGGGCGTAGAGCTTGGCGTGGACCGCCTCGGCCTTGACGGCGAAGTTAAACATGCGCTTGGCCTTGTGCCCCTCTTTCTCGGCCTGCGCGACCATGGGGGGGTACATCTCGGTGTATTCGTATGTTTCGCCGTCCACCGCCGTCTGGAGGTTCTCCGCGGTCGTCCCCACGGCCCCCATGGCGTTGAAGTGCGCCAGGGCGTGAATCGTCTCCGCCTCGGCGGCGGTGCGGAACAGCCTGGCGACGTTGGCAAAGCCGTCCTTCTCGGCCTGCTGAGCAAAGGCGAGGTACTTGCGATTGGCCTGGCTCTCGCCGGCGAACGCTTCCTTGAGGTTGTCTTGGGTATTCGGCATGGTCTTCTCCTTGTGCGCCGGGATAAACCGGCGAGGTGTTGTGAATGAAAGAGTCATACGTTGAAGGGTTAGCGGCCCACGACGGCCCAGAGTCATGCGTCGGCATCCGCAAGGATGTCGCCGAAGCGTTGACAGGGGTACGTGCAGGCCGGGTATTGAGCCGCGAAAGAACATTCCTCCGGAGCGCCGACGCCGTAGGAGAAGGCGGAAGGCCACACTCAGTGCATCGCCAGCGCGAGATGCAACGAGGCTCCGCGCGGTCAGAGACCCCGTGCATGTGCGGAAACACCGCGCGCGAGAACCGGGAGATCCCATGTTCACCCACCGCGGATGGCGCGGCGGGTCGTGTCGGGAAGTCTGCGGACGCACGCCGATGATGAACGAACATGGGAAGTCGGACAGGCCCGTAGTGCCTGCGAAGTTCCCGAACAACGCCGGGCAACCGGCCGCGGAGGGGATGGAGGGAAGGGGCCTGGCCAAGGGGAATCCGGACCACCAAAACATGCCCATCGGACACAGTGCCGCTCCCGGCCTGCCAAGTGCGGAGGTTTGGATACGTCATGCTTTCACCTGAACGCGGGCGTCATCACCCGAGGCAAGAGCCCAGTGCGGTAGTTCCGCTCGCTGGGATCCGTGCGGGGGGCGGGCCGCAAGGCCCGTCCCTACCGCGACGCGGGGCCACGCCTGGATGGCGGCCAGGGTCCCAGGCGAATCTGCCCCGTTGCGTGGATTCTACCCGCACGCACGGAGCGCGGGCATTCCAAACACGGCGTTCGTTTGTAGCAGCTATGCAAGAGCTTCTTCCGAGCCACGACCGTAAGGGAGTGGTTGCCGAAAAACGGCCTGTTAACACGCGTGGCTCAGTTTTGCGGCCTGCCTCCGGACGGTTCTGAGATTGGCCCTTGAGCTACGCGTCGTTGTCTATGTCCGCGTCACTGTCGTCGTAGGGCGTGCCGCATTCGGGGCAGCGTGGCTCGGACTGGCCGCGGAGGAGATAGCCGCAGTTGGCGCACGTGCGAATGCCGCGTGCGAGGAGGCGGTTGTGGAGTTCCTTCCGCACGCGTCTGCGAAAGACCCACAAGTAGATGATCGGGAAGAAGCCACCCAGTATGCCTCCAACTACCCCCGGGACCCACTTTTCCGCGATGGGAATGTAGCGAGTCGCGAGAACACGCACCAACGCGGCCGCCACTCCAATGCAGACCGTCGTGACCAGCAAGACCAGGATCCAACGCCAGGGGGCAGCGGCGTTGTAAGCGTGCTTCCAGTCTTCGATGCACTCCTGCTCGTCTTCGTAGGCCTCCAGCTCGGGGAGCCAGCGCTTCCACTTCTGGATCTGGCGGAATCGTCGGACTTGGTGTTTGGTCGGCACGTCGGGCTCGGTCGGCAGGTGCAGGTCGTTCTCGTGGGTGATGGGAAAGGGTGGTGCTGCGCATGTCAAGGGCTCTTTGGCGTGTCCCAGACACACCCGCAGGTGGCGGTGTGGGATTTCGGTCCGGCTGGGGCAGCGACAGATCCGGGACGGACAGCGCGCCAGGTTTGCCGTTCGGGGAGTTGTGCAGCTCAGCCAGACGTGCAAACATGTCCATCTTCGCAGACGACAATCGTGATATCTGCTATTGGAGGAGAGATTGTGACCCGGAAACTGCATTTCGCGTGTGTGCTGGTCATGTGGGGCGCGGTCGCGACCGTGAGTCAGGCGGAGTCGATCACGACGGGCGCGCTCGCCCGCGAGATGGTCGATATGCACCGGTTGGCCCGATTCCCCACGCCCGCGTTCAAGACGGTGCAGTTCTCGTCCTACGATCACCGCAGCGCGGTGTTCGGCGGGCCGGACTGGTTTGCCAACGCGGACGTTTTCGGCCAGGAGCCGCTGCCCAACTTCGAGCAGGTGCTCCGCGAGCCGGACGACGAGGGCGTCGGCGAGTACCTGATCTGCGACGTCCAGGGACCGGGCGCGATCGTGCGCACCTGGACGGCCGCGATCGCCGGGACAATTCGGCTGTATCTCGACGGAGCCGCGGAACCGATTTTTGATGGCTCGGCGCACGATTTTTTGCGCACGCCTTACAAACCGTGGGCGGAGGCGGCCGGCCTGGAAGAAGCGTTGCTGAATGGCACTTTCTACCAGCAGAACGCGGCCTACTGCCCGATTCCGTTCGCCAAGCGTTGCCGCATGGTGTGGATCGGCAAGATCCCGGAAAGCCACTTCTACCAGATCCAGATTCGGATCTACGAACCGGGCACGGCGGTTGCGACGTTTCAGCCGAATGATCTGAAGCGCTACGGCCAGGATCTGCGGGACGTCGCACGCGTGCTGTCGGCGCCGGGTGAGAACTGGGTATGCAAGTCGAAGGAAACGCCACTTCCCATTGTCGCGCGCGTTGCGGCCGGGGAAACGCAGACGGTGCTGGAGCTGGAGGGACCGCGGGCGTTGGAGCGGCTGACGCTGCGGGCGCGGGCGGAGCGCATCGACGGTGCGCTGCGGCAGACAATTCTGCATATCTACTGCGATGGGCATTCATGGGGACAAGTGCAGTCGCCGCTGGGCGACTTCTTCGGCGTTGCCCCGGGGATCAACCCGTACGACTCGGTGCCGTTCACCGTCGCGCCGGAAGGGACCATGACCTGCCGCTACGTCATGCCGTTTGCGAAATCGCTGAAGATCGTGCTGGAGAACCGCGGCGATCAGGTGGTGACCGTGACGGGCTCGGCGTTGCCGGTGGACTACGAGTGGGACGCGGCCAAGTCGATGCACTTCCGGGCCCGCTGGCGGATCGACCACGGCCTGATCGCCAACCCGCGGGCGGTGCAGGATCTGCCGTTCCTCGTGGCGAACGGGCAGGGCGTCTATGTGGGAACGGCGGTGATGCTCTTGAACCCGACGCCGGTGCCGACACCCTATGGCGGCTGGTGGGGTGAAGGTGACGAGAAGGTGTTCGTGGATGATGACGTGCGGCCATCCACGTTTGGGACGGGGTCCGAAGACTACTTCAACTATGCCTGGTCGATCCCGGACATCTTCATTTACCCGTATTGCGGTCAGCCGCGGAACGATGGGCCGGGCAATCGCGGATTCGTGACCAACAACCGTTGGCACGTATTGGATTGTCTGCCGTTCCGGCAGCGGATCGCGTTTTACATGGAGCTGTGCAGTCACGAGCGGACGCCGGGCTTCTCGTATGGACGGATTGCGTATCACTACGGCCGGCCAGGGCTGTACGACGACCACGTGCCGATCACGGACGAGGATCTGCGGCACCTGGAGTTGCCGCCGAATTGGGAGCCGGCAGCGCGGATGGGGGCGCGCAACTCGGTCTTCTATCAGACGGAGGAATTAGCCCGGCCGGGGGCGGAGGTGGTTTTCGAGGACGGGCGGCTGTGGGCGCGCGAGAGGCTGTTCGTGTGGCGACCGGCACAGAAGGGTGCGCAGCTCGTGCTGGATCTGCCGATTGGCGAAGACGGGAAGTACGTATTGTACCTGGGGTTGGCCGAGACACCGACGTCGGGCAAGATCTCGGTGCAGCTCGATGGCGAGGCGATCGGGTATGGGGGTGAGGCCGGCATGGTCGATTTGTATCGCCCGCAGCGCATATTGCACCGGCACCACGGGTCCGACGAGGTTGAGCTGACGAAAGGAATGCACGTCCTGACTGTGCAATACGAAGGGGCGGCGGGTGCGGGTGCCGGTCAGACGGTGGGGCTGGACTACGTCGCGGTGCAGAAGCGGTAAACACGCCCAGCCGCCGCGCTTGCCAGCGAGCAACTCATCAAGCTGCCGCGCCGAGCGTCAGCGCTGACGCGCTACGCCGCGCCGACCGCGGTACGGCGTGGTACACTCATGGGCCAACACCAGCACCTGCTGCGGAGGTCCATGATGCTTCGGCACACAGCGCTGTTCGGTTTGGTCGTCGGGATGCTTGCGTTGACGACCGCGTGGCCCGCGCTCGGAGGAGACCGCATCACCGGGCGCGCCTTTGCGACCCGCTCGGAAGTGATCGCACCGCACGGCATGGCCGCCACCAGCCAGCCGCTGGCGACGCAAATAGCCTTGGACATCCTCAAGCGGGGAGGCAGTGCGGCTGACGCGGCGATCGCGGCCAACGCGGCCCTGGGTTTGATGGAGCCGACCGGCAACGGAATCGGGGGTGACTTGTTCGCCATCGTCTGGGATGCTAAGACCGGCCGGCTGTATGGACTGAATGCCAGCGGGCGGTCGCCATATGGGCTGCAGCGCCGGGATTTCAATGAACAGGGGCTTTCGTCGGTCCCGCCGTACGGACCGCTGCCGGTCACGGTTCCCGGTTGTGTCGATGGCTGGTACGAGCTTCATACGCGCTTCGGCCAACTGCCCATGCGTGACGTCCTGGGTCCGGCGATTTCCTACGCGCGCGAGGGCTTTCCAGTCTCGGAGCTGATCGCGTATTACTGGTCGCTGGGGAGCCAGCGGCTGTGTGAGCATCCGGGTTTTGCCGAGACGTTCTTGCCCGCCGGGCGCGCACCGCGTGCGGGCGAGATGTTCCGCAACCCCGCCTTGGCCGAGACACTGTCCCGCATTGCTGAGCAAGGCCGCGACGTCTTCTACCGGGGCGAGCTGGCCGACGTGATCGACGCGTTCTGTCAGCGCGTCGGGTGCTATTTGCGAAAGGGCGATCTGGCGGAGCACACGTCGACCTGGATCGACCCGGTCAGCACCAACTATCGCGGCTACGACGTGTGGGAACTGCCGCCCAACGGGCAGGGGATTGCGGTCCTGCAAATGTTGAACATCCTCGAGCCGTATGACCTGCGCGGCATGGGACACAACTCAGCGGAGTACCTGCACCATCTGATCGAAGCGAAGAAGATCGCCTATGAAGACCGGGCGCGCTACTACGCCGACCCCGATTTTTCGCAGGTTCCGGTGGCGCGGCTCATTTCGAAGGACTACGCCGCGCTGCGCCGCAACTTGCTCGACTCACAGAAGGCAGCGCGCCGCATACCGGCGGGCGACATAGGCCTGGCCCGCGACGAGGGCAAGCTGCGCGAAGGTGACACGATTTACCTCACCGTGGCGGACAAGGACCGCAACATGGTCTCGCTGATCCAGAGCAACTACCGCGGCTTTGGCTCAGGGTTGTGTCCTGACGGGCTGGGGTTCTGTTTGCAGGATCGTGGCGAGTTGTTCTCGCTCGAGGAGGGCCATCCCAATGTGTACGAGCCGCACAAGCGGCCGTTTCACACGATCATCCCCGCGTTCGTCACCAAGGACGGCGCGCCGTTCCTGAGCTTCGGCGTGATGGGTGGGGACATGCAGCCCCAGGGCCACGTGCAGATTCTCTGCAATATCCTCGATTTCGGCCTGAACCTCCAAGAAGCCGGGGATGCCGCTCGGTTTCACCACACCGGTTCCTCCACGCCCACGGGGGAGGTCATGGGTTCCGGCGGGATGGTCGCTTTGGAATCCGGCATCGCTGTGGAGGTGCGCCGCGAGCTGGCCCGGCGCGGGCACCGGATCCATTTCGCCACGGGTGGCTACGGCGGGTACCAGGCGATTGGGTACGATGCCGAGAACGACGTCTACCGCGGGGCCTCCGAGTCGCGCAAGGATGGGCAGGCGGGGGGATACTGAGGCGCACCGTCGAACCGACGAGAGGCGGCCGTCGATTGGCACGCAGCACTGGGCGCAGGCCCGCCGTCGTTGGGACGCAGCGACGGCTACCGGGCCTCAGCGGTCGCGGCGGAGCGCAGCGCGTCTAACTGCTGGTGGCTGCTGATCGCGCACAGGGTTGTCTTCATGCCTTCCGGAGTGGGCTGCCCGTCGATCCAGGCGGGTATGTCCGGTCCGAGCGCCAGGGCCTCATATACGCCGGCGGGGCAAGTCGCGCGTAAGTAGTGCGTCTGCCAGTTGCTCTGTAGAGCCGCGCGAATGGCGCGGTCAAACACCGTCCGCCCCAGCGTCTCGTTTGGTAACTCGATGATTAGGCGTCCCTTGCGCAGCAGGGCCGCTTGGCAGCGGCGCAGCACCCGCCGGGCCGTATCTGACTGGAGCGGTGCATCCGCCGAAGCGTCGGAGGGACAGGCGAAGATGACCACGTCCCAGTGTCTACCGGCCAAGTCGATCTGCCAGGGAACCCACCTGTTACCGAGGCCGGGCTTTGCGACCGTCGGCACGATGCGCGTCTGCAACTGACCGGCGGTGAGGAGCGTTCGACCCGCTTTCAGGACCGCCGGTGGGGGCGGGGGCACCCGGTCGCGGGTGTGTGGAGTGGCTGGTTGACCGGCAGTCGTGACGCTCAGCAGCACGAGGATCAGCGCGGCGCTGACGAGCGTGAGCCCCCCGATCCGTGTGACCGGACGCAGGCGTCGATCAGCAATGAAGGTCAACCCGGCGACGGCGGTGGCGAGCAACGCGGCGGCGACCGCCGACGCTGAGGAGCCGTCCTGGTTAATCCAGAGTGGTCCGGTCAACAACGCCGCGGCCAAGCCGGTTGCGACAGCTCTGCCCAACCCGGCCAGAACCTGCTGCATGCTGTGAGAGTCGGCCGTCAAGTGCCTCCCGGCCGATGCCACGCCCAGCGTTGCACAACACACGACGAGTGCGGATCGCAGGGGCGTCGGCCACGCCGCCAGGCCCGATGTGTGTATGGGAAGCATCCAGCCCGCGGCCAGGAGCAGCAGCGCTGCCGGGCTGGTCGCGCGGCCGGTGCGTCCGTGGGGCGGCAGATGGGCCAGCAGCAAGCCCGCGGTGGCGGCGGCGGCCACGCAGGCGGCGGACAAGCCAACGTCACGCGCCGATGGCAGGCCGCTGGGTAGCGCGAGCAAAACCGCCACGCCGGCGGAGAATGCCGCGACGGCGGCTGCCAGTAGTGCGATCACATCGATTGCAGCTTCTGGCTCAGCGAGAGGCGCAGGTCTGTTCGCTATGGTGCCGGTGGGCCGACGGAACACTGCCAGGATGCCGGCGACGAACACAGCCAACAGAGCCACGATCGTCGGTAAACCGCGGCCGGGACCGTATGACGCGAACATGCCGGCCAGGGCGGCCGATGCCAGCGCGGTCAACCACAACTGCGCTGCTGGCCGCCTGGCTCCGGCTGCCAGGCGTTGCCAACCGTGCAGTGCTATCAGCACGGTTGCGCTGCCGATACCCGCGAGCAGCAGTCCGACCGCGGCTGGTCCCCACAGCAGAGCCAGCGTCAAGGCCGCTGGGTGCACAAAGCGGTCGACCAGCCCGGCCCGGAAGTCTTCCAAGGCGGCGCTGTACCCGGACAGCAGCAGCCACACCATCGCGAGCGCGAGCGCAAGCACGCCGACCAGGGCTGCGGCGAATTCGAGGTCCTTACCATTGACGGACGCGGCGTCCGTGGCGGTCGAAGCGCTTGGGTCGTACTGGTGCAGGTGGCGCGCAGCCCGCCGCTGGATCACCCGTCGCGGCAGCCAGAGGCCCGCGATCGCTCCCAGGCATAGGAGCCCACCCGCGTAGCCCAAAGCGGCCGCGGTCGAGGCGGCGTGGAAGCGCAACTCACCAATCAGTTGCAGCACCATGAGCACCGAGCCGAACACGCATGTGGCGGTGCAGGCGAGAATCTGCCAAGGGAGTGCGCCCGTCGCGGCGGCTGCCGGCGTGCCGGAGGATGCCGCGGGGCGGCCCTGGGGCTGTTGCGGTGGTGGAGGGGAAGGTGTTGGCCGGTGTTGGGCGGTTTCTACCCGGTTACGGTTCGGCGGCGGCGCTGGAGTTGGATCGACAGGCGCTCCCAGAACGGTCTGTCTGCCTGCGCTCGACGAGTGGGCAGCGGGCTTCTTCGGGCGTGCTGGTGCACGTCGGGCCTTCCTACCAGAGACGTGTCGTCGTCGCCGCGCCAAAACGTCTCCTTTCACCGCTGTCCAACTGCACCTCGAGATCGCCGTCGGGCGTGACGTCGCGCACGATGCCGTGGTAGCCGCGACCTCCTTCCCGCAGCGCGGCGGTCGTGCCACGGTCAGTGCAACGTGTTTTCCAGGCGCTCCCCAGCCGCGTCCAGCCGTCCGGCGTAGTCAGACAGGCCGCGAGCAGCGCGTCGAGCCGCTGCACCAGCCGACCGGCGACGGACGCTCGGTCAACGGCTGTTTGCGACGCGATTGCCAGAGATGTAGCGCGCTCGACCAGTTCACCGTCAAAATCCGCCGGCTGCTGGAGACAGTTGAGGCCGATCCCCAACACGAATGCGCGGCTCCGCGCGCCGTGGTTGCCGGGGTCAGGCAGAAACGTCGACTCGGCCAGCACGCCGGCCATCTTGCGCCCGGCGTACACGACGTCGTTGGGCCAGCGCACTTGTGGTGCGCAGTTGGTGCAGCGTTCGATTGCCTCACAGACGGCCAGCGCGCCCAGCAGCGCGCCCCGTGTCAGCAGCGGGGAGTCGGGGGGCTCGATGAGCAGTACACTCAGCAGGATCGAGGAGCGCGGCGGTGCTTGCCAGGAATGGCCGAGACGCCCACGGCCCGCGGTTTGGAACTCGGCGACGGCGAGGGCGCCGTCAGGCAACTCGACCGCGTGCTCCTTCAACAGCGCGTTTGTGCTGTCGACCTCATCCAGAATGAGGACCGCGCGGCCCAGGCGTGACATTGGGCCGAAACGCAGCAGGTCATCGGCCTTCAGGGGACCTTCCATGTTCAGTTGCTCTGGCCGCGCTTGTGTAATCGGTTGAACTCACGCCGGTACAAGGGCTCGAGCGCTTCGTACGTTCGTGCGGCCAGCTTCGCCAGGTGTCGGTAGTGTTCCGTGCGGGCCGCGACGGGGTGGTACGTGCGTTGCGTTCGCACTGCCGCCGCGCACGCCGCCGGTACGTTCGGGAAGTGACCGACGCCGACGGCGGCCAGCAATGCGGCCCCCAGCGCCGAGCCCTCTTCGGAGCGCAGCGAAACGCAGGGGCGTCCGTAGACGTCGGCTTGCAACTGCCGCCACCAGGTGCTTCGCGCGCCACCGCCGGCGAGTCGCACCTCGCGGGCTCGCAGGCCAGAAGCGCGCATCAGTTCCAGTTGGCGGTTCATCCCCAGGGTGATGCCCTCCAGCACAGCGCGGATGATGTCGCCGCGGTCGTGTCGCCGCGTCAGGCCGGACAAGGCGCCACAGGCGTGCGGATGGGCGTAGGGGCAACGTTCGCCCGTCAGGTAGGGGTGGAACAGCAGCGGATCGCGGCCCGTGGCGGTGGCGGCCTCTTTGATCATGTCGTCGTAGATCGCGTCGTGCTCGTTGTCATCGCGGGCGGCGTGCAGGCGGTCGGCGAAGAGCACTTCACGCGCCCATTGCAGACTTCCGCCCGCTGACAGCATGCAGCCAAACACGCACCATGCCTCCGGCACAGCGTGGCAAAACGACTGCAGCAAACCCTCGTGGTTGGGAACCGGCTGGGGACTGTGTGCAAACACGACGCCGCTCGTGCCCAATGTCGCGGACACGGCACCACTGCGTACGACGCCGGTGCCCACCGCCGCCGCGGCCTGGTCGCCCGCACCGGCGACGACCGGTGTGTCGCGCTTGAGACCCGTGGCGCGGGCGGCCGCGGTCGTCAGCGTGCCGATGACTTCCGGCGATTCGGCCGCCGGTGGGAACCAGTCCGGGTCGAGCTCGAGGCGTTCCATCAGTCGCGTGGACCAGCGGCGAGCGGCGACGTCGAACAGGAGTGTTCCGGAAGCGTCGGACACGTCGCTGCCCAGCGTCTCGGTCAAACGGTAGCGGATGTAGTCCTTGGGGAGCAGCACGGTGTGCACCTGGCGGAAGACGTGTGGCTCGTGTCTCCGTAGCCACAGGACCTTGGGAGCCTGGTAGCCGGTCAGGGCGATGTTCTGCACGAGGCGGATGAGGCGCGCTCGTCCGCCCGCCCGCTGCTCGATCTCGATGCATTCGGCAGTGGTTCGCTGGTCGTTCCAGAGCAGGGCGTTTCGCAGGACGCGCCGCTGTCGATCGAGGAATACGCTGCCGTGCATCTGGCCTGAGAGGCCTACGCCGGCGACGTCGCTACCGGCGACCTGTGCTTTGCGCAGTGCGCCCCGCTCGGCCTTGCAGACCGACATCCACCAGTCGCCCGGCCGCTGCTCCGACCAGCCGGGTTTGGGGAACAGGCTGGGATGGTCGGTGATCGTGGTGGCGGCGACGCGCCCGAGGCGATCGACCAGCAAGGCCTTGGTGCCGCTGGTACCGACGTCGATTCCGAGAAAGAGGGCGGCCATGCTGTGCTCCCGTTGCGCTCGTGTCCAGACCGTACCAAGGCGGCATTATACGAAACGCGCGCGGCGCGCGCCGGCTCGAAACCCAATCATCTTGCCCTGGCCCGGCTTCGTGTGACCGGGACTGACGCTTCTGTCGCGGCGCGGACTGCGTGCCCGGACGCTGGTCACTCTTTGACGAGGCGAAAATCGACCACCAACGGAAGGTGATCGAACGTGCGGCCGACCGTGTCGAGCGTAACATCGAATGGCTCGAGACCGGCTCGCTCCAACTCCTCTGTCGGCATGAGGGTGGGGTTCAGCACAAACTGGTGCACGGCGGTCAGCACGCTATCGGTGTAGAGGATGAAGTCGAGGCGCCCGGGGGGCCATTGATCGTCGTCGTTCCGCCAGGTGTAGTCGTCCGGCCCGGTGGCGTTGTGGAAGGGGTGTGCGTCGGTCAGCGATGAACCGTCCCAATCGGGTAGTGCGTCCGGGCCGTACACTTGCTCGTCACAAATGTCGCCCGTTAGCAGCGTCTGAACCGGCTGCCACCCGCCGACGATGTTGAAATCACCGAGAATGATGGCGGGCGTGGCCGGGGGCAGGTCCAGCGCGCCGCCCGGGGTGCGCGCATCGCGCAGCCAGGCGACCAAGGCGTCGGCCTGCTGCTGACGCTGCGGGTCGTTGCCTTTCCCGCCACAGCATTTGAAATGGTTGTTCAAAACGTAGACATCGGCCGCATAGCGGTCATCGGGCAGGTCGACGAGCGCCAGGGCCAGACCGCGCTGCCCGGGCGGGTCGGTCTGAGCGCGGGTCAGGTATAAGGCGTAGGGGCTGGCGATCACGTTGGTCCAGCCTTTGTACGCGTGCCAGGTGCGCCCGTCAGCCCGGGGACAGATGGCATTCAGCAGGGCCGCGACGTCGGCGGCCTCGTACTCCTTGATTTCCTGGAGCGCGAGGATATCCGGCGCGAGGGCCTTGAGGACGCGTTGAAAACGCTCCGCCCCGGTCGCATCGACACCTGGGAAGATCCGGTCCCAGTTCACGTTGTAGCTGACTACGCGCAAGTCGCCGGGCTGGCGACGGTCGAGGAACAGCCCGGTGGGCTGGCCCGCGGGCTGTGTAGCCAGGATCCGCATCCGCGCGGTCAGCCCGAACGAACGCGGTGCCGTCGCGCTGGGGCTGGTGCTGGGGTGGGAGGCGGGTGTCGGCGTCGGTGTTTCCGATTGATGCTGGCAGGCCAGCGGCAACGCCAATGCCACGAGCAGGATAAGTACGAAGCGTGTGCGACGGACGCCGGCGTCGTGGCGTTGATGGTGCTGGTGTCTGAATGGCATGCGCCCGTCCTCGTGGGTAGCGACGGCTGAAAGTTCTGCCGCGGCGCGTGCGGGCCACGGCCACCGCAGTGTACATGCTGGCGCTACCGCAGCGGAAGCGGCGGGCACTGATCAGAAGCGGTTTCACAACTGCCTTGCCGTGATGCGCGGGCCCCCACCATGGTACCCGGCCAATCTGTCTTATCGCAGCAACCTGCGCCACGCCGCAACCGAGCATGGCTGAAGCATGACCCTTATGCGGCAGCGACGCAGGGTGCGTCAAGATGCATCCCTACATGAACTACATGGACTGAACCCTGAACCCCACGTCCGGCACGGAGGCCGGACGTTACGTGCTGAACCCGGCCGAGAAGCTATCTCGAGCGCCGTCAATCCGCCCGCGACGGCGCCGGGGATTCCACGTTCAACTGAACGAGCTCGGCCGGCGGCATGCCTGGCAGCGCGTGGCTGGCCGTGGCGCCGTCCGCGCTGCGCATCGGGATCCGGCTGGCGGGCACGGTGGTCTTCCGCTGGATGTCGCCGCGCATCAGGCGGACGGCCCAGCCCAGCGTCCGTCGGATCGTCTGCATCAGGCCACACATGCCGGCCAACTGCATCAGGGCGTCGGCGAGGTAGAGCTTGCTCTTGGGGCGCACCAGCGCGAGCAGGAAGCGCGGCGGATTGTAGAAGTACAGATACGCCGCCATGATGTTGAGCTGTTTCTTCCAGGGCTGCTTGTGCTCGGAGGCGACGACGTAGTTGGCGTCCATCATGTGCGGCTCGACTCGCCGGCCACCGACGCTCTCGTACGCCAGACCCGACGTGAACGCCTCGGCGTACTGCTTCGAGCCGGTCGCGGGCGTGATCATCAGGACCTGCAGGCTGATCGCCCCGGCCTTCCGCAGCAACCGAGCCTGGTTGAGGAGCCCGTAGGGTTTCGGCCCCCGCGTAACCAGCGGCTGCGCGTCGTGGTGCATCATCATCGGCATCGGGCTGATGCCGCACCGCTGAAGCAAGCCGAATGCTTCCGTCGTCTTGTCCACGCTCTGGCCCTTCTTGACCAACGTGGCGGTCATGTCCTCGACGCCGATCCAGAGCGCGCGGATACCGGCGTGCCGCGCGAGCGGAAGGTGCTCCTTGAGCTTCAAGGTGTCGTGTACGGTGACCTCGGTGGCCCAGCGGATCTTCCGGCGAACCGGGACGCCGTCGATTTTGGTGTGGGCCAGCGTTTCCAGGATCTCTAGCGTACGCTCTTCGTTGTTGAAAAAGTTGTCGTCCGCCCCGAAGAAATAGTGCAGGCCGTACTCGCGCCCGAGTTGGGCCATCTCAGCGGCAACGCGCTGCCCGCTCTTGACACGGTATTGCCGCTGGTTGTAGGCGGGGATTGGACAGTACGGGCAGTTGAACTTGCACCCCAGCGTCAACACCAGCGAGCCGATCGGGCTGTACTTGCGAACCCGGCTCGCCGGGAGAGCCTGCGGAGCCAACGTGGCCTTCCAGCTCGGCGGTTCGAGCAGTTGATAGCCCAGCACCGGGCGCGGCAGCTCGTCGAGATCACCCAGAAGACGTTGGACGCCCGTATCGACTAGTTCCTCCGCCACGCCTTCGCGATCAGTGCGCGCGTACACCAGTCCGGGAATCTCGTCGAGGGTGCCACTGTTACGAACCCGCATGAACGTCGAGCGCGGCGACTCGTCGTCCGCCCGAAGCGATAGCAGAACCTCCAGCAGGCTCAGCAGGACGTACTCTTCGCCGGTCACCGCGACGTCCGCGCCCCACGGGTCGAGCGGGTCCCCGCTGAAGACGTCCCACGGTTCGTAGATGGTCTTCGGCCCGCCGGCGATGATCAGCGGGCGGTGGACCGGATCGATCTGGCACGCGTCGCGGATCAGGGCCTCGCACTGGGCCGAGTGGATCTGCATGCTCGAGACCATGAAGATGTCCGGAATGCGCCCGTCCAGGCGCATCCGCGACGGGCGGAAATGCCGGTTCCATTGCTGGAGCACGATGCGAGTCTTGTCGAACCCGCAGTCGAGCATCGCCGCTCCGATGGCCCGCACGCCGGCGGGCGCCATGCGCGTGTCCGCGTAGATAAACGGCAGCATCCGCGTGCGATGGTCGAACGCGCAGGCGATGACGGTGGTCAAGTCGTGCCGGCGGGCGCTGTTCCGCAAGCGCTGCCGCAGCCCGAGCAACTCGCCCGGCCTCAGCAGCTCATCGCCCCGTGCACGACGAGGAAGTTCCATAGCCCAATCACTCCAACGAATAGAAGCAGCCCGGGAGTCTATCCTATTCCCGCAGACGACGCACCAACCGTCGGCCGCATCGCCCGGCACAGGCGTCGCGTGCCACTGCTTGGTCAGCAGTGGTTCAGCGCCCAACGACGATCGAGGACCCTACACTGCTCAGAGCGCACTCGCCTCCGGCCGACGATCGACTGCCAGACGCCGACGAGTCATTGGGGGGAACGGACGACTGATTCCCGGGAATGGATGATCCATTCCTGGGAGTCCGTAAGGTCCGCTCTGCGGTCCGTCCTGGCCCCGTCACGTAGGTCGTTTCGACTGCTGGCACGATCAAGAGCTATCGCGGACACTACCCGCATGAAAGGCCAACGCTCAGCCAACCTGCGAACATTCGCAGCCTGGTGCGAGCAGCACATCACCGGCGACGAGAAGGGCCAGGCCCAGATCTTCCTCGATCGCCTCTTCCAGGCTCTCGGACACAAAGGCTGCCTCGATGTCGGCGGCACGCCCGAATTCCGCATCCGTAGGCCAAGGGAGTCCGGCGGCGGGACCGCGTTCGCCGACTACGTCTGGAAGCCGCACGTCCTGATCGAGATGAAAAAACGCGGGGCCGACCTGACCAAGCACTACCGCCAGGCGTTTGACTACTGGGTTCGCCTCGTTCCCGGCCGCCCGCGTTACGTGATCCTGTGCAACTTCGACGAGTTCTGGGTCTACGACTTCGAAACCCAGATGGATGCCCCGGTCGATCGGCTCCCGCTGTCCGACCTACCCGACCGTTGGGGCCCGCTCGCGTTCTTGTTCCCCTCACACGACCGGCCGGTCTTCGGCAACGATCAAGAGCAGGTCACCCGCGACGCCGCCGACAAGCTGGCGGTCTGCTTCAACAAGCTGCTCGTCCGCCACGTCGCGCGCGAGCAGGCCCAGCGTTTCGTTCTCCAGATGCTCGTCGCGCTCTTCGCCGAAGACATTGACCTTCTGCCGCGCTACTTCGTCGCGCGCCTGCTCGACGACTGTAAGGCCCCCGCGGACAGCTTCGACCTGCTCGGCGGTCTCTTCGAAGCCATGAACACGCCGGGCGGCGCCAGCGGCGGCCGCTTCAGGGGTGTCGATTACTTCAACGGCGGCCTGTTCGCCGAGCCCGCCCGGATTGAGCTCTACGACGACGAACTCAACCAGCTTCGCCAGGCCGCCAAGGAGGACTGGTCGCGCGTCCGCCCCGAGATCTTCGGCACGCTCTTCGAGCACTCGCTCGAAAAGGAAGAACGACACGCCTACGGCGGCCATTTCACCACCGCCGCCGACATCATGAAGATCGTTCACCCCACCATCACCGAGCCCTGGCGCGATCTGATCGACAGCGCCCGCACACTGACGCAACTCGAGAAGCTCCGCCAGCGCATGCTCACCTACCGCGTGCTCGATCCGGCGTGCGGCTCCGGCAATTTCCTCTACCTCGCCTATCGCGAGCTGAAACGCCTCGAAGTCCACCTCTTCGAGCGCATCGGCGAGAAGAAACGCACAGAGAAGGGCCAACGCCAAATCGGCCACGTCTCGGCGTCGCAGTTCTACGGCATCGACATCAACCCCTTCGCGGTCGAGATCGCCAAGGTCACCATGATGATCGCCCGCAAGCTCGCGATCGACGAACTGCACACGATCGAGCACCCGCTCCCGCTCGACAACCTCGACGCCAACTTCATCGCCGGCGACGCCCTGATCACGCCGCTCTCCGTGGGTGGCACAGCCGTCCCGGCTGTGTTGTTCGCGGAGTATGACGAAGACCTCTGGACAACCGGCCACGTCATCCCGACCAAGTGGCCTCCCGCCGACGTGATCATCGGCAACCCGCCGTTCCTCGGCGCCAAACGGCTCAAGCCCGAGCGCGGCGCCGATTATGTCAACGCCGTCCGCGAGACGTACAAGGCGGTGCCCGGGATGGCGGACTATTGCGTTTACTGGTTCCGCCTGGCGCACGACCACTTGCCCCAGTGCACGCCCGACGATCCGGTCGCCGGCCGCGCCGGGTTGGTCGGCACGCAGAACATCCGCAACAACAAATCACGCGAGGGCGGCCTCGACCATATCGTCAAGGGCGGCACGATCATCGAGGCAGTAGATAACCAGCCCTGGTCCGGCGATGCCAACGTCCACGTCTCGATCGTCAACTGGGTCAAACACGGGCCGCTCCCTGACGGTCGCGTTTCTGATCACGAACAAGCGCCGGAACCGAGCCGCGACCGTGAGGGAGTGGATGCACCGAGCCGCGACCGTGAGGGAGTGGTTTCGGAAAAAGGACCGGGTCGCGCCTACAAGGAAGCGGATTTACTAATCCCGCCCAAGCGCCGGCTCTGGTACAAGACCGACCCGCCGAAGGAGCGCGAAAAGATCCGCCGCGCCTCGGCCGTCCCGGCACACAAGGACTACGAGCTCGCATATCGCGACGGACCGCATATCAATTCAGCGTTGTCGGACCAGACGGACGTAAGTGGGGCGCGAGTTCTCGTATGCAACCGAGAGCCACAGCGTGTATTCAACGGACAGTTTCCGCGCCATCAGGGCTTCGTCGTTCAACAGCAACAAGTCAAGACGTTTCTTGAAGGCGATGCGCGTAATCGAGAGGTGCTGCACCCATTCCTCATCGGCCGAGTGATGCTCACGAAGGGAGCCCCAGACCGTTGGGCAGTCGATTTCCAAAAGTCGTCAGTGCTTGAAGCTCAGAGTTTCGCGGCGCCCTTCGCGCACATCGAAGCTACCGTGCTGCCCCACATCACAGCCTATGCGCGTCGTGAACACGAGCGAACAGGTCAAAGCACTGGTCAAGATCAGACGTGGCTCAAGTCGTGGTGGCAGCACTTCCGTTGCCGCAAGGAGATGGTCGATAGGGTCCAAGACCTCAGCCGCTTCATGGCCTGCGCTGAGGTGACGAAACGCCCTATCTTCTGCTTTGTGCACCCGGAAATCCGACCTGACCACACGCTCGAAGCCTTCACCTTCGAAGACGACTACAGCTTCGGCATTCTCCAGTCCAACGCGCACTGGCAGTGGTTCGTCGCCAAGTGCTCGAAGCTCAAGTCCGATTTCCGTTACACGCCCGAGTCGGTCTTCGACACGTTCCCCTGGCCGCAGTTGCCGACGAACAAGCAGATCGACGCCGTCGCCGAGGCCGGGCGTTAGGTTCGGCGAATTCGCGCCGACGCGTTGACGAAGATCAAGGGCGGCTTGCGGGCCGTGTACCGCACGCTCGAACTGCCCGGCAAGAACCCGCTCAAGGATGCCCACGCCACACTCGATGCCGCCGTCCTCGACGCTTACGGCTTCAGTCCGAAGAAGGACCTGCTCAAACAACTGCTCGACTTGAACCTTGAAGTTGCCAGAGCCATCGACGATGGCGAAACCGTGACCGCGC
>JAHJAR010000041.1 GCA_018814045.1 Planctomycetota bacterium | reverse complement strand
GTAATCGCACCGTACTGACGGACCTCAAAGTGGTCCAGGCCCAGTTCCGTCTTGGTGTCTTCGAAGAGCCGCTCGATCCGCCAGCGGCTGAACGCCACCAGCAGCAGGCTCTCGACCGGCGTGTCAAGCGGGGCGTTGCTGAGGAAGAATTTCACTTCGGCGGGCTTCAGCACGGGGCGGGCGATCAGCAGTGGGTGCGGCCCATCCGGCAAGCCGTTCTCGTCCTTGATCCACAGCGGCACGCCCTTGGCTTCCCACACGAACGGGCCTTTCGTGCCCTCCTTGACCCGGTACGTCTGCCAGGGAATCCGCCGCACGAGCGGCGAGTGCTTGAGCAGGTCGCGCACTTCACAGGCTGGCGTGTGCTTGACCTTCAGCCGCGGCAGACGGCGCGGCCGGCCCATCACGGTCGCCCCCCGCGCCAACGCCTGGTCACGCGCGTGGTCGCGGTACAACACCGGCGGCGGCACGGTCCAGCCCACGAAACTGACCGGGATTTCGGCGACGTAATTCTGCCCCAGCCCCGCCAATTCCCGCAAAAAAGCAGGTTTTCCGCCGTAGCCTTCGTCGAAGGTCAACCACGAAAAACGCACGCCGTTGCCCAGCGCCCGGCGAACCTGTTCCAACGCGATTTTCCACTTGGGACGGTAGACCACCTCGTCCGGGATGCCGGCCGCGCGGCAGCGGGTCCGGTCGTCGTGCCAGGTTTCCTCCGGCAAGAACAACTCGCCGTCCAGTAGGGTGTGGAAGTCACCCGCCGCATAGCCCAGATGCACGCTGACCACGCAGTTCTCCAGCTTGCCCACGGCCCCGCAATGCTGCCGCTGGACGCAGGCCGTTTTGTCGCCCTTCTTGGCAAAGCTGGTCTCGTCGATGACGCCGACGCTGTTCGGATCGGCGTGCCGGGCAGCGACCCGGCGCTGCAGCCGCTCCCGAACGGCTGCTTCGTCCCACTTGAACAGACTCAGGAACTCCTGCAACGAGCGTGGCGGCACGCCGGCCGCGTCGGCCATGGGCTCGACGCTCTTGCGGTCCAGGTCCGAAAGCTGTCCGGCCACATAGACGTCCAGGTACCGGCGGGTGGTCCGCCGGCCGAAACAGCCGTCAAACGCGTGCAGAAAGGTGGTCAACGCCGGTTTGATCTCCAGAATCGTTGCGGCATCCATGCCCAGATCCTCCTGTGTTCTCGCTCAACCCACAGGAATCTTGACCCCGACCGCCGCGTTTGTCGAGCTTTCGTAGCGTTGTAGTACTAGAGCGATTCGCATTGAATCGTAACGGCCGAACTCCGTCTCGGCCGTGGAAGACAAGCTGGTTTCCTACGTTCGGGACCGAGCCCGAACCCGAACGCTACATCAACATGGAAAACGCTCCAGTGGGGGGTGCTCAGAGCAGCTTCGACACGGCTGTGGCGTCCCGGGCTCCGTCCCGGGCGTCGGGCGCAAACCTGCCTTCGACAACCGAATCATAATGGCGCGGACTGGGCAGCCGCCGTGCTGAGAATCGCACTCCCCCCAAAAAGAGGGCGGCGTGGCCTCGTGACTCCACGCCGCGTCTCCGGAGGCTCCCCTGAAACGCCTTAGGGGAAGCGCCCTACCCATGAGCTGTGTACGAGTTCATGTGCTAGGTCGGTACATGGCGCTCCATAAACGCACGGTAAGCCTCGCACTGTTCCGGATCCCGACAGCAGATATCCCGGATGTGCTCGTAGAACACTTCGGGCTTCAGTCCGATATCACGCCGCAGGGGACACTTCAGCGTGATCCGCGGCCGCGTGGTTGACCGCCCGGTTAGAAGCGAACGCAGGAACACCTGGTTCTTGCCGGCGTGGCATTTCATCTCGCGGTTGAGCCGGTTCTCCAGCTCCGTGAGGTTGGCGGTTACCTCGTCTTGAGTCAGAGGCGGACCGAACGCCTCGCCGACCCTCGACGCTTTGCCGTTCTTCTTGAACAAAGGCCAATCCATCGCAGCAATGCTCCCATGTCTACGCGCCGACGGTAACGGCCGTCAGCGTTCCTAGCGCCGCGGTGTTCCACCACGCAGCCGGCCTTCGGGAAGACGACGGGGCACGCGTCCGAGCATGAAGCCCGGGCGTCAGGCCACACGCTGTCCGGAGGGTGACGGCAGCATGGCCGCCGGGGGCCGGACACTCGAGCGCGCACCTGCGCACGCTCAGCCTCAGCCACCGTCGGCCGCAGCACATTTTTGCTTGGAATGTCGGGGTCTTAGGAGGGCCGATGAACGGCAAGATCAGGAGATAACGCGATGAGACCGGTTTAGTATGATATCTAAACGTATAAAGGTCTTATGAAGCGCGATGAACGTCTCCTAAAACCAACCACTAGTCAGTATATACACCAAGGCAATCCGACACAACGAAAACCTCGGCTTTTTGCCACGCGGCGCTTAGTCCGAATGGCCGTCGGTTCCGAATCACAACCGGCCAAACGTCAGGCTTGATAGCCGTTGGGGTGGGCCTGATGCCAACGCCACGCCGTCGCGATGTTGGGGCCCAATTCGCGATAACGCGGGTCCCAACCCAGGCGAGCGCGCACCTTGTCGGCGTTGGCATAGAGCTCAGGCGGATCGCCCGGGCGACGCTCTACCAGCTCGATTGGGATGGGATGTCCGGTAACGTCGCGGGCGGCGGCAATGACCTCGAGCACGCTGTTGCCGTTACCGGTTCCGACATTATAGGACTCCGCGCGCCCCTCTTCCAGCGCCTCGATGGCCAACAGGTGCGCCTCGGCCAGGTCTTCCACGTGCACGTAATCACGCACACATGATCCATCCGGCGTCGGGTAATCGGTGCCGAAGACCTTTATCACGTCGCGCTGGCCGAGCGCAACTTGTAGCACCAGGGGGATCAGGTGTATTTCCGGCCGGTGATCCTCACCGATCGAGCCGTCCGCCGCCGCCCCGGACGCGTTGAAGTAGCGCAGGGCCATCGATCCGAGCCCCCAGGCCGTCGCCGAGTCCTGGAGCGCCCACTCCATGGCCAGCTTGGTGCAGCCGTAGGGGTTGATCGGCTGCTTCGGCAGGTCCTCAGTGATCGGCAAATCTTCAGGAACGCCGTACGTGGCACACGAGCTGCTGAAGACCATGCGCTTGATGCCGGCTTGTTTCATGCACTCGAGCAGCCCGATGGTGTTGATCACGTTGTTGCGATAGTAGCGCAGCGGCTCCTGGACCGATTCACCAACGTCGAGGAAGGCGGCGAAGTGCAAGAGGGCGTCGAAGCGCCCCGCGGCGAACACGTCGGTCAGCTTGGCCGTGTCAGCCAGGTCGCCCTCGATCATGGTCGCCGCGGGATCCACCGCCTGGCGGTGCCCGGCGCCGAGATTGTCGTACACCGTAACTTCGTGTCCAGCGGCGACGAGACGCTTGACGCAATGACTGCCGACGTAGCCGGCGCCGCCCGTGACGAATAGCTTCATAGTGGTCGTTCCGCTCCGCGGTCCGTGGTACTGCACCGGTCCGATGCCGGCGGTCGCGTTGCATCATCGCCCAATGTCGTTGCACGTCAACCAGCCGTGGGCCAGCGGGCCGCGCCGGCGCGCCACTTCCCCGGTCCGAGCCGGTCGGCTACATTCCGAGCATGAGTCAGCCGGCCGCCTCCGATTCTCGCCGGCCACCGCCCGCGGCCCCCGCAGAGCCGCTGACGCCCGCGATGCGCCAGTATTGGGAACAGAAGCAGCAGGTCGGGGACGCGCTGCTGCTTTTCCGCATGGGGGACTTCTACGAGCTATTCTACGATGACGCCAAGCGTGGGGCGCGGTTGCTCGGGATCACGTTGACCAGCCGAGACAAGGGCAAGACGCCGCTGGCCGGAATCCCGCATCACGCCCTGGAGAGCTACCTGTCCAAACTGGTGGCCGCGGGCCAGAAGGTCGCCATCAGCGAACAGATCGAAGACGCCCGGCAGGCCAAGGGCGTAGTCAAGCGGGCGATCGTGCGGGTCGTCACGCCCGGAACGCTGACCGAGGAAGGGTTGCTCGAAGGCACGCGCAGCAACGTCCTTTCGGCGATATGGCAGCAGGGCGACCAGGTCGGCCTCGCTGCCCTCGAGCTCTCGACCGGGGAGTTCACGGTGCAGACGTGCCCTGAACAGCTCCTGCTCGACGAGTTGGCCCGGATCAGTCCGGCCGAGGTTTTGCTTCCGGAAGGAACCCAGGTCGGTCGGCACCCTTGGGAGCAGCCCATTCGCGAGCAACTGGACGCCGCGGTGACGTACCGGGCCATGTCCGACTTCAACCCCCACCGGGCCGAGCAGTTGCTCACCGAGCAGTTCGCGACGCGCGGGCTCGAGGGCTTTGGCTTCGAGCAGATCGACGCTTCGCTGCAAGCGGCCGGGGCGCTGCTGTCGTATGTCCGCGAGACACAGAAGGCCGCCACGCCCCACATCAATCCTCCGCGGCGGCGGGCCGTGGACGAGCACCTGGTGCTCGACCAAACCACGTTGCGCTCGCTGGAGATCGAGCGGACCCTGCGCACCGGCGGCCGCACGGGCTCGCTGTTGGCGGCGATGGACCGCAGCGCCAACCCGATGGGCGCCCGCCTGCTGCGAACCTGGCTGTGCTTTCCGCTGCGCGACGTCGAGCGCATCCGTTACCGGCAACGCATGATCGAGGCGCTCTTCAACGAGGACGCACAGCGCAAGACGCTGCGCACGGCGCTGCGCGAAATGGGCGACCTGGGCCGTATGGTGGGGCGGCTGGGCGTGCAGCGCACTAATCCGCGGGAGCTGCGTGCGTTGGGAGAGGGATTGACACGTCTGGCCACCGTACGCGAAACACTTCTGGGCCTGATGAGCGCCGCCGGTGAGACGTTTGTGGAGAGACTGGCCGGGCAGGATGAGTTGGCGACCCGTCTGTGTGCTGCATTGCGGTCCGATGCGCCGACCACGTTGCGCGAGGGCGGCATTTTCGCCGAGGGATACGACGCGGAACTGGACCGGCTGCGCGTCCTGAGCAGCGATCAGGAGCGCTGGCTGACCGAATTTCAGGCGCGCGAAGCCCGGCGCTGCGGTATTCCCTCGTTGAAGGTCGCGTACAACAGGGTCTTTGGCTTCTATATTGAGGTGACCAACACCCAGCGCGACCGCGCCCCGTCCGACTATGTCCGCAAGCAGACCCTCAAAAACGCCGAACGCTACATCACCGACGAGTTGAAGCAGCACGAGACCGAGGTCCTCTCGGCCACTGCTCGAGCCAACGATCTCGAATACGACCTGTTCGTCACCCTGCGCGAAGCGATCGCCGCCGAGATCCCCGCCTTGCAACGGATCACCACGGCGCTGGCCGAGATCGATGTCTTCGCCGGTTGGGCCGAGTTGGCCCGCGAGCGGAGCTACAGTCCGCCGGAGTTCGTGAACGATCCCGTCCTGGAGATCGAAGCGGGACGGCACCCCGTGGTCGAGCTGACGCACGAGGGCACGTTCGTCCCCAACGACACGCACTTGGCGGCGGGGCCGGGCGGACGGCGTTCGCTGGCGCTGATCACCGGGCCGAATATGGCCGGCAAGAGCACGTATATTCGGCAGGTCGCGCTGCTGACGTTGCTGGCCCACAGCGGTTGCTGGGTACCGGCGCGGCACATGCGCCTGGGCGTAGTCGACCGCATCTTCACGCGCGTGGGGGCGAGCGACGAATTGTCTCGCGGACAATCCACGTTCATGGTGGAGATGCTCGAGGCCGCCAACATCCTGCACAACGCCACACCCCGCAGCCTGGTGATCCTGGACGAGGTCGGCCGCGGAACGAGCACGTTTGACGGCGTGGCGTTGGCGTGGGCCATCACGGAGCAACTGGCCCTGCGCGCTGGTTGCCGGACGCTTTTCGCCACGCACTATCACGAGATGACCGAGTTGGGTGAGCTGCTCGACCCGGTGTTCAACCTGAACGTCGTGGTACGCGAATATGAGGATCAGGTCGTCTTCCTGCACCAGATCGTGCCTGGCACGGCTGACCGCAGCTACGGGCTGCACGTCGCCCGGCTGGCGGGCGTGCCGCACGCGGTCATGGAACGGGCGCATGCTGTGCTCAGTGAGCTGGAGAAGACGTTCTCGCGCGAGTCGCAGCGTCCCGTGCTAGCCGCGGTTCAGCGGCGCCGGCAGCGCCAACTGCGGCTTTTCGAAGAGCCTGAAGAGCTCATCGTGCGCGAGCTGCGCGAGCTGGCGGGTACGCCGACCGATCCTGCCGTCGCCCTCGAACTCATCCGAAAGTGGAGAAGCATGCTCCGTTTGCCCGATAGTGGTGAGCAACCACACGCATGAAATGGCTCGGCAAACCTGACATCTGGTTCGTGCTGGGGCTGCTGCTGCTGGCGGCCGCTGGCACCGTGCTCCTGATCGCGACCCCCTCTACCGAACTGGACGCGCGCGCTGCACAGTTCTACTGGTCGCGCCACTACTGGCAATCCGCTTTTGACGGACTCAGCGCGGCGTGCGGAGTCGGTCTGTTGACGCGCGGCTTCGACGCCGACTACACGCCCCTGGGGCGTTGGCTGCTGACTGCGACTGGCCTGGCCGGCGCGGTGCTGTACCTGCTGGCCGCCGCCAGCGTTGTTCGCCGACTGCGGTCCGCGCACGCCGGAGGGCGCCTGCTGCACCCGGTTGGCGTGGTGTTGCTCTTTCTGATGCTACAGCTATTGCTGACGCCACTCGTCTGGCTCGTCGATCGCCTGGCCGGTACCACCGCGGACCTCGCCGGTGCGGCCTGGCGCGTGACGGCGGCGTTTTCGTCGCTGGGCTGGGTGCAGGAGCCCTTGGGCGAACGGGCCGCCTGGACCTACGCCGTTGTCGCGTTTCTGGGTGGTGTGGGCTGGCTGGGATGGCTGTTCCTGCTGCCTCAGTTGCGCCGCCGCTACGTCTATGCGCCGACCGTGCTGGCGCTCGTGGCTGGATACGTGGCGTTCCTGCTGGGCGCGGCCACGCTGCTATGGGCGCTGGAAACGCCGCGCGCCGGGCGCGACACGGCCGCCGGCGATTCCGCGCGCGCGGCTCAGTCGGCCAAGACGCGCTATGCCCGCTGCGTTGCGCAGACGGTCTGCGCATCGGCTGCCGGCATACCGAGCGAGGAGGGGCTGCGGGACCGCGCCGACCGGGGCATGCTGACGGACGGCTCGAAGGTGACGCTGGCGGTCGTCGTGCTGGTTGGTGGGCTCGGCGGCGCGGCGGGTGGGGGCATCAAGTGGCCGTTGCTGCTCTGGGCACTCAGCGGCGGCGCGCTCGTGCTCGGGCGGCCACGCTGCCGCACTGCACACGCGGCGACGATCCGCTACGTGCATGCCGGCAGCACGTGTTTGGTCTTGCTGGTCGGGTTGGCGGTGCTGGTTGCGTTGGGGTTGCTGTGGCTTGAGAATAACACGGCGTCGCCATTTCAGCAGCGGCCAACTTTTGCAGACGCCTTTCTGGACGCCAGCTCGGCAGTCGCCGGGGCCAATCTCTCCAGCGGCCTGACGGCGACGGTTACGGGCGAGAACCTCTCCAGCGGAATGCGGCAAAGTGTCGATCAGTATCAATACGGCATGGTGTGGCTGATGCTGGCCATGCTCATCGGGCGCACGTTGCCGCTGCTCGTATTGCGGCGACTGGCGGATACGGAGATCGGCGATGCCCCCTGGGGCACCCCCCCGCTGGTGTAGGCGCGCATTCGATTGATGAGACTCGCCCTGGTCACTGGTAGCCGGTCAGAATGGCGGCTGGTCGAGCCGTTGTTGCGCGCGGCCAACGCCAGCAACGACACGCAGCCACTGCTCTTCGTGACCGGGACCCACCTCAGCACACGGCACGGCCGAACCGTCACACAGATTCGCGCCGCGGGCTGGGAGCCCGCGGCCTGTATCGACATTCTCGAAGCCGAGGATACACCGCTGGCCGTGGCCCGCGCGACGGCCCGGGCCGTGGACGGGTTTGCCGAAGCGTTGGTGCGGCATGCGCCCGACTGGGTCGTCGTCAGCGGCGATCGCTATGAGTCCTTCGCCGCGGCCGTTGCGGTCACAATGGTGGGCATCCCTCTGGCGCACGTGGCCGGAGGCGAGACGGACGTTGCGACCAACCAGGACTGCAACCTGCGCAACGCCATGACCAAGCTGGCCCAGGCGCACTTTGTCGCTCACGAACTGGCGCGTGAGCGCGTGCTGGCACTGGGTGAAGAGCCCTGGCGGGTGTGCATCTCGGGTTTGCCTTCGTTGGACAGGATTGAAACGCAATGTGCCGCGCGGTCTGACCTGGCGCGGGCAGAGCTTGTGCCGGAGGATCGGCGCTTCGTGCTGGTCAGTTACCTGCCGGTCACGCTGCGTGCGGCCGAGTCGCTCGCGCAGCTCGATGTTCTGCTGGCGGCGCTGGCGCAGGTTCCTGAGTTTCACAAGCTGGTGATCCTCTCGAACGCGGACGCGGGCGGCCATGAGCACGACTGCCGCATTGCCGCGTGGGCCGCCGATAGAACCGATGTGACCAGCGTGGCGGCGCTCGAGCCGGCGCTCTACCTGGCGGCGCTGCGACACTGCGCCTGCTTTGTCGGCAACAGCTCCAGTGGCGTGATCGAGTCGCCGGTCTTTGGAACACCGGTGGTCATCGTCGGTGCGCGCCAGGACGGTCGCCCACGGGCCGACAACGTGCTCGACGTCGCGGACCCGACGGTGAGCACACTGGTCGCCGCGCTCAAGGCCCAGTTGGCTGGCGGGCGCTATGCGAGCGGCTGCTCGCCGTTCGGTGACGGTTGTGCAGCGGAGCGGATCTGTCGCGAGTTGCGTGCGCTGCGCAGTCGGCCTGATCTCATGACCAAGCGCGTCGTTGTTCCGGAGTTGATTGCATGAAGGTTGTCGGCCTGATCCCCGCGCGGGCTGGCTCCAAACGCCTGCCCAACAAGAACCTCACCCTGCTCGGCGGACAACCGTTGATCGCGCACGCCTGCGAAGCCGCCTTGGGCAGCGGTGTGCTGACGGCGGTTTACATCAACACCGACTGCCCCAGGATCGCCGCTGTGGCCCAGGAGTGTGGCGTTCCTTGTCCGGCGCTGCGGCCTCCCGAGCTGGCGCGCGACGACGCCGCGACGCGCGATGCTAACCGGTTTCTGCTGAAAGTGCTGTCCGAGCGCGGAGAGCACTACGACGCGGTCATGGTGCTCCAGCCAACCTCGCCGCTGCGCTGCGCCGGCGACATCCGTGGCGCCCTGGAGTTGTTCGAGCGCGACGCGCCGTGCGCGGTGGTCTCGGTTTCGCCTGTGGCGCCGGCGGCCTGGTTGGGCCGGATCGGCAAGGGTGGCGGGTTTGAACCGTGGCACGGAGATGAGCTGATCTGCCGGTTGAACGGGGCGATCTACGTTTATACCTGCGGCGACTACTTGCACGAGCGGACGCCCCGCAAGACGCTGGCTTATCCCATGCCGGCTTCGCGCGGCGTGGATGTGGACACGATCGAGGACCTGCGCCATGCCGAAGCTCTCCTGCAATGCGCCCACGCAGTTTAGTCCGCTCGACGCCTGGGCCGGGCGCCCGGGCGCCGAGGCGCGGGTCTGGCCGAGCGAGCAGATGATTCGGCTGCTGCATCGGGCGGTCGCGCCGGCCCGGTTCGCCGACATGACGGCCATGGACGTGGGCTGCGGCAACGGTCGCAACGCCATCGCCCTGGCAGCCCTGGGCTGCGCGCGAATCATCGCCGTTGATCCGTTGAACGAACTGCTTCAGGCGGTGCAAACGCGGGTCAGCGCCGCTGGTCTGACGATCGACGGGCGCTTGGGTGGCTTCCCCAACCTGCCGTGCGAGAGCGCTTCCGTTGACCTGGCCGTGTGCTGGGGGGTGCTTTTCGTGCTCGGCGGCCCGGCGGCAACCCGGGCCGCCCTGGACGAGGTCGCCCGCGTGCTGCGCCCCGGAGGAGTACTGGTTGCTGACTGGCGCACCGAGGACGACGGCCTGCTAGGTCACACTGCGCGCCAAGTGGCCGAACAGACGTACGAACTCGGCCGCAGCGCGCCGGCGAACCTGGGGGGCGCGGTCTACTCGTTCTGGGACGCCGAGTACGTCATGATGCTCCAGCGGGCCGCCGGTTTCGAGATCGTCGCCATGCAGCGCGAGGAAATCACGGACATGTTGTCAGAGACGTCTCATTCATGGTGGCAGTCGTGCGCTCAGCGGTCCGCGAACTGATTGAGGGACGTGCCCCCTCGGGGTGCGTGGTCGTCGCCGAGTTGGGAGTCAACCACAACGGCTCCCTCGAGCGGGCTTTGCGCCTGGTGGAATGTGCTCGGCAGGCCGGGGCCGACGCGCTCAAGCTGCAATTGTACAACCCGTCCGAGCTGTGCAGTCGGCTGCTGCGCGGCGATGAGTTGGAGCTGCTCGCGCGCCTGCGGCTCGATGACGATGAACATGCGCGTGTATGCGCCGCCGCCGCCGCCGCCGGCCTGCCGGTGATTGCCACGCCATTTGACGAGCCGAGCCTTCTGCTGCTGGAGCGGCTCGCCATTCCCGTGGTCAAGGTCGGGTCGGGCGAGGTGACGCATACGCCGTTACTGACTGCGGTGGCCAGCTTGGGGCGACCGGTGATCCTGAGCACTGGGGGGTGCGAGCTGGCGGACGTTGATCGAGCGGTGGGCGTGCTGCGCGGCAGTGGGTGCGGCCATTTGAGCCTGCTGCATTGTGTGTCCGCCTACCCGCCGCCGGACGCGGAAGTCAATCTACATGTCATTCCAACACTGATCCGGCGCTACCCGGCCAGCACTGTCGGGTTTTCTGATCACACTCTCGGGTTGGACGCGGCGACCGCCGCCGTGGCGCTCGGCGCAAAAATCATCGAGAAGCATCTGACGCTGGATTGCTGCGCTGCGGGACCGGACCACGCCGTCAGCGCTGACCCGAGGGCGCTGGCGGCCCTGGTTGGTGCGGTGCGGCGTGTCGAGAGCATGCTGGGTGATGGTCGAAAGACACGTTACGCCTGCGAGGGGACGATCGGTCGCAGCATCGTCGCCGCCCGCGATCTGTCAGCCGGGCATCTGCTGGAAGCTGGAGATGTGGCTTTCAAACGGCCGGGGACGGGTGTGCGCCCGTACGCGCTGGACACACTAGTGGGGCGGCGGCTGTCTCGCTCCCTACAGCGCGACGCGCAGATCACCGAAGCCGATGTTGCCGCGCCCACCGTCGTCGCAGGCAGCCGTTGAGAAGTCTGTCCAGCGTGCGCGGGAGTCGTTGGCGGCGCTGATCGGGGCGGTTGCTAGCCCAGCTTGCCGGCGGCCATGAGACGTTTCGCCTCACCGACCAGGTACACCGAGCCGGTGATGCAGATCAGATCCTCGCGCGTGACGCAGTTGCCCGCGATCTGATACGCCTCCGCCAGCGTCTTTCCCACCTGGGCCATCTTGTGGGATTTCTCCTGGAAGCGTGCGTGTAGTTCCATCGGATCCGCCGAGCGCGGCGTGCCCGTGCTGGTGAAGATCACCTTGTCGGCGCCCAGTTGGAGCTGAGCCAGCATGCCGTCGATGTCCTTATCCTGCGAGCAACCGAAGATCACCACCATCGAGTCGTAGCCGATGTTCTGACCGATGGCGCGCATCAGGGCGTTGACGCTGGCGGCGTTGTGGGCGGCATCGACCACCGTGTGCGGCTGGTCTCGGATAACTTCCAGCCGGCCCTGGACCTTGACCTTGGCCAGGCCGTCGATGGCCGCCTGCTGGGGGACGGCGAAGCCGCGCTGCCGCAGGGCATCAATGATCCCCAGGGCCACGCCGCAGTTGTGGGCCTGATGCTCGCCCAGCAGCGGAACGTGCAAGTGGTCAAAGCGGCTGGTGGGTGTGGCCAGGCAGACGCGTGTATGTGGGCCAGTGGCCCGCGACGATTCGAAGCGATAGCTGAAATCGAGATCCTCGCGCAGGAGGCGTAATTCGCAATGCACCCTCTCGGCCACCTTGCGCAAGACGCGTCTCACGGCGGCCGGCTGGAGGGCACTGATGACGGGTACGCCGGGCTTGAAGATGCCGGCCTTTTCCTCGGCGATCAGTTCGAGGGTGTTGCCGAGTTGTGCCATGTGGTCGTAGCTGATACTGGTGATTCCACAGACCTCGGGCTTGACGACGTTAGTTGAATCGAGCCGTCCGCCCAGGCCGGCCTCCAAGATCGCCATATCGGTCTTCGAGCTGACAAAATGCAAGAAGGCGGCGGCGGTCATGAGTTCGAAGAAGGTGGGCTGATCGCGCTTGAGCCTGGTGGCGACCGGGGCGATCTTGGCCATGGCCCTGGTGAACTCGCTTTCGGAGATCATCTGACCATCGACCGTGATACGTTCCCTGAGGTTGACGAAGTGTGGGGAGGTGTAGAGTCCGGTCCGATAACCGCAGTTTTGCAGCATCGCCGCCAGCATGTGGGAAGTCGAGCCCTTGCCCTTGGTGCCGGCGATGTGGATCGTCTTCAGTTTCTTGTGTGGGTTTCCCAGCGCCGCCAGGATTCGTAACATCCTGGAAAGATTGAAGTTAGTGTGATTGTAGCCGACGCGCAGCATCTTCTCGTAGTTGGTCTTGCTGTTCAGGAAGTTGATCGCCGCGCGATAGGTGCGGATGGTCGCTGGGGGGGGTTCGCTGCGCGCCCGTGTTCCGACCGGTTTGTCCCTGGGCTCCGCTCTGGCGGAGGCGTGCTTGCCCGGTGTACGCGTATGTGTGTTCTTCTTGGTCGCTGCTCGTGCCATGGCCCGGTAGGATACCAATGTTGTGGTGTTTAGTCAACCGCCGGGGTCCGCGCAACTCGGCAGAGGCGTGATAATATCGGTCCTTGCCGGTGAAGTGTTGCTTTGCGCTCGCTCCCGACTCTCGTTTCCCGCACGTAGCTGTTGCAGGTACTTCAACAAACCTTTATACGACGCCAGCAGGGTTGGGGTGCGGTCTTGTTGGTGGCCTGCTGCGATGAAGACAGTCAACGTCGAACTGCGGGACCGAGCGTACACGATCCACGTGGGGGCACAGACGCGCCACAAAATCGCGGCCTTGTTGGACTCCGCCGGCCGCCACCAGACGGTTCTGATCACCGACGAGACGGTCGCGGGGCTGCATCTGGCGGCGCTGCGGGCCGTTCTGGTTCGCGAGCCGCGCGTTCTGACGGTGCCCGCTGGGGAGGCCAGCAAGTCGCTTTGCCAGGTTGAACGAGTCTACGACGAACTGGCCGCGGCTCATATCGAACGCCAGGATGTGCTGATCGCGTTCGGCGGCGGCATGGTTGGCGACTTGACCGGATTCGTGGCGGCGACCTGGCTGCGCGGGATTCGCTTCGTCCAGATACCAACGACACTTGTGGCCGCGGTCGATGCCGCGGTCGGCGGCAAGACGGGCATCAATCACGCGGCTGGAAAGAACCTGATCGGCGCGTTTCACCAGCCCGCCGCCGTCCTGATCGATACGGACTTCCTCGGCACGCTCGCGCAGCGCGACTACGCCTGCGGCCTGGCCGAGAGCATCAAGCAGGCGGTGGTTCGGTCGGCGGACTTTGTGAGCTGGCACGAAGCGAACGCCGTCGCGATTGCGGCCCGCGCGGACGAGGTGCTGACGGAGTTGATCGCGCGCAACTGTGCGATCAAGGCCGACGTGGTCACCCGGGACGAACGTGAGCTGAGCCTGCGAGTGATCCTCAACCACGGGCACACCATCGGGCACGCGCTCGAGCACATCCTCGGGTATGAACTGCGGCACGGCGAGTGTGTAGCGTTGGGGATGCTCGTGGAGAACGAACTGGCCGCAGCGCGGGGTCAGCTCGGGAGAACCACAGCCGGGCGCATCGCCGCGCTGCTGGCGCAGTTTGGTCTCCCGACCCGTTTGCCGCGGCCGGTGGACGCCGACGAAGTCGTGTTGGCGTGTCAGATGGACAAGAAGAACCGTCTAGGGGCCGTGAACTTTGTTCTGTTGCAGGATTTGGGGCGCCCCGTGCGGGTCACGGACGTGTCGCAGGTTGAAATCGCGGCTGCCCTGCGCGTCGTCCAGCCGGCGTAGAGGCGGGGGGCGACATTGTTGCCCGCTGATGGTGTGCGTAGAATTCCCGGCGGTATGGACGGTCCCGCCGCGGTTCAATCCCGGTCTGCCGCGAGTCAGCGTCTGCCTCCGCCGCCGGTCGCGCGGCGCGGCGTGCGCTTGGCGTGTGCGGCGGTGCTGCTTCTGCTGGGGGGGTACCTGGGATACCTGGGCTTTCGTGCAATTCACAATCAGGGCCAGGATTTTGAGTATTTCTACCGGGCCGGCGAGTGGCTGCTGGTCCATGGGGGGCTAGATCAGGGGTACGACCGGGCGGAGCTGGAGACGGGCGGGTATGGCCCGCTGGAACCGCGCGGCATGCTCGATTGGTACCTACCCTTCGTACATCGCCTGCTGACGCTGCTGGCTTGTCTGCCTTTCGAGCCGGCCGGTGTCATCTGGCTGCTCCTGAATCTCGTGGCGCTGTTCACGACGATGAGGCTAATCGGCCAGCATATGATGGGACTGCCGCGCCAGGACTGGCCGGTTACGCAACTCCTGCCGTTTGTGTTCCTGCTCGTTTTCTGGTGGTGGGAGTTCCGCCTGAATCAGATCAACAACTTTACCCTGCTGCTGTTGGTCGCGAGCTTCGTGCAGTGGCAACGCGGACGTCGGTTCGTGCCTGGGCTATGGCTGGGGCTGGCGGTGCTGACGAAGGTTACGCCGTTCTTGCTGGTGCTGTGGTTTGCTCTGAAGCGTCAGTATCGCACGGTGTCGGCGGCGGTTCTGACTATCATTCTGGCGGGACCTGTTTCGGATGTGATCGTATTCGGCCCGGAGCAGGCCGGCGAATACTACCGCGGCTGGGTGCGCAACGCGGTCGTGCAGGGGTCACATCGCGGACTGGTCCTGGCGCAGCGCGAGGTGGATTGGCGTAATCAGGGCCTCGGCTCGGTCCTGAGTCGCTGGCTGCATCCCACGAACTACAACACGCGATTCGACAACGACCCACGTGCAAACTCGACGTATTCATTCGAGGCCCGCACGCTGAACGTCGCCCATCTGTCTCGCTCCACGGTGGGCTGGATCGCCACCGCCATTCTGGGGATCAGCTTTGTGGGGCTGTTGCTGCTGGCGCGGCGGCCGGCCCGCGAGTTGAGCCTGTGGCAACTGCGCATGGAATGGGCACTGTTCGTGCTGGCGATGTTGTGGTTCATGCCGGTGATGCGCCGCTATCACATGATCTGGGCCCTTCCGGCGCTGTCGCTGCTCGCGGCCGGGATTCACTATCTGGGCATGCGCGCGTGGTGGTCAAAGCTGGCACTGCTCAGTATGGGCGCGATCGTCCTCAGCCAACTGGCGTTGCTGCCGACGGTCGTGACACGGGAGTACTACCTCGAAGGGCTGGGGATGCTGCTGGTGGCGGTGGTAGTGGTGGCCACACCGCTGATAGTCGCGCTGCTGCGGCCGACGCAGCCTCCCGCGGCGCTGCTCCCGGAGGCTGACGCACCACCGCACCCGGCCCGGCCGTCGGCCGCCGGACGAACTAGACCGGGCCAACGTTCGCCATCTGTGAGTTCCCATGTCTGAACCCGCGCGGTCTCCCCGCTGGCCACTCGTCGGTATGGCCCTGCTGTTGCTGGCGGTGGCGGCGGTTTCGTACTTCCGCGCACGCGTGCCCAGATATGACTTTCATCACTTCTTTGGCGACGCGCGCTACGTGTGGGAGCACGGCGAGTTGAACCCGAACCTCTCCAGCGGTCTCCCGGAGGAGCGTCGGCAACTCCCCTTCTATCTGCCGGCGGTCGCGGTGTTGCTGGCTCCATTGGCGGCCTTCGGTTTGCAGCCGGCCGCGGTTGTCTGGTGTCTCGGGCATGTCCTGGCCTTGGTCTGCACGCTGAAGGTGCTGGCGGGCTGGCGCGAAGTTGACCGGCCGCGCGGCCCGCCGCGGGTGATTCTCGCACTCGCCTGCATTTTGGGGCTGCCCGCGATCTACGAAGCCGCCCGGTTCAACCAGCTCAGCTTCATCGTTCTGGCACTCGTGCTCGCCAGCGTCGCCGCGCTGGAGAAGGATCGACCGGCTCGGGCGGGTATTTGGCTGGGGCTGGCCACGATTCTCAAGCTGCTGCCGGCGGTGTTTGGCGTCTGGCTGATTCTCAAGCGGAAGTGGGCGGCGCTGGGGGTCTACGTCGCCACGTGCATACTGGTGGCGACGCTGCCGTGTCTGCTGACTTTCGGCCCGCAGCGAACGCTGGACTATCACCGCGAATGGTGGGCCTACAACGTGCGGGGCGCGCCGGCGCAGGGAATGACCGATCCGGCGCTGCGCGAGCACTTCATCGATCACCGCAATCAGGCGCTCGCCGCCGTCGTCGAGCGTCTGACGTCGCCGGATCACCCGTATCGTGTGACTTGGCAACCACTCCAGCTTGACACGTCGGCGCGGCGGTGGGTCGCGCGTCTGACGACGCTGTTGCTGGCAGTGGGTTGGCTGTGGGCTGTGCGGCGACCTTGGCGGCGGCTCAACGTCGACGCCGTCCGCGTTGAAGCTGCCACCTGCGCTTTGGCCATGGTCATCTTCGCGCCGCTGTTGCGGCAATACTACCTGGTTTGGACATTGCCAGCGCTGGTTCTGCTGGTGCGGGGCGCGGCCCGGAACCGCGGGCAAATGGCGCCGCGTGTCGGCGTCGTCATCTGGCTGATCGGGATGGCGGCGTGGGTCTGGCCTGCGGCGCGGGCGAGCGGCGCTCACCTGCTGATGCTTGTAGCGCTGGCGGTTGTCTTGACCTTGGGCCTCGGTCGCCGGCGCGAGACGATGGCGGCGGCGAAGTAGTCGCTCACCGTAGCCGCGGGAACGAGGCACAGCCGGCCGCGGCGGGGTACAATAACTGCGCTGACGCGGCGAGTGCAGACAGCTCGTGAGGGTGGCAGACATGTGCAGCGTTCGTGGGCTGCGGATGACGACTCCGAGTGGGGGGCACCGGCGGGAGTGTCGGCGTGAGCGACGGGGCGGCTTCACGCTGATCGAGCTGCTGGTCGTCATCGCGATTATCGCGTTGTTGGTGGCGATTCTGCTGCCGGCATTGGGGGAAGCGCGGCAGCGCAGCCACCGGGCCCGCTGCGCGTCCAATCTGCGCCAGATCGCGGTGGCGTGGAACATGTATCTCGAAGAAGAGACCGACTGGGTCTTCCCCATCTATACCAAGAACATCCAGTGGTTCTATGGCGGCAAAGTTGAGATCTACGCCGTGCAGGGCGGTGGGATTCTCAACCCGCGGCCGCTGAATCACTACGTTGGTATCGATCCGTACGGGAACCGGACGGCCGAGGTGTTCCACTGTCCGTCGGATCGTGGGGCCGAGAACCTGCCGGACCCCGTTTCACAGGGCGCCTCGACCTACGATTACATGGGGAACAGCTACCCGCTGAGCTCGGTGATCGTCAACGGGCAGATCAACCCGGAGACTTGCCGGCCGTACTTCCCCCGCCGGCCGATCCGGCTGGTACAGGTGGACGTATCGCCGGCGTTGTTCGTGCTGGCTGGCGATCATCAGATGATCTGGACCATCAACGATAACCACTCTTACTCGGCCATCTGGCACGACCACGAGGGAACCGGTCTGAATCTGGCCTTCCTCGACGGCCATGCCGCCTTCACACAAGTCGAATGGGGTGTCGAATGGACTTCGCGCTATATCTTCCCGTACACGTGGTGTGAAGAGGAAGAGCCGTAGTGGCCGGCTGTGAAGTTGTGCAGCATCAGTGCGCAACTTCGCGCGCGCAGGCAAGCGGTCCTTCGGCAACCGCTCTGACGGTCGCGGCTGCTCCGTAAATTCGGCTTTTCATCCCCCGTGGGTGCGGCGCAAGCCCCTTGAGAACTCGGAAGGAGTTTTGAAACAGGTTCTGCGCGACAACGCTTGGTTGTTCAGGGTCTGAAGGTCGGTGTCCAGGGTACGTCGCGCCCGTCGCCGGACCATTGTGTGTTGTCCCCCTCCTGGCCGATCTCCATGCCCAGGCTGACGTTGCCCGCCCCTGCGATGTGGTATCCCAGTTCCTGCAATGTGCGGGGGGCTGCGTGGCCGTCCACACACATCACATTGGCCCGTCCGCTGTGGCGCGGATCGGCCGCTGAGCGGCACTGCTCGGTGCCAGTGTGGCCGGCAACCTCTCCGTCGTTGTCTGGGTCGACGCGCGGTGGGTCGAGATTGAATCCTTCGTTGCCGAGCAACTCCGGGTCTCTGGAGTTGTTGTCGTACGGGCCGCGCTCGGCAGTCGCGTAGTGGGCCGCGGTGCCCATGCAGTCGGCGATGGCGACGGTGCGACCGGGATAGCGAATCTCCGCCAGTTGCATGGGCCAGTTCTTGTAGGAGTTGGCGATCGTGTCGTCAAACAGACGTGAGTTGCCGAGGAACTGGTAATTGTAGCCGTAGCTGCCGTTGCGTTCGTCGGTCCACTCGGGAACCGACGGACAGACGTAGAGTGGGTACGAGTAATCCTGCCGGTCGCCGCGCTCGCCGGACTCGTCGTAATCCAGCTTGCAGGCCTGGGGATCGGCGAAAGGGGGTGCGCCAACGGCGGAGCTCATCATCGCGATGAACGTGGGGCGGTACTTGCGTCGTCCGAAGAACATGGCGTGCGTCTCGCAGTTATCGCCGGGGATCTTCGGCAGGCGTCCCGGCACGAGCACGTCGCGGTTATCGGTAGCGTAGATGGACAGGCCCTGGCCGAAGACGCGGAGGGCGGCGAGGCACTTGGTTCCGCGGGCGCGCTCGCGGGCAGCGGTCAGGGCAGGCAGCAGAATGCTCATCAGCAGGCCGATAATCGCAATGACCACGAGCAACTCGATCAACGTGAACGCCCGGACCGCACGCGCCGGGCGGCATCCCGCGCTGCTACGACTACCTCCGTCTATAGTCACCATTATGTGGCTCCCGCCTATGCGGCGCCAGCCGGCTGTATTGACAACCGTGTCTCAGGGGCAGGTCGCCATCCCGATGCGCGTATCAATGATAGGCGCCCTACTGGCCGTCTGTCGAACGGGGCGCTGTGAGCGGTTCTGGGCTGGTTTGCTGCGAGCTACTGGGCGCCAGGGCGGCGATGTCGGCCGCGTGCGTGCGCGCAAAGGTCCGCATTGGCTGCTCATCCGGCGCAACGCGCGCCGTGCCGGTGATGCGTGAGCCGTCGTCGCACGAGACGTCAAGGTCGAAGCGGTACAGGCGTGGGGCGTACCACACTTTGCGGCAGCGGATTGTGCCGGATGAGAACACGGTCTTACCGGCCAACCGCCCCACGCTTTGAATGAGGAAGCCGCGCGCCGACTGCGGTTGCGTCGCATCGATCGGAATCCGCCCCTTCGCGGCCGGCGCGTCGAGGTAGACCAGGAAGTCATGGGGACCGTCGGACGCCCCCGGGAGCGGGAAGGCGAGCAGGCAGCTGCGCCGCGAATCCTCCGAGTCGCAGAACGCGCATTGGCTGGAGAGCTGTAGCTCGCGTTGCGACGTGGCCGCGAAGGGTTGATGCAGCACGAGCTCCGCGCGCGGCGCACAGCCCACCACTCCCGCCAGCAATCCCGTGGTCAATATGCACCGAGCTGCGACAGCTCGATTTACCTTCGTTCTTGGCGCCATATTTGTAGCATATCCAAAACGTGCGTGTTTGCACGGGCGAGCGGTCTTGGCCCGACGCGCGGCCGAGCCGCGAAACGCTCGACCGCGCACGTAGGTTGCTCGGGGTCCTCGGGCCTTAGCAACTACTTGGACGACGGGCCCGCTTCCTGTGGAACCGGGCCGCGCGCCTTGGTGGTGATATTGCCGGCGATGTCCTGTGAGAGTTGGCGCAAGTCGACGCCGAGCACAGACTGCAGCGTATCCAACGACTCCGAGAGCATGCGGGCTCGGCCCATCGCGGCCCCGGTCATGGCCTGTCCGTCACCGCTGTCGATGACTGTGACGCGGCCGAGATCGACGTTCTGGATGGTCTTGGCGAACTCGCCCACGATGCCGGGAATCATTTCGACGAGCATGACCTTGAGGGCTTCGGGGTTGGCCTGGATGGCCTGGCCGATCTGTTCGATGGCAGCGGCGCGGGCCTTGCCTTCCTCGCGTACCGAGGCAGCGGCACCTTCGGCTTTGGCCTTGGCGACGTCACGGTCCGCAAGAGCCTTGACGACGTCGGTGGCATTGAGGCGCTCCTGCTCGGCCTGGGCCGCGGCCTTCTGCTGCTCGGCCTCTTTCAAAGCGGCTTCACGGGACAGCTCGGCTTTGCGGATACGCAACACGTTCTCAGACTCGGCGATCGCGGTCTCGGCCGAGTAGCGCGCCTGCTCGGCCTTCTGGTGAGATTCCGCCTCGGTCGTCTTGGCCTCGGCGTCGCGGCTGGCCTTGGCGCTACGGGCGGCAGCGTTGGCCTCCGCTTCCTTGATGACGGCCTCGGCGGCGCGCGCGGCCTCGGCCTTGCGCGCGGCGGAGATGACTTCGGCCCGCGCCTTGCGGGCGATCGACTCGAGGTACTGCTCCTCGTCGTGCACGTTCTGGATGTTGACGCTGTCGATGAGCAGGCCCAGCTTGCGGAAGTCGTCGGAGACTTCCTGCACGACGGTGGAGACGAACTTGTCCCGGTCCTCGACGATCTCCTCGGGCGTCATCTTGCCGATGACGGCGCGCAGACCGCCTTCGAGCGTCTCGCGCGCAACGCGCTGCAAGTCCTGCACCGGCTGACCGAGGAAACGCTCGATCGCGTTGCCGCGTTCAGCCGGATCGGACGAGACCTTCACGTTCGCCACGCCGTTAACGTTGACAGGCATCATCTTTCCGCCGCCCGACTGGGCCTTGACCTCCAGCGCGACTTGCATGTTGCGCAGGCTCAGACGGGTGACCTTGTTGATCACGGGGATGACGATCTTCCGGCCACCGATCAAGATGCGGTAGCCGAGGCCCTCGCG
>JAHJAR010000040.1 GCA_018814045.1 Planctomycetota bacterium | reverse complement strand
TGCTTCGACACGCCGTTCACGACGATCAGCTTCGAATCCTCGCCGGTTTGCCTGGCGTAGTCATAGCAGTTGATGGGCTGGCGCCCATCGAAGATCAGGCGGTGGTAGATGTCGTCCATGATCAGGTAGATGCCGCGCTGCTCGCACAGTTGGACGATCCCAGCGATGAACTCTGCGGAGTACATTATGCCGGTCGGGTTGTTCGGACTGTTGATCAGGATGACCTTGGTCTTCGGCGCGACCTTTCGGGTGATATCGTCAACGCTGGGGCGGAGTGAGCCGTCGGATGCCTCGACCGGGATGGGAACGCCGCCGCAGAGCCGCGCCATATCCGGGTAGCTGACCCAGTAGGGTTTCGGGAAGATCACCTCGTCCTGCGGATCGACGACGGTCTGGAGCGCGACCATGACGGCCTGCTTGGCGCCGCCGGAGGCCATCACGTTCTGCGGCTCGACGGTGCGGCCGTAGTACTTCTCGGTGTATCCGATGATGGCCTGCTTGAGGGCGGGCGTGCCGGAGGCGGGGGTATAGCGGATCTCACCCGTGGCCAGCAGGGCGGTGCCGGCCTGGATGGCGCCGAGCGGAGCCTTGCTCACGGGCTCGCCGCCGCCCAGGTGGATCACGGGCTCGCCTCTGGCCTTCAGGGCTACTGCCGTAGCGTTCAACTTAAGCGTGAGGGATTCGCTGATGCCGCCCGCAATCTGGCTGATGGTCATGTGTGGTTCCACAGGTCGGTTTCGGGGCAGTAATCGTACCGACGACTGCGCGGCAAAACCTTCACGCTAGAGACCTTGCCGCGCCGTGTCAACCGCGCCACGCGCCGATCTGACGGCGGGGGCGATCGTGTTGCGGATCGGTCGCCGACCAGTGGTCCGGACGGGCCGCGCGAGCCCCTTGAAGCGTCGGCAATAATCGAGCTCGCGGAACGAATGGGGTTATAATGGAACAGGTACCGGCCGGCGAAGGCAAGCACCCCACGACGGAGACAGCGGTGGCACGCTTCAAGGGAGCCTTTGGGCGGCACGGGCGTGTCGGCCGTGAGATCGCAGGTGTAACCCTCGAGTGCGCGTAAGTAGGCTGATTGGATGAGCTCAAGCGAACAGAACCCCAAGGTTGCCAAAAAGATGGCCAAGGCCGCCGCCAAAGCGGCCAAGAAGCAAGCGTCCGCCGGAGTCCCACCGGCGACAGGCGTCGCGCTTTCCTCCGCGGGACGCTCAGCGGCTGAGCGTTCTGCCCAAGCCGCCGAGCGTCAGGTTGCGCTGCAACGCTGGCGGATCATTTTGGCGGCGCTGGGCGCCCTCATCGCGCTGATCACGCTGCTCGTGATGATGTGCCGCTGACCGCGAACGGGAGTCTTAAGCCAGCGCCGGCGCCAAGACTTGGATTGCCTTGGCCGCATCCTCGTCGCTCTCGAACGCGATGTACGTCACGCAGCGATCGCCGACCGCCGCCGCCGACAAGCCCCGCATATTGATGCCGGCCTGGCCGACGGTCTTGGCGATGGTCGCGCCCAGCCCGGGACGATCCGGCCCCACAATGCGGATCGAACGCAAGCCGGCGGCCTTCTGTATGCCGGCGCTTCGCGCCGCTCCGGTTTGCTCCGCCCCCTGAAGCGGCGCCAGGAACACGACGCCGGTGCCGGGCTTGTCCGGCTGGCGCCGGGCGATCACGAAATCGAGATTCGCTCCCGCTTGCGTGACCGCATCGAGCTTCCTTGCCAGCGTGCCCGGACGATCCTCCATCTCGCCGGCCCAGACGTCTACCTTTGTAATCTCAAACGCCATGATGTGTCTCCTTAGAAGCGGGTGAAAACCGGGGCCGAAAACCGTGCAAACGTGTTGCTATGTGGCACCGCCCTCGTTCGTCTGGCACCTGGCCCACACGCCTGCAATCTCTGTCCCGCACGACGGGCAGCACGAGCCCTTCATCGCATTACGGTGGACGTAAAAACCGTGCCGGACGATTAGCTCCTCGTGACACTGCGGGCAGTAGGTGTTCTCGCAATCGGCGACCATCCCGGGCAGGTTCCCGGTGTAGACAAACTGCAGCCCGGCGCGCTTGCCGATCTCGTACCCCCGCAGCAGCGTTTCGACCGGCGTGCGCGGCGGGTCCTTCATCTTGTAGGTGGGGTGGAACGCCGTCACGTGCCAGGGTATCTCCGGCGAGACCCCGACCAGGAAGTCCGCGATCTCGGTCAGCTCCTCGTCGGAATCATTCATGCCGGGCACAACCAGCGTGATCACCTCGACCCAGAAGTCGAGCTTCTTGAGCAGCCGAATGGTGTTGAGCGTGTCTTCCAGCACGCCGCCCAGCTTGCGGTAGGTCTGGTCACGAAACGCCTTGAGATCGACGTTCATCAGGCTGACGTAAGGACGGATGTATTCGAGCACTTCGGGCGTGGCGTTGCCGTTGGAGACGTACGAGCCGACCAGGCCGGACTGCTTGCCGAGCTTGAAAATCTCGACCGCCCATTCGGTCGTGATCAGCGGCTCGTTGTACGTGCTGGTGATCACCGGGCAGCCGTGCTCGAGCGCCAGCTCGACCACCTGCTCGGGGGTGACAAGGCGCGGCTCGGCCACCGCCCGTTCGTCACGCAGCGTCTGACTGGTGACCCAGTTCTGGCAGAACGGACAGTGGAAGCTGCAACCGAGCATCCCGAACGACAGCGCGTCGGCCCCCGCGTAAGCGTGATAAAACGGCTTCTTCTCGATCGGGTCGAC
>JAHJAR010000039.1 GCA_018814045.1 Planctomycetota bacterium | reverse complement strand
GCGCCGGCCTACGCCACACGAACTCGGCCGCTTTCCTGGGGCCGCCCGTTAGGGCCAGCCACAATCGCACTATGACCGTAATGCTCAAGTGCTCCATTCTGTACCCGGCCCGCGACATACTGCTGCTGGACCCACTAGGGCGGCGGCTATTCGGCGACAAGGCCTGGAACGCCACGGCGGACGGCGTGGCCGACTCCTCCTTTTTCACCAATCGTCGACCTGAGGATCTCACTCCGGAGCGGATTGCCCGCGGGCCGTGCACAGAACCTCCCCCGGTGCTGCCGTTCCGCATCGGGAAGGTCAAGCAGCGGGGCGGTAGTTGCGGCTTCGTCGGGACGGATGTGCGCGGGCGTAAGTTCCTCGTCAAGCTCGACCACCCGGATTATCCGGAACTGGGCAGCGCGGCGGCGATCATCGGCGACCGCGTCCTGTGGGGCCTGGGCTACAACGTTCCGCCGATCTACATCGTGCAGATCGAAGGTACGGGGGACCAGCGGTTCGACGGGCGGCGGGCGACCGCGGTGCGTTTCCTCGACGGCGTCCAGGGGCATTTCCACTTTGACTGGTTTCGCTATCGTCGGGAGCTGCGCGGGCTGCGGCTGGCCTCGGCCTGGATCAACGATACCGACCGGGTCGGCACCAATACGCTCGTGGTCGTCCGGGGTGGTCGGGCCAGCTACTACCTGATCGACTTCAACTCGTGTCTGGGCTCGTGGCAGGGCCGGCCGAAAGAGCCCTGGCGCGGCTGGCGGCACTGGTGCGACCTGGGATGGATCGTCGTCGAGGTGTTCACGCTCGGGCTGCAGCGGGCCGAGCCGGACCCACAGCAACCGATCGTCGCGCCCGCGGTCGGGCGCTTTACGGCGGAGCATTTCGACCCGCTACGCTGGCGGTCGCAGGTGCCCAACAACGCCTTCGAGCACATGACCGCCAGCGACACGCGCTGGATAATCGAGAGAATCCGCGCCCTGGACCGGCCACAGATCGAATCCATCGTCGCCGAGGCGCGGCTGAGCAACCCGGACGACGCGGCGTATCTGGTTGAGACGCTGTTGAAGCGGCGGCAACTCATACTTGAGCAGAGTCCATAGGAAACCGGCGCGCGAGGTCGCAAGGCGGCAGCGCTCGCTCTTGCACGGATGACCACTGGCATGCGTACATGGGATGCTGTGAATGGCGGGAGTCGGACCGACCATGGCTATCGCCTGGTACCGGGGCGATTTCGAGAGAGGCCGATGACGCCGGGCGGACGAGGCTTCCGGCGCTGCGCGGCTGGGCGGGAGCCGCGCCCTCCCGATGGACGCCACCTGTCTTTCAGAATGGCCCTGACCGGAGCAGCCGTGCTGACACTTCTCTTGCTCCCCGGCTGCGCCGACTGGGGCTATCAGCGCATACACATCGGACAGACGCCGCGCGAGTACGAGCGCGTTTTGCCGCAGGAGCATGCGCGGCGCACGGGGCTGGGACTGTGCTACTACAAGCAGGATCGCGTCGGCGGGCGTACCGACACGCTGCTGGTGCTGTTGGCGCACGACCGGCGCGTGGCCGGCAAGGTGTGGGCGACGATTACGGAGCGGCGCGGCGGGCGCCAAGCGGCGACGTCGTACTGGCTGCGCGGGGAGCTGGACCCAGTACTCACCGAAACAGCCGGAGCCGGTCCGATCGACACTTTGAGAGCCATCGCCGCCGACCTGATGTCGGACCCGGGAGAGAAGCTGACCCGGGACGCACACGCCCTGGTGGTCGCGGGACTGGTGCGGTTGATGGAGCGCTGGCCACACGTGCGCGATACCGGGCTGGTTACGGCGAGCCTGGGTGAAGCGCTCGCGCGCGTGCCGGCTGGCGGGGTGGCGCGCCTGGCGGTGGACGAGCGGGGCGCCTATTTGATTGAGTACCGTCAGGTTGCGCAGCAGGCGGTCGGCCGATGAACCGCCGCGCACGCAAGCGTTCCTGAACGCGCCGCATGGCAGCGCTCCAGCAAAATGGCGGGCGGCCGGCGCTCTGCGAGGGAGACGGTCGGGAATGCTGGGTCGGGCTCTTTACCAAAGCGAGGCACCCGCTATACTGCGCGATTCTTAGTTCCTTCGGGAAAGGAAGAATGGCGCGAGTCTACACTCCCTGGCAACATAAGCCACCGAAACGGTTCACGGGGCCTGCGGGAATCGTGGCTGCCATTGCCGTTGCCTTCTACCGCATTTTTGGGCCCATCGTGCGGCGCTTGGCGCCGGTCATCTTCTTCGGAGGGGTGATCGGGGGCTGTGTAGCCGTCTGGCTAGTGGCCGTCCTGATGGGGACCTACGGCGACGTCGAGGACCAGCTCGTCCGCGCGGGTACGATCGACCGGGGGCAGACGGTCAGCATCGCGCAGATCGGGTCGGGCATTCAGGACTTGCGGACGGCCGCCACGAACCGAGCCATCCGCGAGCTTCGGCGAGAAAGGCTGGACGAGGCCGCGTTTGAGGCGCGGCGCGAACAGCTCGAGCAGGGCACTCCCGAGTTGCGGCTGATGATCCCGGCCTGGCTGTTGTGGCCGTTCCAGTCGGGAATCCTGCGCGACATAATCGGCGTGACGGGCGTGGTGACGTTTGTCGCCATGCTGGCCATGTTTGCGATCTGGGGGGAGCGCAAGGTGGCCGGGCACATTCAGTCGCGCGTTGGGCCGATGCGCGTCGGTGGCTGGCACGGCTGGGCGCAGTCGATGGCGGACGGCATCAAGTGCGTTACCAAGGAGGACACGGTTCCAGAAAACGCCGACCGGCCGCTATTCCTGCTGGCTCCCTACCTGACGTTCGTTCCGGTGCTCGCCGCCTACATGGCCCTGCCGTTCGGGCTGTACTGGGTGTTCCGCGAGTTGGACGTGGCATTGCTGTTCATCCTGGCGATGTTGAATATCGAGGTAATGGGTGTGCTGATCGCGGGCTGGGCCAGCAACAACAAGTGGAGCATGCTCGGTGCGATGCGCGAGGCTTGCCAGATGGTCAGCTACGAAATCCCGCTGGGGATGTCGCTGCTGATTCCGATCATGGTGGTCGGCACGCTCCAGCTCAGCGAAGTGGCCGAGTACCAGCGCGGCGGCTGGTTCAACTGGTTGGCCTGGCACAGTCCGTGGACGTTCATCGCGATGTTCACGTATTTCATCGCCTCGTTGGCCTCGTGCAAACGAGCCCCGTTCGACCTGCCCGAGGCCGAGAGCGAACTGGTGGCCGGCTTCCACACCGAGTACAGCGGCTATCGCTGGGCGGTGTTCTTCTTTGCCGAGTATGCCGGCATGTTCATCGTCAGCGGCCTGCTGGTGATCCTGTTCCTCGGAGCCTGGGATGCCCCCTGGGTGGCCACGGCTCCGGAAGGTATGGCGACGAGCGCGCGGTTAATGGATCGATTGATCTACGGCGTCGTGTTCAGCGGGCCGATCTGGTTTATTCTGAAGGGGATATTCTTCATCTACGTGCACATCTGGATGCGGTGGACGCTGCCGCGGCTGCGGATCGACCAGGTGCTCTACTCGTGCATCCAGGTGATTCTGCCGCTGACGATGGTGGCTCTGCTGGCCAGCGTGTTCTGGGAGTTGGCGGTGCGCTCGCCGCAGGTCTTCCGGGTTGCCCAGGTGATCACGTTCCTGCTGGGCGTGATCGGGGCCCTGCTGGCGCTGGGAATCCTCTACGTCGCCGCGGTCGGCTTCAGCAAGCGGCGCGAATTGCCGGGCACGCAGGCTGTAAACCGGCTACTGCCGGGAGGTTGATCGGTGTCGGACTACGGCAGACTGGCCACGCTCGCTATCGTGACGCTCTACCTGGTGCTCGCGCTCGTGGCCACCTGGAACGCCGAGCACACGCTCGAGACGTTCATGTTCTACGTTTTTGCCGGAATGACGGTGTTTTCGTCGGCGGCGATCGTCTTCAGCAAGAGCATCGTGCGGTCGGCGACCTGGCTGCTCGGCACGCTGGGTTCGGCGGCGGGGTTGTACCTGCTGCTGGCGGCCAATTTCCTGGCCGCGGTGCAACTGATCGTCTACGCCGGCGGCATCCTGGTCCTGATCGTCTTCGGCGTGATGCTGACTGGGCAGAACCCGTTTATTCGCTACACGGCGCGGCCGCGCGAGATGCTGCTGGCCGGGTTGGCCGGGGTTGTGCTCTTTGCCGGGCTGGTGGCGCTGCTGTTGGGCGGCCCCTGGCCGGAGATCCCCGGTGCCCTGCCGACCGACCGCGTGACCGAAGTGCGCGATATTGGGAACGCGCTTCTGACTGATTATCTGGTTCCGTTCGAGGTCGTCTCCGTGCTGCTCGTGGCGGTGATGATCGGCGCGGCGTATCTGGCGCGCCCGGAGAAGAGATAAGCGCATGTACGATATTGGCCTGAACCACTACCTGATCGTCTCGGCGTTCGTGTTCTGCACGGGCCTGATGGTGATGACCCTCAAGCGGAACGCGATCGGCATTCTGATCGGGGCTGAACTGGTGCTCAACTCCGCCAACATCAACTTCGTCGCCTGTGGCCGCTATCGGGCCGGCGGGCTGGACGGGCAGATCGCGGCGGTGTTTGTGATCGTGCTGGCGGCGGCCGAGGCGGCCATCGCCCTGGCCATCTTCCTGAACTTCTACAACACGCACGCCACGATCGACGTTGATCGCGGCGACCAGTTGAAAGGGTAAGCGGCGCCACCGATGTCCGACGCGGGTCTGCTCCAAGTTTGTCTGTTGCTCGGCGTCTTCGTTCCGTTGGCCAGTTTCGTTTTTCTGGCGCTGTTTGGGACGAAGCTGCCCAGCCAACGGGCGCGTGGTGAAGCCCCCGCCGCCCACGACAGTCATGCCGGCCACGACGCCCACCAGCCGACGCCGCCGTCGCTCGGCGAGCCATGGGCCGGGTACATCGCCACCGCCGCCATCGGCTTTTCGCTGTTGCTGGCGGTCTTCGTGCTGTTCAAGTGGTGGGGGTTCGACGGGACCACTCAGGCGGCGCTGACACAGCAGGCCGCCGACAGCGCCGTGTTGTGGACGAACATCGGGCGCGCGGCGATCGAGTTCGGCGTCAAGCTGGATTCGCTGACCATCATCATGTTCCTGATGGTCACCCTGTGCTCGACATGCATCCACGTCTTCAGCATCGGCTACATGGCTCGCGACCCGCGCTTCGCGCGGTTCTTCACTTTCATGTCGTTGTTCTGCTTCTCGATGCTCGGGCTGGTGATCAGCATCAACCTGGTGTTTCTGTTCGTTTTCTGGGAGCTGGTCGGCGTATGTAGCTACTTCCTGATCGGCTTTTTCTTCGAGAAAAAGAGCGCTTCCGACGCGGGGATCAAGGCCTTCGTGGTCAACCGTGTGGGCGACTTCGGCTTCATGATCGGGTTGGGGTTGACCTTCACGTTCGTTGGTGCGATGTCGCTGGACGGGGCCGCCGCCGTTTTTGAGGCCGCCGCCCATCAGGCCGGCTGGGTCGCGAGTATGTCGGACCGGGCTGCCGCCATGTTGGCGGACGCACCGGAGCAGGTGGCGCGGGCGAGCACCCTGTTTACGAGACACTTCTGGGGCGTCTCGCTGGCCACATGGCTCGGCATCGGCCTGTTCTGCGGGGCGATCGGCAAGAGTGCGCAGTTCCCGCTCCAGGTGTGGTTGCCCGATGCGATGGAAGGTCCGACGCCGGTCTCGGCCCTGATCCACGCCGCGACGATGGTCGCCGCGGGCGTTTACCTCGTGGCCCGGATCTTCGCCCTGCTGACCCCCGGCGCGCAGATGGTCATTGCGGTCATCGGCTGCATCACGCTGACGATGGCGGCCCTGATCGCGATCGTGCAGACCGACATCAAGCGTGTCCTGGCCTATTCGACGCTCTCGCAACTGGGCTACATGATCTTCGGCCTGGGCGTCGGAGCGTGGATCGCGGCCTTGTTCCACCTGTTGGTGCACGCGTTTTTCAAGGCCATGCTCTTCCTGTGTTCCGGCTCGGTGATCGCCGGTTGCCATCACGAGCAGGAAATGACCCGCATGGGCGGGCTGTTCCCGAAGATGAAGGTTACGGCGGTCACGTTCCTGATCGCGGTGCTGGCCATCTCCGGGGCGGGCATCCCCTGGACAAGTTTCGGCATTGGCGGGTTCTACAGCAAAGACGAGATTCTGGCGGTCGCGTACTACCGCAACCATAACTGGGCGAAGACCGGGGGCGAGCATGAGGCCGATCACGCCGGCTCGGGCGACAGCGGGCGCGCGGTCCTGGCGCGTTACTCGCCGGCACAGGAGCATGGCGCGCCGGAGCAAGCTGACCCCGCGCATCCCGAGCAGCACGCATCTGATACAGGCACAGCCCACGCGGCCGCCGTCGGCCACGGCGCAGAGGCACAACGCGACTACGCCGCGGATTACCCGCTCGTGCAGCGTTTGCCGTGGATCCTGTACATCTTGCCGATTCTCGTGGCGTACATCACGCCGTTCTACATGGGGCGCTGTTTCATCTTGACGTTCATGGGTAAGCCGCGTGATGAGCGCATCTACGCGCACGCCCACGAGAAGCCGGTGATGTATGTGCCGCTGGTCGTGTTGGCCATCATGACGTTGGTTAGTGGCTGGTTCCTGTTCCGGCCGCTGGTGGCGGCGGCGGCGCCGACCGCAGCGCCTCTGGTGGCCGCGATCGACGCCGGACACGGCACGGAAGTGGCGCACCGCGCACATCGGGCGCTGGCGCCGGTGGTCGGTTTCGCGTTCGTGGTCGGGCTGGGGCTGGCGTTCCTGGTCTATCGCAACGGGTTTGTCGTGGCCGAGCGCGTGCGGGCGCTGCCGGGATTCCGACAGGCGCACCACGTGCTGTGGAACAAGTTCTACTTCGACCACGTGTACAACTTTGTCTTTGTCGCCGGGACCAAGGTCCTCGCGCTGATCATGCGGCTGTTCGACAACTGGATCATCGACGGCATCGTGAACACGTCGGCGCACCTGACCGAGCGGCTAAGCCGCTTCTCGGGCGTGGTGCTCGACAACCTGGGCGTGGACGGGCTGGTCAACGGGGTGGGCTGGCTGGCGTGGACGATAGGCGGCCTTTTCCGCCGGTTGCAGACCGGTGTGATTCGCAACTATGTCCTGCTGGCGGCGGTGGCCGTGGCGGGTCTGGTCATCTTTATCTCGATCGACGATCGGACAGCAGCGCTGATCGCCGCGTTGATCCCTGTCATCATCGCGGTGGTGGTCCTGTTGTGGCCGCGGATCGGCGGTGGTCGTCGTCAGTTTGCGGGTGAAGTGGAACGATGAACGAAAGCGTAAGCTCGCTGCTCAGTTGGATCGTGTTCGTGCCGATGATCGGCGCGGTAGTCCTGCTGTTCTTCAACCGGGCGGAAACGGTCAAGCGCATCGCGCTGCTGGCGACGATCGTCAGCCTCGCGCTGAGCCTGCTACTGCTCCAGCCATTTCTGGACGATGAACCCGGCGCGGACGGCACCTCGTATGGCATGGTTTACTTCCAGCAGTTCGTGCCGTGGATCTCGACCTCGGGGGGGGCGTTCCAGGTCAACTATCACCTGGGCGTCGACGGCCTGAGCATGCCGCTGATTATTCTGACGACGTTGATCACGGCGCTGGCCTGTTTGGCGAGTTGGAACTTCGAGAGCTGGAAGACCAAGCGCGGCCTCAAGGGATACATGTTCCTGCTGCTCATGCTCGAAACGGGCATGCTGGGCGTCTTCGTCTCGCTCGATTTCTTCCTGTTCTACATCTTTTGGGAAGTGATGCTGCTGCCGATGTACTTCCTCATCGGTATCTGGGGCGGGGCGCGGAGAGAGTACGCGGCGATCAAGTTCTTTATCTACACCCTCGCCGGCTCGGTGCTCATGCTGGTCGCGATGCTGGCGTTCTATTTCTACCCCACGGCTGATATCCGCACGTTCAACCTGATCCAACTGGCCAACAGCCCGCAGCTTCAGGCGCTGTTCAACGACCCGAACACGCTGTTCCTGGGCTTCAAGTTCTCGACGGCGATGTTCCTGCTGTTGTTCATCGGGTTCGCCATCAAGGTGCCGATCTTCCCCTTCCACACCTGGTTGCCCGATGCGCACGTCGAGGCCCCGACGCCGATCAGCATGATCCTGGCGGGCGTGCTGCTGAAGATGGGCGGCTACGGCCTGTTCCGCGTGTGCTACCCGATCTTACCCTCGGCGGCCAGCTACCTGGCGGTTTTCCTGGGAACGCTCGGCGTGATCAACATCATTTACGGCGCGCTGTGCGCCATGGCCCAGGACGACTTCAAGAAGCTGGTCGCGTACAGCTCGATTTCGCACATGGGCTATGTCCTGCTCGGTATGGCCGCCATGACCGAGGCCGGTTTCCAGGGCGCCATGTTCCAGATGATCGCGCATGGAATTTCCAGCCCGATGTGCTTCTTTTTGGTGGGCGTGATCTATGACCGGGCTCACCATCGCGAGATCAACCGCTTCGGCGGCTTATGGCTTAGCATGCCGGTCTACGGTTCACTGGCGACGGTGGGCTTCTTCGCTTCGCTCGGCCTGCCGGCGCTGTGTGGCTTCATCGGCGAGATCTACGCGATCTTCGGTACGTTCAGTTCGGGACCGGATGCGTTGGGGCCCTATGCCATTCCGTTTGGGATCCTGGCCGCCGCCGGTGCGATTTTGACCGCCGGGTATATCCTGTGGATGATCCAGCGTGTGTACCTCGGCAAGGAGCGGGCCGAGTACGCCGGCTTCTCCGACGTCAGCGCCCGCGAGATCGTGGTGCTGGTGCCGATGGCGCTGCTGGCGGTGGTGCTGGGCATCCTGCCCAAGCAGACGCTGCTCGACTTCGTGACCGACACCCTGAATGGTATTTTGACAATCGGCGCGGGCGGCTCCTAAGCGCCGCGCCCGCGGCCTCTTGGCACTGTGATGAACCACCTGCTTGCAGCGATATGGATGCCGGACCTCGCGACCCTGCGGCTCGTGTTGCCGGAGCTGTTGTTGGTTGCCACGCTGGTCGCCCTGCTGGGCGCGCCACTGCTGATCGGGCGCAACACGCGCGTGACCGCACTGATCGCGCTGCTGGGCTGTGTCGGCGCGGCGATCGCGGCTGCTATCACACTTGGCGAAGTCTCCGCTGGGGCGGTCGAGCTGTTCGGCGTGCCGATCGGCGCCGGCTCGACCCGCATCGCCGGTCCCGGGATGCTCGTGGCCGACCGTTTGAGCATGTTCTTCCGCCTATTCGTGATGGTGTTCCTGGTCGCCATCATCGGCATGTGGTTCCTCACTGATGCGCAGCGCGAACGGAACGCCCCGGAGTTCTTCACGCTGCTGGTGGCCAGCGCGCTGGGCATGTCTTTGATGGCGAGCACGGTCAATCTGGTATTCATGCTCGTCGCGATCGAGCTGGCCTCGCTGCCGAGCTATGCCCTGGCGGGTTTCGACCGTCAGCGCCGGCTGGCCGCCGAGGCCTCGGTTAAATACGTCGTGTTCGGCGCCACGACCGCCGGCGTGATGTGCTACGGGGTCAGCCTGCTCTACGGCATGTTTGGCACGCTGCACATACCGACGCTGATCGCCAGGATCGCGGCGGCCGACCTCTCCGGTGGTGCGGCACCGCTGCTGGCGGTGGCGCTGCTGTGCGTCTTCGCCGGCATCGCCTTCAAGATCTCGGCGGTACCGTTCCACTTCTGGTGTCCGGACGTGTTCCAGGGTGCCTCGCTGCCGATCGCTACGTGGCTGAGCGTCGCCAGCAAGGCGGCGGGGCTGCTGCTGCTGCTGCGCCTGGTCTTCCTGGCGGCCGGACCGACCAATGCCGCTTACGTCGATAACGTGTTGCCGGTGATCAGTTATGGCATCGGGTTCTTCGGCATACTGACCTGCACGGTGGCGAACCTCGCGGCGTATGGGCAGAGCAACGTGCGGCGCCTGCTGGCATATAGTTCCATTGCCCACGCCGGCTACATGCTCTGTGCCGGGGCGATTGTCTTCCGCGCCGGGGACACGTCGCTGGCGGCGATGAGTGCCGTGATTGCCTACCTGATGGTCTACATGTTCATGAACCTGGGCGCGTTCATGTCGCTCGGGCTGGTAGCTTCCGACACCGGCAGCGAGGAGATCGACGCGTTTACCGGGCTGGGTTGGCGCGACCCGCTCACCACGTTTTCGTTCACCGTCTGCCTGGTCTCGTTGGTAGGCCTGCCACCCTTGGGCGGCTTCATCGCGAAGTTCTGGCTGATCTGGATTATCGGCGGTGCCGCGCAGTCCGCGTCGGCCGGCCTGTCCGGGCTGCTGTGGGTGCTGGTGATCGCGATCGCGGTCAATACGGCGATCAGCCTGTTCTACTACACCCGCGTCATTCGCCAGATGTACCTGCGCGGCACGGCGGTCACGACTGGCTCGTTGCAGGCCCCCGCGCTCGGCAAGCTCGCGGTGCACGCGTGTGCCCTGATCCTCTTTTTGGCGGGTACGTTGCTGATCCCGATGCTGAAGCGCACCGCCGACGATGCCGCCACGAATCCATACACAGTGGAAGCTCGGCCGGTGGTGACGGCCGAAGTCGCACGTTCCGAAGACTAGAACTTAATCCGCGGTACAATCCGAGCCGCGACCGTCAGGGAGCGGTTACCGAAAAACCGCTTGCTTACGCGCGCGGCTCGGTTCTGCTGCCCACCGCTGGACGGTTCTGGGATTGGCTCTAGCGTTCTTACAGCACTTGACAGAGCCGAACTGCACATCGCCGGCGATCTGGGCGAATTGGACGACATCGTCGCTCACAACATCACCGGCACTGTCACCGTCGGCGGCGACGTACTCCACACCATCGACATCACGGATGACATAACCGCCGGCATCACCATCGACGGCCCCCGGGCATGCCGGATGCCGCAACGACCCTCTCCGAGGCTCGCTTGCCCGGTCCTGGAGAATGGCGGAACACTGCTTGACCATCCATCAGAGGCGTGATGTACTAGTTATTGGACGGGGGGGCTGCGTGTCATTGGGCTGTGTCGGTGCCTGGGCAATGTCAACCGGCCATTTATGATCACACGCACCGAGCCACGTTCACGGGAGGAACATGGATATGTCTCGAGTGCTCGCGCTGGCCAGTGCGTTGTTGCTCTTGGCGATGCCCACATCGGCCGACACCTACTGGATCAGCTACGACGCCGACGATTGGCCGGAGAACGAAGGTTGGACACACGTTTGGGGCAATCGCGAAGGCCCCTTCGAGGGGGAGCCCGCATACCGGGAACT
>JAHJAR010000302.1 GCA_018814045.1 Planctomycetota bacterium | reverse complement strand
GCGGTGTGTGGCGTAGGATTCGCATTCTCGTGTTGCCACTGCGCCGAACGCCGACGTCAGAAAAATCCGCCCGCGCCGCGTGAAACTGCCGAAAACCGACTTCCGCGGCGGACTGCTAGGGTTTGTCCGGCGAGCCGGGCTGCGTGGTTGGCACCATCATGGTAGTTTTGCGGGAGGGCATCTTCGGCGGCGTGAGTCGCGTGATTCGCTCGTCGAAGCTGGTCGTCTGCTCCGCGGTCAGGATGCCGCGCACCTTCGTGATCAGGCCATTGATGAGTTTCGTGCGGGTCTCTTGGTCGGGGGAGCGCACTTCAGAGATCTGCTTGCGAAAGTCCTGTTGGATATCTGCGAGCTGCTTCTCCTGGCCCTGGGAGAGCTTGCAGGCGCGCGCGACGCGCACCACGTCCACCGGCGTCAGCGCCCCGCCCGGATTCAGCGCAAGTCGCTGACGCACCGTCGCGAGGGTCGCCGTCTGCTCCTCTGTGAGCAGCGGGGTGAAGCTGGTGAAGAACTCGTCCTCGGCTCGGCTAGTCGGGCTGAGCAGCCTCATCTGGTCGCGCAGCACCTTGAGACGCTCCTGGTCGCCGGCGCGCTTGGCGGCCTGGATCTCGTCGCCCACGACGCGGATGCGCTCGAGGATGTCGCGCATCTCCGCGGGGCTGAGATTGATCGCGGCTGTGTAGACCTCCAGCAGACCATCGAACGACTGCTGTTGCGATTCGGTCAGGCTCAGTTGGGCAGCCATGTACTTCAGCTTGGCTTGGCCTATGAGCTCGTCCTTCTCGCCTGGGACGCCCGGCCCACGCTGTGGTGCAATCTGTGCCAGCGCGGGGCTGCCGAGGAAGACACATGTGATCCAAACGAAGGCCACCTGTCGCATATCACTCTCCTTGGTAGGTTCTGACAACCGGTAGAATGGCACGAGCATCTGGAGCCGGCCGGTCCAACAGCGGGCCGCTCGCGCGCGGCTGATGCCGGCTGAAAGACTGCGCCTGGTATGGTCCAGCGCGGTCGGCCGGCGCCCGGGCCGCAAGCTGCTCGCGCGACGCCGTTCTAGGGCTCTTGATCAGGGGGCGTTGGCTCGTCGGCCTGCTCCGCCTTCTGGTCCTTCTCCGGCTTGGGCTCCGGAGGATCAGGCTGCATCAGCCGCATTTCCTTGTCGAAGATCTTGACCTGGGCCGGCCCCAGCAGCTCCCGAACGTGCTTCGCGAACTCATTCACGACGTTTTCATAAGTCGTGGAACCGTCCGGCGGCAGCATTCTGATGTCCTGACGCGCCTGCTGCTGCAACTCCTGGAGCTTGGCGTATTGCTCGTCCTTGAGTCGCAGGTCGATCGCCAATCGCGCCACCGGGCCCGGACGAAGCGTTACGTCGGGGTCTTTGTCCAGGCGGTCACGCAGCTTCTGAGCAATCTGCTTTTGCTCGGCGTTGAGCATCGGCATCAGCCCGGTGAAGAAGTCGTCCTCAGCCGCTATCCCGGGGCGCAAGCGTTGAATCTGCTTGCGTATCTCCTCCGCCTTGGCCAGGTCGCCGGCCTGTTCGGCTTCGCGACCTTCCTGGGCCAGCGACCGGGCCAACTCCAGGTTCCGCCGCGCGTCTGCCCGGCTGGCCTGAAGCTGCTCACCAAAAGCGGCCAGCAACTCGTCTACGTGCCGCTGCTGCTCCTCGTTCAGATCCAGGCGACGCGTGATGTACATGAGCTTCTTTGTGCCGTGCAGACGGTTGGCCGACTGCTCACGGGCGGGCCGTTGACCTTGGGGACGCTGTTGCTGCGCGCGCCGCTGCGACGGCGCGGGCGGCCCCATCTGGGCCAGCACGGGAGCAGCGAGGAAAGCGGCCAGCGAACCGGCAACGATGAAGCGACGCATATTGGTCTCCTCTGGATTCCGTACCCAATCCGCGCCCGACCCTGTAGCCAGGGGCGCGTGCTACCTTGCCCAAGTCTGGCAGCATACAAATCGGCAGGCATTTCCGCAACGGCCGCTAGCCCGCGGCGTACACCCTCTCCGTGCGCTGCGGACGATTGTACGCCAATTCGCCCCCGAGGTTGCAGTTCGGCCCAGGCCCTCGTCACAACGCGGCAGAGGACAGCAGCGCCTCCACCTCCGCCCTGGTCGGCAGAGAGGGCTGAGCTCCCCGGCCGGCGCAGGTCAGCGCACCGGCGGCGTTGGCGAAACGCGCCGCCTGCGACAACGCCACTCCAGCACTGCGGCCCACGGCGAGCGCGGCGGTGAACGCGTCTCCGGCCGCAGTCGAATCAACGACATCGACGACGTGTGCCGGCACATGGTCGGCGACTTGCGTCTCCCGGACGAACGCTCCCTGCGCGCCGAGCTTGAGCACGACGGCGCGCGCGCCGCGAGCGCGCAGTTGATTGGCGATCATATAGGACGTTTGGCCCGCGACGTCCGTGTGCAGGAGTTGGGCCGCCTCGCTCTGATTGGGAGTGAGAATGTCCACGTCGAGCAGTCCGTCCGGGAGCTGGGCCGGAACGGGAGCCGGGTCCAGGATGGTCTCGACGCCGTGCCGCCGCGCGAGCTCGAGCATCCGCAACACCGTCGGCAGCGGGACCTCGAGCTGCACAATGCAGACGCGGGCGGCCGCGAGCAGCGCTTCGGCCTCGTCGATGTCCTGGGGCATAAGCTGCCCGTTGGCACCGGGGGCGACACAAATCGCGTTTTCGCCCGCCTCGGAAACGACAATCAGCGCGACGCCGCTGGCGGCGGCGGCGGTTGTCCGCACGTACCGGCAATCGACGCCGGCCTGTTGTAGCGTGGCGCGCAGGCTGCGGCCGTTCGCATCGTCGCCAACCCGGCCGACGAGGGCAACGTCCGCACCGAGTCGGGCCGCAGCGACGGCTTGGTTGGCGCCCTTCCCGCCTGGAAAGGTGTCAAAGCGGCCCCCGATGATTGTTTCGCCGGGCCGGGGGATGCGGGGAGCGCTCACGACCAGGTCCATATTGACGGAGCCGACCACAAGAATTTGCGTTCTGGGATCAATCATGTTCATAGATGTGCCGATAAGACAGTTATCATGTTCTGTCAGATGACCTCGACCGAGGACCGCGCGGCGGCCCGGTTTTTCTTTGACGCGCCACTTATCACGCTGTATTTTAGTAAGCTGGAGAGTGGATGTGCCCGTCCTCGTCGACGGAAATAACCTGCTCTTTGCTGCGCAAGCTGCCGAAGACCCCGAACGCCCCGTGGGGCGCTCGATGCTGTGTAGGACGCTGGGTGACTGGGTCCGATTATGCGGCGAGCGCGTGCATGTCATATTCGACGGGCCCGCGCCAGCCAGGGACCTGGCGGCACAGATCGGTGATGCCGAGATCCAGGTCAGCTACAGCGGTGCCGGTGTCAGTGCTGATACTGTTCTGATACAGGTGCTTGAAACCGACTCGGCGGCACGGCGGCTGTTGGTCGTATCGTCTGATCGCGAAGTGACTTGCGCGGCCAGGCGTCGCCGGGCTAAGATCGTGGCGTCGCGCGAATTCTGGGTCATGCTCAAGCGGGCTCTCTCCCGCCCGCTGCCTGAGCCGATGGAGCCTGCAGAAAAGGAGTCCGGCCTGAGTCCCGGTGAAGCCGACGTATGGCTACAGGAGTTCGGCTTCGACGAAGTCTGCCGACCGCGGACGTCGCAGAATCGGGGCACACGCAAGAATGGTTCTTGAAGGAGATGCCCATGAGTACGATGCCTGCATCACCGACTGCAATCAGCAAAACCCGCGTCTCCGAACGGCGCTTTGACCAGCGCACACCCATCACGTGCAACCTGTGGATGATCGACCACCACGGCTCGACGGTCCTGAAATGTCACTGCACCAACATGTCCAAGAGCGGGATGCGCTTGCGCGTGCCGTTGGGCTATGGCATCACCGGTGGGCAACGCTACGAACTGCGGTCGCACCTGCCCGGCGAACAGGCCGAACCGGGCTTCAACGTCGTTGGCAGCCGCTGGGCAACCGTGGTCTGGACGGAAATGCAGATCGACGCGGCTGACGATCACCTGGCAATAGGAGTGGCGCTAGACCCCACGGATGCTCCACTCACCTGGTCAGTCAGCGCCGATCACGTTTCAGTGCCCGCTTGAGGATCTTGCCCGTCGGACCATGCGGTAGATCGGCCGCAATATGAACGTCGCGGGGGACTTTGAAACCGGCCAGCCGTTCGCGGCAGAAGTGGCGCAATTCGGTTTCGGTTGCTGATGCGCCCTCTTTGAGAATCACGAAAGCCACCGGTACCTCGCCGCGCAGATCGTCGGGAGCCCCGATCGCCGCGGCCTCCGTGACTGCCGGGTGGTCGAGCAGAACGCCTTCGATCTCCAGCGGAAAGACATTCTCGCCACCGATGATCATCATCTCCTTGGCGCGCCCGGTGATATGGATGAATCCGTCGGCGTCGACGTGCCCGATATCGCCGGTCCACAGCGCTGCGTCCCGCAGTACCGCCGCGGTCGCCTCCGGATTGTTGTAGTAGCCGCGCATCACGCCATGCCCGCGCACGAGAAGTTCGCCATCCTGCCCGGCCGGAAGGGCGTGTCCATGGCCATCAACCGCAGCTACCTCTACCCCCGGTAGCGGGCGCCCAACCGAACCCGTCCGCCGAGCCCACGGTGTGTTCAGCGAGACAACCGGTGATGTTTCGGTCAGGCCGTAGCCCTCGTGGATGGCAACGCCGCAGCGCTCCGCGAACTTGTCGGCCACTCGCGCCGGCAGCGGCTCCCCACCGCTGATCGCGAGTTCGAGCTGGGCGAGGGCCGCCCGCTCGCCCTGTTTCATCTGTCCCAGAGCGCCGAACATACTGGGAATGGCGATGAAGACGGTCACGTGTTTCTGAGCCAGCGTCTGCATCACCGTCACGGGGCTGAAACGTGGCAGGTAGTGCACGGTGGCGCCAAGCAGCAAGGGGACCACCGTGAGCGTAGTGAAGCCAAAACTGTGGAACTGGGGCAGAACGCTCAGAAAGACCTGATCAGCGTTCATGCGCGCCTGGGCGATGCTCGCCTGCGCGTTCTGGACGAGGTTGTCGAATGTCAGGCAGACTCCCTTCGGTACTCCGGATGTGCCCGAGGTGTAGAGCATGACGGCGGTGTCACCGGGCGCGGCGGAGGGTGCCGGGCGCTGCCCGGCCACGAGCGTTCCCGGCGTCAGCAGCAGTGTTTCAAGACCTCCTGCCGCCGCCGCGGGCGCGAAGCGCTCGATTGTCAGGACGAAGTCCAGTTCGGCGTCGCGCACCACTCGGCCGAGCTCATCGGGGGCCAGCAGGAAGTTGAGCGGGACCGGGATCTTGCCAGCATACCAGGTCGCGAAGATCGCCACCGCGCAGGCTGACGAGGTCGGCGCCAGGATGCCCACATGGGGGCGCTCCGTGCCGCCGGCGATCTGCTCCGCCAGACCCGCGGCCACGGCGCGGAAGCTCTGGTAGTCGAGCACGAGACTCTGGTCGCAGGTGGCGGGGCGTTCCGCGCGCTCAGTACAAACGGTTTCGAACGCGTCGAGCAGTGGATTCATCGTTCGGCCCTCGGTGCGGTCTGCCGGGCGCGTGAAACGCAGCGCGCCTAAACGAGTACTCACGAGAGTGTGGCGTCTCAGGCAGTCGTCGGGCCGCGCGGGCTGGAGCCCGCGGCTCTTCGGGTTGCACAATCGTGAGCAGCCATTCAGATATCAGCGAACAATGCCTCGACGAATGCCTCCGGATCAAACGGCTCGATATCATCGACCGTCTCGCCCAAGCCGACGAATTTGACCGGGATGTTGAGTTGGTCGCGGATGCCTACAACAATGCCGCCCTTGGCCGAACCGTCGAGCTTCGCCAGAAACAGCCCGGTCACGTCCACCACTTCGGAGAACATCCTGGCCTGGTTGATGGCATTTTGCCCGATCGTCGCATCCAGCACGAGCAGCACCTCGTGCGGCGCGTCGGGAATGCGTTTTTGCACTACGCGCTGGATTTTGCCCAGCTCGCGCATCAGGTGCTCCTGCGTATGCAGGCGACCGGCGGTGTCGATCACCAGGTAGTCGACCTTGCGGGCCACCGCCGCCTCACAGGCGTCATAGGCCACGGCCGCCGCATCGCTGCCCGGCTGGTGCTTCACAATGTCGGCGCCGACGCGGTCCGCCCAGATCACAAGCTGGTCGATCGCCGCCGCCCGAAACGTGTCGCAGGCCCCCAGCAACACGGTCTGGCCCTGCTTTCTGAGGTGGCCGGCTAGCTTGGCCACCGTGGTGGTCTTGCCCGAGCCGTTGATCCCGGCCACGAAGATCACGGTGGGCGGCGACGCGGCGTGGCGCAGCGCCCGATCCGATGCGCTCCAGGTGGAAACGATGCGCTGCTTGAGAAACGGCAGAATCTCCTGGGCCTCTTTGATCTGGCCGGCCTTCCACGCGTCGCGAATCTCATCCTGCAAGCCCATCACCGTGCGCGGGCCCATGTCGTCGGCGAGCATGGCGTCGGCCAACTCGTCCAGCAACGCCTCGTCGATCTGCCGCCCGAACGAAAGCACGGCGCGCAGGCCGCCGGCGATCCTGTCGCGGGTCTTCTTGAGCCCCCTTTTGAATATGTCAAACAATCCCATCGTGGTCTTCCTGTGGGCGTTGCGCATCATCCACCGCGTCGTCTGGCGCCACCACCTCGCGGCGGATGCCGTCCAGCACGCCGTTGACAAACGCCGGCGAATCCGCCCCCCCAAAGAGCCGGGCCAGGTTGATGGCCTCGTTGAGGACAACCTGATGCGGCGTCTCGGGGTGTTCCAGCAACTCGTGCAGTCCCAGCCGCAGTATGTTGCGGTCGACGGGGGGCATGCGGTTCACACGCCAGTCGGCAACGTTCCGGCCCAGCAACTCGTCGTATCGCTCGCGCGCGCGCCAGGCACCAGCGGCCAACTCGGCGGCGAAACGCAACGCGTCGACCGTCGGCGCGGGTGTGATCCCCAAATCGTGCTGCACCAGTGGATCGCGGAGGAACTCCTCCAATTGCCGCGCGAAATCACTGCCCAGCGCGTCGAACAGACATAGCGCTTGCAGCGCCAGCATCCGGGCCTGCGACCGTTTCCTTGCGGGCATATGGTCTGCGTGCTCTATCTGGTGCCGTTCGGGGCTGTCCTACACGGAGAGCGCCGGCAGAAGGTTGGCCATCTCGATCGCCGCCAGGGCGGCATCCGCTCCCTTGTTCCCCGCTTTCGCTCCCGCGCGATCGATCGCCTGCTCCAGCGAGTCGGCCGTGATCACACCGAACGTTACCGGTACGCCCGTTGCGAGGGACACCTGCGCGATGCCCTTGGCGACCTCGGCCGCGACGTAGTCGAAGTGCGGCGTCTGGCCGCGGATCACGCAGCCCAGGCAAAGCACCGCCGCGTAGTGCCCCGACGCGGCCAGCTTCTGAGCCGCCAAGGGCATTTCAAACGAGCCCGGGACCCAGACCTGGGTGATGTTGCCGCTCTCGGCCCCGTGGCGAACCAGCGCGTCCAGCGCCCCGCTCACCAGCCGGGAGGTGACGAACTCATTGAACCGAGACACGACCAGGGCAAACCGGTGCGGCGCGGCGTTCAGTTTTGCGGAAATCGTCTCAGTCATCGTTCTTACTCAATGCTAGGAGGTCAGCCTAACACAGCAGTCTACCGCCGCGGTGCCCGGCTCGCAAACCGGTAGGTTTGACGCGTGCTCAGCCGGAGTGCGGGCTCTCACGCCGAAAACCCACAACTCTGGGACCTATTCCGGAACCGTCCAGAGGTGGGCAGCAGAACTCAGCCGCGCGCGTAAGCAAGCGGTTTCTCCGCAACCGCTCGCTGACGGTCGCGGCTGCTCCGTAAATTCGGATTTTCATCCCCCGTGGGTGCGGCGCAAGCCCCATGAGAACTCGGAAAGAATCTTGGAATAGGTTCTAGTCCGAGCCCGAAGCGCGAGCACGGGGGGGGCGGGGCGACGGTTCGCGGCGAGGCCGCGTGGCCAGCCGAGGGCCACTTCGCGTAGAATGGCGCCGCAGGCGATTGCCTCGCTGGGTAGCGTTACGTGAAGGACGAGACGACAGACCGTCGAACCCGCGGATGGCAACGTCCGGTTTCGGAGTGGCTCCCGGCTACCGTTGCGATCTTGGTGCTGCTCGTGGCGGCGCTGCTGATCGTTGAAACAGTGAGACCGCGGCGTTTCTACATCGACCGCGAGGCGGCACAGATGCTCGTTGCCGCGGACGTGGAAGAGCGTAAGCAGGGCGCGTGGCGCGTCGCCGACCCGGACGGCGCGCTGACGGCTACGCTCGTCATCCTGCCGCGTCTGGAGAAGAATGAGGAGCCGGACGCCGGTGTGCGGGAGGCTTATGTATACGCGCTGGGGCAGATGAAGAGGCCGCGTTTTTTTGACACGCTCGAGCCGCTCATCCGGACCGATCCGAGTGGCTACGTGCGGCAGGCCGCCTGGCTCGCAGCGGCGCGGAGCGATGAGCGCCGCTTTCGCGAATTGGTGGGTTCGCAGCCGGATTGGGCAGATCCGTGGGATCAGATCGGAATCGCGCGCGGGTGGCTGGTGCTCGGTGACGTGCGCGGCGTGGACGTCATGCTGCACTGGGCAACCCGTGGTGACGAGGTGCAGCGGGCCCTGCTCGCGGAATTGCTCTACCGGGATGTGGCGCCGATCCTGGAGGCCGCTGGCCGCTGGCCGCTCGCGGCTCCCGCGGTCGAGGGAAAGCCCTGGCCTCCAGCGTTTGTGGCAGACCTCGGGCGGCGCTGCGGCGAGGTGAATCTCCAGCGGGTCCTCAGCGCCAGCCGGCGCAGCGCCAGCGCGGCCGAGCAGGTGCGGCGAGATGTCGGGCGGCTCGCGCGGGCGCGCGAGCGCATCAAGCGATTCCTCTTCGGGCCGTAGCGAAACCATGCCCATCTCCCACATAATGTCAGTTGGTGACCGCCGTCCATGCGGTCGAGTGAGCAGCCCATGAACGATCAGCCGACAAGACCTGATGACAACGAGCCCCAGCGAGACGCGGCGGCCGAGCTGGAATCCGCGGCGCACCCGCCGGCATCTCAACTCGACCCGGCCGCCGAGGAAGAGCTGTGGGAGGGCCGTCCGAGTTGGAGGTCCGCCTATCCAACCCTGGCGCTGTGGCTGATCGTCACGCTGATTGCCACGATCGCCCTGGGCGTGTTGATCCGGAAGTCGGCGGTGACGTTGAGCACGCTAGGCGTATGCGGCGCGCTGTTGGTGGTGGTGGCCGGGCGCGCGGCGTGGGGCGTCTGGCATTTGTCGTATCGCATAACTACGCAGCGGCTCTTCGTCCGTCGCGGGATTCTCTCGCGAACCGTGGACCAGACCGAACTGCTGCGCGTGGACGACGTGCGCACGCGGCAGTCGCTAGTCGAGCGGATCCTGGGAATCGGTCAGGTCGAAGTGCTCAGCAGTGATCGTTCCGACGATGAGTTGGTCCTGCGCAGCATCGAGAATCCTGAAGCGGTCGCCGAGCACATCCGCCGACACACGCGCTCACTTCAGCGCCGCACGCTGTTCATGGAACAGCTATAGCCGTCTTGGTTGTCGAGTTTGTGAACCCATGACTGAAGCCGTCGGCCATCCGCCGCGCGCAAGCAAGTGGTTCTTCGGCAACCGGTTTCTCATGGTCGCGGCTCGGAGTGAGTGTTAGGGCGGGTTCGAGGAGTGACCGCTCTTGGCCTTCTGGGCGATCTGCTCGACATAGCGGTCAACGGAAGCGTTGACTTCGGCGCTGGCCTCCTCGGCCGGCGCCCACCCCTCGGTTTCGATCGTGACGCCCTCAAGTTGCTTGTACGTGGCGAAGAAGTGCTCGACCTCGCGCAGGAAGTGCTTTGGGACGTTTTCCAGGTTTCGGATCTCCTCTAGGAGCGGGTCCGAGTTGGGCACGCCAAGGACTTTGTAGTCGTTCACGCCGCGATCTTTCATGCGGAACAGGCCGATCACACGAGCCTCGATCAGACAGCCGCTGAAGGTTGGCTCGTTGACCATCACGAGGATGTCGAGCGGGTCGCCGTCTTCGGCCAGCGTATGGGGGATGAAGCCATAGTCCCCCGGATAGAAGCTGGATGAGTAGAGGTAGCGATCGAGCTTTATCAGACCAGTACGCTTGTCAATCTCAAACTTGCTGCGTCGCCCCCTGGGAATCTCGACGATGGCGTTCACGACGGAGGGTAGATCCACGCCCGCCGGCACGTTCATGAAATCGCTGCGATTGAACATGGTTCGTCACCTCTCGCTTCCCGCCTGCCGAGGTCCAATAGCCGGCTCTGGGGGCACAGCCGTCGCGCCTCGTGCCGAGGGCGGCGGCGCCTGAACGCGTCAGTCTAACCGCCCACGCCGACCAGCCATAGAGCGGCCCCGCGGGCACTTCCCAGAAGTCCCGCGGGGCCAGCGAGTCGCTGATGCGACTGTTGCCATTGTTGCGGCGACGGCTAGTCGAGCAGGTCGATGAAGCTGTCGATGTCGAAGCCGTTCACGGCCCCGTCGCCGTTGGTGTCGGCTGCCCGCAGTCGGCACGGACCATAGGTGGCCTCGAACCCGGCCTGATTGTCCAAGGCGACGATGAAGAGGTCGATGTCGAACCCGTTCACCGCCCCGTCGGCGTTCATGTCGCCAACCATCAGGTACACCGCCACCAGTCCGATGTCGTCGCCGACGGTGTGGTCCAGCACGGGCTCTTCATCAGCCTGTGCCGCGCCGTCGACTTCCCAATGACAGAGCGTCAACTCGGAGCCGGCCACGGTCGGCCGCACGGGGGCGGTCAGCGTGACGTTCGCGCCGGCGTCGTAGCTGCGCTCGAACTGCGTCACACCGTTGCCCTGGCCGTAGTTATCCGACGGGCTGACCTGGATCGACACGCCGTTCACCGGCGTGGAGCCGATCGTCAGCGTATACTCGACAGTGTTCTCGACAAAGACGGCCGTCACGGTCTTGTTGCCGTCGACCAGGAGTGTCTCGGGGTTATTCGATCCGCTCAGAGCTCCGGTCCAGTGGTCGAAAGACCAACTCGGCTGTGCGTTGGCGGTGAGTTGCACGCTCGTGTCCGGCGGGTACGCACCGCCCGGCGGGTCGAGGGCGACAGCCCCTTGGCCGCTGATATTGACGGTCAGGCTGTACTGCGCTTCGCACTCGTCGGGGATGCCGTTCTCGTTGAGATCGGTGGACGTGCCTTCATCGATGTCACACTCGTCCGGCACGCCATTCTCGTTGCAGTCCTCACTGGAGCCGCCGGAGCCGGTCCCGGAGATGACGATGTCATCGATGTTCCAGCCACAGAAGCGCCAACCGCCGTCGGTCGTACCCATGGTCCAGCGAATCAGGACGGTCGGCTGATTGTCGGCCACAGCCGAGATGTCCAAGTCCTGATAGGTCCACCAAGTATCGGCGATTTCGGCGGTATTCTGCCAGACCGTCGTCCAGTTGTTGCCGTCATTGCTGACGCGCACGTAGGCGTGGTCGTACTGCGGGTCTTCGACGCCGAGCCAACGCCAGAACGTCAGGTGCACGTTCGTGGCGCCGCTACAGTCGATCGCCGTCGTGGTGAGGTGACGTTCGGGCAGGTTGTTCTCGTAGTCACCGTAGAGGTTGTACCCGTAGACGTTGTGGTCGGTGTGGCCACCGGTCGGGTCGGGGCCGCCATATTCACCCCCGCCGCCGGTTGGCTGGCCAAAGGCCCAGTCACCCTCTGTAGACCAGGCAGGATAGCTGCTCAGGTCGAAGACGACCATGAGGTCTTCGCCGGCGATGTCCTGCGAATCGGGGATGCCGTTCTCATTGCAGTCCTCGGCAAAGACGGCGGTGACGCTCTTGTTGCCATCCATGTAGAGCGTTTCCGGGTTATCGGAGCCGCTCAGGGCTCCGGACCAATGGTCGAAGCACCACTTGGTCGCGGGCTGAGCCGTCAGATCGACGGACGTGCCGTAAGAATAGGTGCCGCCTGGCGGGTCGAGCACGACGCTGCCCTGCCCGGTGGTGTTCACGGTCAGAGTGTACTCGTCCTGCACGAACACGGCGGTGACGGTCTTGTTACCGTTCATCAGGATTGTCTCGGGATTGTCCGAGCCGGAGAGATTGCCTTCCCAGTGGTCGAAGTGCCAGCCGGTCGAACCACTGGCGGTTAACTCGACGGTGGTGTTCTCGGCGTACGAACCGCCCGGCGGGTCCAAGGCGACGGTGCCCTGCCCGGTGGTGTTGACGGTCAGGGTATACATCGTGCCGGCGATGACTTCGGCCTGACCTTCGTACGGGATGTAGTTGCGCTTGTCGGCGGTCACGTACATGGTGCCAGCCGAACCGGGTGCGAACCAGAAGGTGGCTTGGCCGGAGGTGTTCGTCAGCGCGATCTCGTAGACGTCGCCGTCCTTCCAGAGGCACACGGTGGCCAGATTAACGGGGCTGCCCCCGCTGTACACGTCGACCGGGAAAGCCGTGTTTTCGCCCGCGTTCAGCGTGCTGGCGTGAGTGACGTTCAGGCTGGACGGGTTCTCCGACCAGATCTGGAGCTCGGGGTCACCCAGCAGGGTCAGCTCGGTAAAGATGTACTGGTAGATGTCCTCGTTCTCGTAGGAGTCGTTCTTGTGGTCGGAGAAGCACTCGCCGAGCGTGTAGTGCCCCTGACTCCACAATGAACGGAAAAAGTAGCGATCGAAACGGGCCGAGAGGTAGTCGTCGTAGCCCTGGTAGTACCAGCCGTAGCGCGTGTTGCCGACGAAGGCCACACCGCCACCGTTGGTATCGCGCACGTAATGCTCGGCGATGCAGGCGCTGTAGTCGAAGGCACACGGCCAGCAGCCCAGCGTGTAGAAGATGCTCTGGCGGTCACCGTTGTTCAGGTTGTCGACGTCGGAGGTCGACAGGCTCTCACCGTGGTTCGTGTAGCCGACGCCCAGCACGTACTCGTTGCAGTGGTCGATGTGATTGACCAGGTTGTTGCCCTGGTTCAGATAGCCGATGACGTCGGTCCGGTGGGCGCCGGACTCGCTGTCGTACTCGCGGCGGTAGGTCCAGCCGGAGGGCAGGTAGTCGTTATAGATGTCGATCTTGGTGTCCTCGCCATCCGTATAGGAATCCAGATCGAATCCGCAGAAGAAGGCCGTCTTGGCGTAGTCGGTCAGGGGCGGGTTCTTCTCGTAAGTGAATACCTTATCGATGAAGGTATCGATCGCGGTGGTGGTGCGGACGGACGCCCGGCCGACGTGCACTTCGCAGGTCCAGTCGCCGTCATAGTCGGCGTAGTAGGTGTCGTTCGGCACGGCTTCAGGATCGACTGAGGAGAAGGTGCGGCTATGCGCGGGAATGGTGTCGGTGTCACCGCCCAGCAGGAAGTAGGTCGCGCCCCAGGTATTGCGGGCATCCTGCACAAAGGCCCGTATCTTCTGCAGGTTGGTACCGCTGTATCCGCCACTGTTGTAGATCCAGTCAGTGGTCACGATGGTGGCCGGCACGCCCTTCTTCGTCTTCCAGTCGGCCAACGGCTGGAAATCGTCCACCCAACTGCTCTGGGCGATGATGACGTAGTCGTAGTCACCCGCGCCGACCCCAATCGTCTGCGGCGGGGGCAGCGGCGCAGAACGGAGATCGACGTCCTGCGGGTTCACGACCATGTCGCGTACCATCTGGTCATAGCTATCCAGGCCGCGCTGGGAAACGTTGAGCGGCAGGTAGTCGCCGCACTCGTAGCCCGTGACGCCTTCGAGCTCCACGCTCAGCGACGTGCAGAGTGTCAGGCGCTGTTCGCTGGCAACGTACTGCACCGGGTATAGGCGGATGATCGCGATGTTCTGACCCGCGAGGTCAGTCTGGCAGGAGAACTCCGCCTGCCGCGCGGGGTAGGGCACGCTGGAGGCGTAGGCGGCCGGATCAGGGCTTACGAAATCCTGAGCGTTCGCCGGGTCGCTCACCGGCCGCGGGGGCTGGGCCGGATAGACCATGAACTCACCAACGAGCGGGTACTGCTCGGCTGATCCGACGTTGATGCTGGTTACGGCCATGTCCTGGGGCAGCGCCAGGCGCAACTGCACGGCGGGCAGCATTGGCAGGCCAACCTCCGTCAGGCATGTGCCCCCCGGAATCGTGAGGACATCAAAGTCGCCTGAGCGGCCGAAGATCAGATCGTCTTCGGTAAAGGTGGCGGTGTACGAGACGCGGTAGCCGTCAGCGGTGGCGAGCGTTGCAACCACGTCGCCCCGCTGGGCAACAGCCGGCGACAACAGCAGAAGTGCTACGGCCAGCACAGCCAGGCCAAACCGGCCGGTCCGAACTCCAATAGGTTCACGTACCATCACGAGAGTCTCCTGTGCGCGTCGATTCATCTGTGGTAATCCAATTGGGCCGCCGCGCCTGACGTGACGCGCCTCTCCTCCCGTATGCGGCGGCCCCTGCCCGCTTGTCCCGAACAAACACAGCAACTCTGGCGAGAATGCTGCTCTCGCGCAGTCTCTGGCGACCTGGTGACTTCTCCCGCTCCCGATGGGCACACAACCGTCTGCACCTCCCAGCTTTCTTCAGGCGACGCAGCGCACGTCACCCCGATTGGCAGCGTTGGTCCGTTCCGGTAGCGCCCGGCAAATGCGGCTAACCAGCAGGAAACGAAAATGGTCCAGCGCTGTGCTCATTATGCGCCGGGCCCCCTGATAACTCAAGCGCACGGGCCGATTGGATGTTTTCGGACGCTCGGCGTGCAGCCACCTTCCGCACCACGTTGCATGCGCGCGTGCTGCTCAAGTCCGTGTGCGCAGATTGTGAAACAAAATCACCGCGCGCGATCCGGCGACACCGAAGAGCCGCGGGCTTCAGCCCGCGCGGCCACACGTCCGGTGGATTGTCGCCAGATCGCGCACGGTGATTCAATACTGGCGGCGTTGGCGGGCGGTGGGGATGCCGAGTTGGGCCCGGTACTTGGCAACCGTGCGGCGCTTGATCTGGATGCCGTCGTGGTCGAGCTGTGCTACGATCTCGTCGTCGCTGAGCGGGTGGGTCTTGTCCTCGGAATCCACGATCTCCTGCACCTTGGCCTTGATGCTGTCCCAGCCG
>JAHJAR010000301.1 GCA_018814045.1 Planctomycetota bacterium | reverse complement strand
GCATCTGTGACCAGGAGCGGTTCTTTTCGCTGGACTATGGCATCGGCGAGTGCGATCTTCGCCGGCGGCAGCGGACCGCACAGGTATTCGGTCCACACGATGGCCGACACCCCGATCTGTTCGCCACGGGCCAGCCACCTTCGCAGTCGTTGATCGGCATCGTGGCCGGGCTTTTCCATGGCAAAGAGGAAATTGGTGTCCAGCATGATCATTGGCGCGACCTCACCTGTCGCTCTTTCCGGACGGCTCGAATCCACCGGGCTGTTTCCTCCGCACTGAGCCTCGGCTCCTCTTGCAGCTCATCCAGCGCCTGGGTCGGCGTCATGGGGCGGCGTGCCAGCTTGTCGCGCTGTTGCACGGCGGCATGCACCGCGCGTCGGACGACTTCGGACTTGGGCACGCCCCACGCGGTGGCCAAGTCCTGTATTTCCAGCACGGTGAGCGGGTCGACGGAATAGGTGACTTTGGCGGTCATTGTCTTCATACCATAACTATATGGCCATAATTCCTGCACGACAAGCGTTCGAGTTCTCCCTACGATAAGAATACCGTTTCCAGAGACTGTGCCTCTTGTGTGCGCACTCGGCGCCGGCGCGGGGCTGGGTGCTCGGCAAAGAGCGATGATAGTACGCGCTCCTGTGGGCGGTTCAGGCCCACTCCAGGACGGTGTCGATCATGGCTTTGTACTGGGGGAAGCACACTTCGCCCTGGCCGCGGATGTAGGGCGATGCCGTCGGGCAGACGATCAGGCCCTTACGGTCGTCGAACGCGGCACGGATCAGCGCCGTTGTCTCGTCGCGTATCTTCGCCGGCGTGCTTTCGTACATCGCGGCAATCTGGATGTTTCCTTCCAGGCAGAGGCGGCCGCGCGCCAGCGCTTTGGCCTCCGGGGCGGTGATGTCGCCCATGGGTGGCGGCTCGAACGGGTGCAGGACGTCCACGCCCATGTCGAGGAAACCTTGGAAGACTTTCCTGATGGCGCCGTGGCTGTGCACGTGCACTCTTCCGCCGGCCTCGTGCACGAGGTCGATGATGGGCTTGTCGTAGCGCACATTGAAATCGTGGAAGTCGGTTGGGCCGGCGAGAGGCGGCACGAGATACTCCTCGCCCAGCATGGCGAAGTACGGACCGACCCGGTTCGCCACGAGGAACTTGGCGCGGGCCAGCATCAGGTTCATCTGCCGTTCGCAGAGCGCGTGCACGATGTCGCGGTCGGTGATGGAGAGGATGGCAAAGGTTTCGGAACCGCACAGCTCGGCGACGAATCCCGCCGGATTGAACCCCAGCGACATTTCGGCAATGCCGCGCTCGCCGATCTGCCGGTCGACCTCGAAGAACGGCGCGACGTCCGCCGTGTGCTCAGGTATCGGCAGCGACAGGTAGCGTTCGGCGTCCTCGCGTGATTTGATGAAGAACGTCTCGTGCAGGCCGGGTTGTCCCTTGAGACTGGCCAGGCGTGTGGCGGTCAGGTCGCCTTGCGGCGTCCGCACCCGGTGGATGATCCGCTGGAACTCGTCAGAATACGGTTCGTTCTGCGTCTCGATCGGCCATGCCGGCGGGTACTTCGGCGCCCAGCTCCGCTTCAGCTCGGTGCGTTCATCCAGGTAGGCTTTGAGTTTGTCATAGGTCGGATCGTCACTGGGGAAGCCCGCCCGACTGTAAATTCCGGGGCGGTCCAGTTCCTCGTGGAAGTAGCAGCGTCGAAGTCGCTCTCGCCGAGTCATCGTTCGTATGCTCCTGTTCTCTCTGCCGTGCCAGGTTTTGGCGCGATCGGCACCGCAATTTCGTGCGCACGTCGCCACGCGCCGTTCAGCGGCCGGCGAGCGGTTGGATCCGGTAGGTGAGCAAGACGCCCTCACCGGCCTTGAGCGTGGCGGGCAGCGCGATCTCGACACGACCGAACTGGAGCTGACGCCAACCGCCCGCCTTCAGTCCCTCGGGCAGCAGGCGCAGCCTGCGCGGGCAGTCGAGGATGATCTCCACGCCCGCGCCCGTGCTGTCGGTGACCGTGAACCGGTCCGTCTCTGTCTCGCCTGATTGTACGTCGGCGGCAGTGAAATCCGCCCCGCGTTCCTTCCATCCGCCGCGCGCGAACGGCAGGTTCTCGACCAGGCGTTGCAGCGTCACGTCCTGGCGCGCGGAAAGGATCAGCTCGACCTCGATCGCCTGGTCGTCGAACCAGTAGTTGCGCAGGTAGTCAAGCGGCAGCGTCTCGACTTGGCCTCGGAATGTGAGCGTTCCCGTGGCTACGTCGAGCTGGTGGGTGTGGGCGAAGTAGTCCTCCCAATAGCGCTTCCCGTCCGGTTGCGTGGCGATCAGGCCGTGGTGTGTCG
>JAHJAR010000300.1 GCA_018814045.1 Planctomycetota bacterium | reverse complement strand
GGGCCCTAAGACCCGAGCCACGACCGTCAGGGAGCGGTTGCCGGAGCCAGCCCGCCGACGCGCCCACGCCTGTACCCCCGCTCGGGTCCAAACTCGGTCAGGCGCCCTAAGACACCTTCATTCCAGGCGTACACGCGCTCGCGGTCGTTAGCAGCACGACCTGTGAATGATCGTCGCTCGACGCTGCCATCAGCATACCCTGGCTCTCCAGGCCACGCATATTGCGCGGCGCCAGGTTGGTCACGACGATGATCTGCCGGCCTTCCAGCGCGGCCGGTTCATAGTAGCCGCGCAGGCCCGCTATGATCTGGCGCTGTTCTTCCCCCAGATCCACCTGCAACACCAGCAGCTTGTCGGCCCGGGGATGCTCTTCAGCCTTCGTGATCGTGGCCACGCGCATGTCGAGCTTCAGAAAGTCGTCGAATTGAATCATCTCCGCCATTAACTTCCTCCTGACCGGCGTGTTCGCTGCGCGGCCCGCGGTGCTGAGTGCTCGCCCAGGACCTTCTGCCGCATAAATGCGACATACCCCTGTTCGAAGGTCTCCAGATCTTCGGTGATCGAACCGCGAAACAGCGCTTCGCCCGGGTTGAATTCCTCTTGCTCCGACCAGATGTGCGCCGCCCGCGCCCGACGGTCGGCCCCGCCTCCCCCAAGCTGGCCCAGCAGTCGGGCGAAAGATCCCGCGAACTCCCCGGCGTTTCCCTCGCGTAGATAGAGCACCAGCGCCCACACCTGCGCATAGTAGGTTCCGATCGCTCGCGGGCCACGGCCTACAATCTCGCCGGCGTGCGTCCGCAACAACTCCCCCAACGGGATCAGGCGCTCCTGCAACAACGCTTCGGCCAACACGTTCCGCCGCAGCGGGTTCGCCCACGGGTCGAAGCCCTCGATCTGCATCCCGCGCCAGCGCACCCCCTCGCACACCACGGCCAGGCCCTCGTTCAGCCACGCCGGGACGGAGTCGCCCACGTAGTGGTGCAGGTACTGATGAAACCCCTCGTGGGCCATGATCGGAAAGGTCGTCTGATGTGCGGCGTACTGGATCACGGTCACACCGCGCTCGGAGTAGCCCCCATAGCGAATCTGCAGGAACCGCCGCGCCCGCGGCCCCGTGAATCGGCGGGTGAAGTCCACCCACTGGTTACGCGTGGCGAACAGGTAAACGGGCATCTTCTCCTGCGGCTCCCGGCTTGCCGGAACCAGTTGCTGGTAGTACTCAAAGGCCCCCTCCATCAGCTCCGGAAACGTGCTCAACAGATATTCGTCGCGCAGCGTGGTACGGATGTCGTAGTGGGCCGTGGTCAGGTGCCGGCCGGCGTTCCCATCGTAAGACCACGGTTCGAGCTCGTACGGGACCGGGCCGCGCGAACCCAGGACGCCCTGCTGCCGACTGCAACCAGCAATCGCGGCCAAAGCAATGATGGCAGAGACTGCCTGCCAGAATCGCCGCCCGCTCTGACTCTGTCGTGACATGCTAACGCAACTCCAAGCGCCCGTGGCCGCGACGCACGCGGCCGATTACCAGGGCCTCTTCGCCGGCGCGTTCCAGCGTTCGCACCACGGGGGCGACGGACTTCGGCCGCACCGCCAACACAAAGCCGATGCCCATGTTGAAAACCCGATACAACTCTTCCTCGGCCACTCGATAGCGCTCGATCAAGCCGAATATCGGCGGAATCGGCCAGGAGCCGCAGTGGATGACCGCGTCGCAGTCGTCCGGCAGAATGCGCGGCACGTTGCCAGGCAGGCCGCCGCCCGTGATGTGGGCCATGCCGGTGACGCGCGGGCGCCGTTGGTAGCGTGCCAGGACATCCAGCACACCGCGCACGTAGATGCGCGTTGGACGCAGAAGGGCCTCGACCAGCGGTTCACCCAGCGTCGGGATCGGCTCGTCCAGCGGCAAGCCGGCCTCGGTCAGCAGCAGCCTCCGCACCAGCGCATAGCCGTTCGAATGCAGCCCGGACGACAACACGCCGATCAACTCATCGCCGGGGTGCACGTGGCGCCGGCTGAGCATCCGCCCGCGCTCGACCACACCCACCGAGAAACCTGCCAGATCAAAATGCCCGCGGCTGTACAGGCCCGGCATCTCGGCGGTCTCGCCGCCCAGTAGCGCACACCTGGCCGCCTCGCACCCGACCACCATGCCGGAGACCAGTTGGGCCACGACGTCCGGTTTCAGGCGCTGCACGGCCACATAGTCGAGGAAGAAGAGTGGCTCGGCTCCGCAGCAGAGCAGGTCGTTTACGTTCATCGCGACCAGATCGATGCCGATCGTGTCGAAACGTCCGGCTTCGACAGCCACCAGCAGCTTGCTGCCCACGCCGTCCGCACACGCCACCAGCACCGGGTCACGGTAGTTGTGCGCAAAGAGCCGCTCGTCGTAGTCCAGACGAAACGCGCCGGCGAATCCGCCGAGCCCCCCCACGACCCGCGGGCCATAAGTGCGGCGTACCTGTGGCGCGATGCGTTCCACCAGTTGGTCGGCCGCGTCCAAATCCACGCCGGCATCCCGGTACGTCCGAGGGCGGGGGCGCGGTCTGGTTCTCCTGTGTGGCATGGACAACGTCTTACCCGAAACCGACGCTCTCATCCAGCGGGCAGCGGGCAGCCCGCCCAAAACACCAATTCCGCGGCCTCGCCTGCCCGGCCGCGTCTTCCGCTGGCCGCGCTGCGATCCGTCCGAGCCCTCGGTCAGCCTCCCTCGACGGGCAATGGCCGGACGCTCCCCGCGCTGTCGCCCACACGCGCGTAACCTGCGGGCCACAGGCCTAATGGCGATGTCAGTGATCCAGAACATGAGCCTGCACATGTGCCGCACGATAGATGCACGCCGCGAATTATAGGATGAACTGCGATATGGGACACTGATGACGGCGCGCAGGTGATTCCCAAGATTGATCTGAACGATACGAGTACAGGTTTGCGCTGATTCGGCGCGGTTCGTCGCGATGAGCTTCCCCGCTGCGGGCAGCGCTGCGGACCGGCTGGCCGTTGCCCCTGGCAACCAGTGTAAGCGCGTGAGACCCGGCGACGGTTTCGCTTCCGCGCGGCCCGTGAGGTGCTGGTCTGAGAGTCACATGACAGAGCCCCAGAAGACCGAGCGTCGGCAACTCGCGCGCTGGCCGCTGCGCGTGTGCCTGCCCAGTCTGGCCACGGTGGCGCTGTTCGTCGTGGTGATTTTTGTGATCTTCGTCCCGACGCTGAAAAACAGCATCCTGGAACGCAAGAGGGAGATGATTCAACGACTGACCGAGCCGGCCTGGAGCGTGCTGGCACAGTACCGCAGCTTGGAGGAGCAAGGCCTGCTCACGGCGGCCGAGGCACAGGCGCAGGCGGTCGGGTGCATCCGCCAGATGCGCTACGGTCCGGCGATGAAGGACTACTTCTGGATCAGCGATATGCAGCCGCGCATGGTGATGCACCCGCACCGGCCCGACCTCGACGGGCAGGACCTATCCGACTTCGCGGATCCACAGGGCAAACGGATGTTCTGTGTCATGGCGGACACCGTGCGGAAGCAGGGCGCGGGGTATGTGGATTACATGTGGCCAAGACAGGACGACGACGAGCGCGTTGTATCAAAGCTCTCCTTCGTCAAGGGCTTTGAGCCCTGGGGCTGGATAGTCGGCACAGGCATGTATGTGGAGGACGTCCACGAGGAGATCGCTGTCTTGACCGGCCGTCTGATTGCCTGGTCCTCGGGAATCCTGGTGGCCGTGTCGATTCTGTCGCTCTGCGTGGTGGCCCACGGGGTGCGTTCCGAGCAGCGCCGGCTGGATGCGGAGCAGGCTCTGGAGTACGAACGCCGCCGACTGCTTTCCATTTTCGACAGTATCGACGAGCCGGTCTACGTGAGCGATCCGGATACGCACGAACTGCTCTACGTGAACGAGTCCTTCAAGAAATTGTGGGGTGACGGAACGGGGCAGAAGTGCTTCCGCGTCATACAGGGCACGGAGTCTCCCTGTTTGTTCTGCACGAACGACCGGCTCTTTGGCGACAACGTCGGCCGGCCATATGTCTGGGAGTCGGCCAACAAGGTCACCGGCCGCTGGTACCGCTGTGTCGACAAGGCCATCCGCTGGCCGGACGGGCATATGGTGCGGTACCAGATGGCGTCTGACATCACTGAACGCAAGCTGGTCGAACGGGAGCAACGGGCCGGTCTGCTCGCAGTCCAGAAACAACAGGCTTCCATCGTCAGCCTGGCACTCGATAAGACAATCGCGGCCGGCGAATTCGAGCGGGCCGTCCTGGTGGTCACCGAAACAGCGGCCGAAACCTTGGACATCGAACGAGCCAGCGTCTGGCTGCTGGACGACGACAAGGCCGAGCTGCGTTGTGTTGACCTGTATGAACGCGCTTCGAAGAGGCATTCCGCCGGTAAAGCCCTCGCGGCCAAGGACTACCCGGACTATTTCGAAGCTCTGCGGGCCGGCCGCGTCGTTGATGCGAACGATGCCCACACCGATCCGCGCACACGCGGTTTCGTCGACAGCTACCTCGTACCCCACGGCATTACGTCCATACTGGACGCCGCCATCCGCGTGTCCGGGGAGATCGCCGGCGTCGTCTGTCACGAACACGTGGGCGAGCGGCGCACTTGGCGAACCGGTGAGATCACCTTTGCCGCCGAGGTCGCCGACCACGTCGCCCAGGCGCTGATCAACCGGGAGCGCCGACGCACCGAAGCCGAGCTGACGCGCCGCGTGGAGGAGTTGTCAGAAGCCAAACGCCGCCTCGAGGTGCTGGTGTCGAACACGGCTGATCGGGAGAAACGCATCGTCGTTTTGAAAGAGGAAGTCAACGACCTGCTGGAGACGCTGGGGCAGGAGCCCAAATACGAGGCGCCCAGGAAGATCGCGGAGTTGGGCCTGGGGGGTGGCGTGCTGCGAACCGAGTAGATCGGAGGAAACATGGCCGCAACGCTTTACTGGCTGCAATGCGGGGGCTGCGGGGGCGACACGATGTCGCTGCTCAGCGCGGAATCGCCGGACGTCGTGGAGCTGTTGCGAATGCTCGACGTCGACGTGCTGTGGCATCCCTCGCTCTCGAACGGCAGCCCGGCCGACCACCGCGAACTGCTGGACCGCCTGCTCATGGGCGAGCAGCCGCTGGACATCCTCTGCCTCGAGGGCGCCATCGTATGCGGCCCGTCCGGCACCGGAACGTACGATTGCCTCGACGGTCGACCCAAGAAGGACCTGGTAGCCACCCTGGCACACCACGCGCGGTTCGTCGTGGCGGTTGGTACGTGCGCGAGCTACGGCGGGGTCGGGGCAAATGGTGTGGTGGAGGCCTGCGGTGCACAGTTTCTGAAGTGGGAAAAGGGCGGCTTCCTGGGTGAGTCTTTCCGATCCCGCAGCGGGCTGACCGTGGTCAATCTGCCTGGCTGTCCGTGTCATCCTGAGGTTGTGGCGGGCACCATAACCGCCCTGGTCTACGGGCAGCCGTTGCCGCTGAACGAGTTCAACGCGCCCCTGGACTGGTACGGTCTGCTGGTACACCAGGGTTGCACGCGGAACGAGTACCACGAGTATCGCGTCGAAGAGCAGGACTTTGGGGAGAAGGGATGCCTGTTCTTCTACATGGGTTGTCACGGCCCCCTGGCCTTCGGCCCCTGCAACAAGGTGCTGTGGAACCGGCGCAGCTCCAAGACCCGCGTGGGGGTCCCCTGCTTCGGTTGTACGCGCCCGGACTTCCCGCAGGACTATGCCTTCTTCCGGACACGCAATATCGAGGGGATCCCCAAGCAGCTCCCGGACGGCATGGATCGGGCGCACTACCTGGCCTACAAGGGTATGGCCGCGGCCGCCGCGCCACAGCGCTTGAAGAACCGGGAAACGGAAGTGTAGCAGCAAGGAGAGCAAACGTGTCTGAAGCACGCACGCTTGAGGCGCCGTCTAAGCACAGCACGCGCCGCACGCTCAATGTTCCGCTGAACCGCGTGGAGGGAGATCTCGAGATCCGCGTCGAGCTGGACAGCGAACGCGTCACGGATGCCTGGAGCGCAGGGACCATGTACCGCGGCTTCGAGCAGATTCTCAAGGGGCGCGCCGCGCTCGACGGCCTGGTAATCACGCCGCGCATCTGCGGCATTTGCAGTACGGCACACCTGACGGCCGCCGCCCGGGCGCTCGACTCAATGGTCGGCGGCCAACTCCCTCCCGATGCCATCAGGGTCCGCAACCTGGCCTTGATGACGGAGATGATCCAGAGCGACGTGCGCCAGACGTTCCTGATGTTCGCGGTTGACTTCGCCAACCCGGCGTACAGCGGTGACGGGCTCTTCGACGAGGCTGTACGGCGCTACCGCCCCTTCCAAGGGGAAACAGTAATCGAGGTCATCAGGCAAACGAAGAAGGCCTTGGAAATCGTGGCCATCCTTGGCGGCCAGTGGCCCCACTCGTCGTACATGGTCCCGGGAGGCGTGGCATCGACGGCCGGCCTGAACGACTTGCTCCAGTGTCGCCATCTGCTCGACAGTTACCAGTCCTGGTACGAACAGCGCATATTGGGCTGCCGCGTGGACCGCTGGCGAGCCGTGCGCAGCTCGAACGATCTGGACACCTGGCTGGCGGAGAGCCCGGACCACAGGGACAGCGATCTGGGATTCTATATACGCTTCGCGCGCCAGATCGGTCTCGAGCAGCTCGGCTGTGGCTATGGCAATTTCATCAGCTTCGGCGCGCTCGACCTGCCCGCCGGCACCGAGGTTTGTGGCCTGGGCGACTGTACCACGCAGTTGATCCCGGCGGGTTTCGCGCGGGGCACGCAGATCGATCCCTTTGAGCAGGACCTGGTTGCCGAGCATGTGGCCTGTTCGTGGTTCGAGGACTACGACGGGGGCCGACATCCCTTCGATGGTGAGACGCGGCCGTGCGCTGGCAGCGCGGAAGGCCAGAAGTACTCCTGGGCCAAGGCGCCGCGCTACGCTGGCCTGCCGGCCGAAACCGGGCCACTGGCCGAGTTGATAATTTCCAGAAACCCGCTCTTCGTTGACCTGGTCGAGCGGAACGGCCCTAACGCGTTCGTGCGACAACTGGCCCGCTTGGTGCGGCCGGCCGAGTTGGTGCCAGCAATGCGGCATTGGTTGGCCGAGATCGAGCCAGATGGCACGTTCTATACACCCGCACCACCGATTTCCGCCGGCAGTGGCTTTGGGGGCACACAGGCCGCACGGGGGGCGCTGGGGCACTGGGTACAGATCGCCGACGGGCAGATCGAGCGTTACCAGATCATAACGCCCACGGCGTGGAACGGCTCGCCGCGCGACTCAGCGGGCGTCCGCGGGCCCTGGGAGCAGGCCCTGCTCGGCACCCCGGTCAGAGACCCAGCCAACCCGGTCGAGTTGGGGCATGTGGTACGTTCGTTCGACCCGTGCTTGGTGTGCACGGTGCACACCGTCAAATCCGTGCACAGTCTGGTGCGCAAGAAGTTGTGAGGCGCCTGGTGAAACGAATCATCTGTGTAGGCAACCGCTTCTGCCCGCAGGACGCGGCCGGTCCCCGGGTGTACGACCGGCTGGCGGGCACCACCCTGCCGCCCGGCGTTGAAGTAATTGACGGCGGGTTGGCGGGTCTGGATCTGCTGCGATTCGTGGAAGGAGCGGAGCGGGTGATTTTTGTCGACGCGGTGTCGGGCTTTGCCGCGCCGAGTCATATCGCCGTGCTCGAGGGGGAGAGCGTGGCCCAGCACGCCGAGCAGGCCTACGGCCACTCGGCCGGACTGGCGTATCTGTTGCGGGCGTTGCCGCTGGTCTGCGCTGGGCCGGCCCCGCAAATCCTGCTCGTGGGTATCGAAGGCCCGGCTGAAGAATGCACGATTGCGTCGGCAACCGAGTTGTGCCTGAACCTGACGGCCAACCGCGGGACGCCGCAGTTCGCGCATGAGCCGCAGCATGGGGGGGCAACAACATGAGTCAGGTGGCCCGGGCACCTACGACCGCGGAGTTGCAGCGCGATAACACGATGCTGCGGGAAGAGGTCCGCGTGGCCCGAAAGGCCTCCGACATCACCGCGCAGCTTGTCGCGCAGCAGTTTGTCAAGATCGAAGAAATACTGATGCGGCTGGAGAAGAAGGCCGAGGCCGAGAAGAAACTGGGTTGCGAACTGGCCGACAAGCTCCGCGAGGCCGAGGAGCGTGAAGCCCAGTTGGCGCGCGACCGAGAACGCCTGGCAGAGATGCAAATCGTCGCCATCAACATGATGGAGGACATCGCCGCGGCGCGCGAAACGGCCGAGGCCGCGACCCAGGCTAAGAGTGAGTTTCTGGCCAATATGAGCCACGAGATTCGCACGCCCATGACCGCCATTCTCGGATACGTTGACCTGATCAAGGAGGGTTGCCCGCAGCAGTGTGAATTCGGCGCACGGGAATACGGCGAGTACCTGTCGACCATCTCGCGCAACGCCGAACACCTGCTCGAGATCATCAACGGCATACTGGACCTATCCAAGATCGAGGCCGGCCGGTTCGACATCGAGCGGACCTCCTGCTCCCCCATTCAGTTGGTGGCTGACGTGCTCTCGCTCATGCAGGTGCGCGCCGATCAGCAGGGGCTGTCGCTCAGGGCCGAATTCGACGGCCGGATCCCCGAGACAATCCGTAGCGACACTACCCGCATCAAACAGGTCCTCATCAACCTCGTCGGCAACGCCATCAAATTCACCGAAACCGGGAGCGTGCGGCTGGTGGCACGCCTCGTGTCTCCGGACCTCATCGCGGGCGACGCCGAGCCTATGCTGCAATTCGACGTCATCGATACCGGTATGGGCATGAGCAACGACCAGCTCGACCGGCTCTTCCAACCATTCTCGCAGGTCGATTCGTCGACAACACGGCGATTCGGCGGAACCGGGCTGGGACTTACTATCAGCAAGCGCTTGGCCAACCTGCTCGGCGGCGATATTACCGCTGACAGCGAACCAGGCGTGGGCAGTGTTTTCCACTTCAAGATTGCCACGGGCCCGCTCGAGGACGTCAGATTCACTTCCCAACCGGCTGAAGCACTGCTGGAACGGCCGACAGTGGCAGAGGAAGTCCGAACCGAGCCAAGCCGGCTCTCCTGCCGCATCCTGCTGGCCGAGGATGGCCCCGACAACCAGCGGCTGGTCTCCGCCATCCTCAGAAAGGCGGGGGCTGACGTGACGATCGTCGAGAACGGCCAGCTCGCGGTCGAGCAGGCCCTGGCTGCCCGTGACGCTGGCCGCGCGTTCGACGTGATCCTGATGGACATGCAGATGCCGATGCTGGACGGATACGAAGCCACCCGCCTGCTGCGCAGAGAAGCCTATACGGGCCCCATCATCGCCCTCACCGCTCACGCCATGTCTCAGGATCGTGAGAATTGCCTGCGCGCGGGTTGCGATGAATACGCCACGAAACCGATCGAGCGCCGGAAGCTGATCGAGTGCATCGCGAGCCAACTCGCCGCCGCACGTCACGGTTGAGCACCAACCACTCTCGGCGGAACGCGACCGATACGTGGCCGACCACCATGTCGCATACTCTGCAGCACCAGGAGCCGCACGCAGCCTGTCGCTCACGCCTGGCCTCAGGCGTTCACGCAGTTCAACACTTTGCCACTGGCCTTGTACTCCGCGACTATGCGCACCGTTTCCTCTGCCACCGCGAGCTGGGCCTGTTCCGTTGAGGCCCCGATGTGATGAGTCCCGTAGAGGTTCGGCGCATCGGCCGTGGCCGACTCAAACACCTTGCCGTCCGCCGCCGGTTCGCTCGCGTACACGTCCAGCGCGGCACCGCCGATACGTCCCTCGCGCAGCGCCGCGACCAACGCCGCTTCGTCGACCACCGAGGCGCGGCTGGTGTTGATCAGGCGCGCGTGCGGCTGCATCAGCGCGAGTTTCGCCGCGTTGATCAGGTGGTGCGTCTTGTCCCCGCCCGGTACGTGCAGCGACACAAAATCGGCCTGGCGCAATACGTCATCCAGCCCGGCCCGCCGGCAGTTGGGGTGGTCCACCGGCTGAACATCCGGCAGCACGTCGAAGAACAGGACTTTCATCTCGAACGCCAAAGCACGCCGGGCGACCTCCGTGCCGATGCGGCCGACACCGATCAGCCCCAACGTGCGCCCTTTCAGACCGCGGGCCTGGCTGTACCCCTTCTTGTCCCACTTGTGAGCCCGCAGGTCGGCCACGTTGTCCGGTATGCGCCGGTCCAGGGCGATCATGTGTCCCATGACCAGTTCGGCCACGGCCACCGAGTTCATCCCGGGGCAGTTCGCCACGCTGATGCCACGCTCCCGGGCACCGACGGTGTCGATCGTGTCGAAGCCGGCGCCGGCGCGGATGATCAGCTTGAGGCCCTTGCCCGCGTCCTGTACCTGCCCGGGCACCTTGGTCGACCGGACGATCAGGATTGTCGGATCGAGTTCCTGCAAACGCCTGCTGAGCGAGTCGTCCTTCAACTCCGGCTCGCATGCGACGGCATCGGCGAGTTGCTCGAGTTGCTCGATGCCGAACTGCTCGAACTTGTCTGCGATCAGAATCCTCATGGATACCTCCTGCGCGGCCTTTTCGGGGAACGCCACGCAGCCGCTGTCGGCTGGGGCAATTCGCATTGTAGGCTGGATTCGTGGAAGCCGAAACAGACCGCGTCGGCCGAGTCGGCCGCGCTGGAAAGTGCGTCTGGATCGCCCGGTCAGTCCGCCGTGTCCTCCAGCGTTTCGGAGACAGATGCCGATTCGGCCAGGACAATCTGGTTCTTGCCGGTGCGCTTGGCCGCGCGCAGAGCGTCGTCGGCCGCGCGCAGCAACTCCTCGCGCGTGGCCCCGTTCCAGGGAAACGAGGCCAGCCCTCCGCTGATTGTCACTCGCCCCGGCGCGTTCTCTCCCAGGCACTTGAACTCGTGCAGGCGCGTGGCCTCGCGGAAACGTTCGGCCAAAACAACCGGCTCGGTCGGGTGGCGGGAACCGGGCACGCGCGGCTTTTCCGCATCCCAGAAGATGACCGCGAACTCGTCGCCGCCGTAGCGCGTCACCACATCGCTCTCACGCGAGCAGCGTTTGAGCAGGGCGGCAATCTCTCGCAGCAGGGCGTCGCCGGTGTCGTGACCATAGCTGTCGTTGTAGCTCTTAAAACCATCGATATCGAACAGCAGCACCGTGACCCGCAAGCGCTGATCGGCAGCGCGGACAATCAGGTCATCCAACACCTGTTCAAAATAACGCCGGTTTCGCAGGCCGCACAGGTCATCGGTCCAGGCAAGTTGCTGCCAACGCTCACGCTCCCGGGCCTGGGTCACCGCCGTTTCAATCAGGTTGGCGTAGTCGGCCAGCCGCGCCGCCGTGCTGGCGGCATACGCGCCGTGCGCCGGCTTTCCAAGCGAGACGTAGCCGACGGTGCGGTTGTGCCGGCGGATGGCCTCGTCCAACACCGCCGCCGACGCGTCGCCGATGGCGGCGAGCAGGTCATCAATCTGGACGACTACGCTTTCGGCCCCAAAAGCCTCCTGCAACAGGCTGGCGAAACGGTCCAGCGTGGGCTGCGGTCCGTCGCCGATATTCTTCAGTACGTCGGCGAGCAAGACGATTTCATGCATCGTCGGCCCGGGCGCCGGCCCCGCCGAGATACGGGCTTGTGTTGGCAGCTTGAAGGCGTGCTCAAGGTCTTCGCGCGTCATGGGTTCCAGGATGTAATCGTCGGCTCCCTCATGCAGGGCCTGACAGGCGTGCGGCTCGTCCGGAGGAGGGCAGGTAACCACGATTCGGGCAGCCGGCGCAACTTCGCGCAGGCTGCGCACGGCCCGCAGCGCGTTCTTGCCAACCGAAAGCGACAGCAGGACTTCATCATAGGTCCGCTTGCCCATCTCCCACACACCACCCAGTGCGTCTTCAGCAACTGAGATCTCGTGGCGGGGCAGGGCACGGGCCACGATCTGGCGCAGCGCGCTCGGTCCAATCACCAATAGCCGTGATTTCCGACGCATCGCATGCTTCCATCCACTCTCTTGCTACTGTCCACCGTGCTCACGCATCGGTCTCGTCCAGCAGCGCGGCCAACTCTTCACGCGTCAGTCCCAGGTGCGTTGGCTCGGCAGCGCCCGACACCGGCGGGACGTTGTCAAGACGCCTTGGTGCGCGGGGCGCATCGTCGCCAGCCGCTACACACGTCGATACGGCCGGCGGCGCGGGCGGTTCGTTCCGCGGTAACGGCGGCGAACGCAGCGCCGTGTTTGACGCCGCCTGCGGTGCCGAACGCTCCAGTAGCTGCTGCGGTGTCTTCGCGACGAGGTCGCGCAACGCCGCACGCGTTCGACAGACGATCAGGCGGGCCCCATTCGCCCACGAAACACCGGCCTCGACGGCCCCGTACAAGACTATCCCAACTCCGGGCCAGCGCTCGTGCAAATACCTGATGATCGCGCGGTCGTCTGGTGCGAGCCAATCCGTGCCAACGAAGGCCAGCAACGGCGCCTCCGTTCCGTTCCTGACCATGTGACTACAGGCGTGGAACGCGTCGGTGCAGCCGATCACCACGACCCCGTGGCGCTCAAGCCACTGGTCGATTATCGCCGCCGCACCGGGGTCCCCGGTGCGAAGGTGAATGGCATTGCCGTGGGTGCCCACGCGTCACCTGTTGCGGAATGGGCCCCGCTCAACCACGCTCCCGCCAATTGCGATCCTACGCGGCCAACCGCCGGGCTGTCAAAGCCGGGCGGCCGGGAATCCCGGATGGTTCGTCGCCTGCGCCGGGCCGCCTTGCCACCCCCCCCGGCGGCAAGCCCTGATGCTGGCTACGGTAGATCCAGTATACCCGACCCGCATCAAATCCGCGCCCGAAAATGCGAGCGTGTCGCGCAACTGGGGTCTGGCGGGCGAGACACCCGCACTCCCCTTTCAACGGACTGCTAGGGAAAATCGGTGTCCTCGCTGTACTCCGGCACATAGGACAACTCGGCCCCACCCGGCTTGTGGTTGTCGAAGCGCGTCCACTGCTTGTTGAAGTGCAGTGTCACTGTCCCGACCGGGCCGTTGCGCTGCTTGGCGATGATCAATTCCGCCGTGTTATCCTCTTCCACTTCCGGCTCGCCCTTCGCGTAGTATGCCTCACGATGCAACAAGGCGACGACGTCGGCATCCTGCTCGATGGCGCCGGATTCGCGCAGGTCACTCATCCGCGGCCGGTTTCCTTGCCGGGACCGATCTTCCGAATTGCGATTGAGCTGGGCCATCGCCACGACGGGCAGCTTCAACTCCTTGGCCAGCGCCTTCAGACCGCGTGAGATCTCGGCCACCTCTACCTGCCGACTCTCGTAGCCGGGGGCGTGCATAAGTTGCAGATAATCGACAAAGAGGGCGCGAATCCCGTGTTTGCGGTACGCCATCCGAGCCCGAGCCCGCAGTTCAAGAATGCTCAGGTGCGAGGTATCGTCCACGAACAGCGGCGCACTACTGATCTGGTCCGCGGCAGCGTGCAGCTTCTCCAGGTCACGTGCCGAATGGCGCCCCCGCCGCAGCTTGTGTGCGTCGACCCGCGCCCGGCTGCACAAAATCCGCTGGGCCACCTGCTGCCGGCTCATCTCCAGCGAAAAGAACAAGGCCGGGCGGCCCTCCGCAATCGCCAGATGCTCGGCCATGTTCAGACCGAGCGCCGTCTTACCCATCGACGGGCGTCCCGCCACAATGATCAACTCGGCCGGCTGCATGCCGCAGGTCAGATCATCCAGCTCGACAAACCCCGTCGGCTCGCCGGTGAGCACGCCTGCCTCGTGCGATTCGATCTGCTCGAAGACGCTCTTGATCAACTCCGGCAGAGTCTGGGTGCCGCTCGAGACGCGCTGCTCGGTGACGCCGAAGATTTCCCGTTCGGCGAAGTCGAGAATCTCCTGCGCCGGCAGGGCGTCGTCGAAGGCCGATTCCATCACCCGGTGGGTTGCGTTGACGAGTTGGCGCAGCAGGCGCTTTTCCCGCACGATGCGGGCGTACTCGTGCACGCGCAGCGCCGACGGGACGGCGCTGGCCAGACCTGCCAGAAAATCGTATCCGCCGAGTTCGTCAAACCACCCCCGCCGCTTCAATTCGTCCCGGATGACCACGCCGTCGATGGCCCGGTCGCGGTCGTACAGTTCGGCGATCAGGGCGTAGAGACGCTGGTGTTTGCCAAAGAAGAACGCCTGGTCGGCCGCGTCACCGAGGGCGGTGATAGCCTCACCAATCGCGTCCCGGTCGAGCAACATGGAACCGAGCAGGGCGCGTTCGGCCCGCTCGGAATGCGGCAATTGACGATCGAGCGCGCCGGTGGAGCTATTCTTCTTCGGATTCGTCTTCGGCGTAGGTTTCGCCGTCGTCGCTTGGCTCTGCGGACTCGTCGACATGCTCGCCTGCCCCTTCCCTGACGACCCAGACCTTCACCTGGGCGGTGATCTCATCCGTGAACTCCAGGTTCACTACGAGATTATCCAGCGTCCGAATGGGGGAATCAAGCTGAACATGTTTGGGCAGCACGGCGAAGCCCTGGGCCTGCAAGGCCGCGGCGATTTCCTCGGACCCCACAGAGCCGTAGAGCGTGCCTTCGGGGTTGGCCGTAGCCTCGATCGTCACCGAAGCGTCGCCGAGTTTCTCGGCCAGCTCGAGGAATTCCGTCTGTCGGCGGGCCCGCTCGCTGGTGGCGCGCTTGCGCTCTTCCTCGATCGCCTTGATATTCTCTTCGGTCGGATCGGTGGCCAGCAGTTGGGGCAACAGGTAGTTACGCGCATAGCCGGCCTTGACGTCGACGATATCGCCGACGTGTCCCAGCTTGCGCACGTCTTTGAGCAACAGCAACCGCATGGTGCAGTTCTCCGTCGATGGTCGCGCGCGATCGTCAACCGGCAACTAGCCGACAAACGGCAAGAGGGCCATGAATCGGGCGCGCTTGATGGCCAGAGCGCTGGAGCGCTGATGGCGAGCACAGTTCCCGGACCGCTTGCGCGGGAACAGCTTGCCCTGGGCGCTGACCAGCTTGTGCAACGTAGCCACCTCCTTGTAGTCAATCTCGCGAATCTTCTCGCGGCAGAAACGACACTTGGCAGCCTCGGCCAGACGCCGTCGTCGCGACCTGCCCTTCCGCTTGCCTGTCTGCATCCTCGCCATAGTTACCTCATTCGCATTGCATCAAAAGGGAATGTTCTCACCCGAAGGCGGCGGGTCGCCGGCGGGGGGCATGTCCATCGGGTTCGCCCGGGGCGTCATCGGTGCCCCGGGCGGCACCGGGGCGTGTTCGTAACCCTCGCCCCCGCTGGCCGGAGCACCGCCGGAAGCGCTGGCATCGCGCGACCCGACGAACGTAAAATTATCGACCACGACGCTCAGCTTTGAGCGCTTGGTGCCATCCTGACCGGTCCAACTGTCAAATTTCAAGCGCCCTTCCACCAGGATCGCGCGCCCCTTCGACATGTACTGGTTGATCGTCTCTCCCTGCTTTCCAAAAGCCGCCAGATCGACGAAGCAGGTTTCATCACGCTGGTTGCCATCCCGGTCCCGCCAGCGCCGATTGACCGCCAACCCAAACTCGCATACCGCCGTGTTGCTCGGCAGGTACTTCAGTTGCGGGTCGCGGGTCAGGTTGCCCATCAGGATCACTCTGTTGAAATTGGCCATGGCTCTCACCTGCCTTGGTTAGAATGCCTGCCCGCCTAGTCGACCGAATCCGCTCCCGGCGCGGGGCGGGAGTCGCTTTCGGCGTCGACCCTCCGCCTGCCTGCCTTCGCTGGTGGGCGCTCCACTGGCACCACGCTCTCATCATCATTGTCAGCGTCATTGCTTGAATCGGATGCCCGCCCGAAACCATCGCGGCCACGGTCGCCCGAGCGCGGCGGCCGTTCACGCCGGGGCCGCTCATCGTCCCAATGCCGGCGACCATCGCCCGAACCCGGGGAGAGCGGCTCCTCGGCGGAGCGGGCTTTCAACTCGGCGATGCGTTCCTCGGCAACATTGTCGGCCCGCAGGACCAGCACGCGCAGCACCAACTCGCTCAGGCGGACATCGCGTTCCAAGTCGTTGATGCGGTCTCCCACGGACTGAAAATAGGTCAGCACGTAAGTGCCACGCTTGCGCCGGTTGATCTCGTAGGCGAGCTTGCGCTCGTCGTACTTGACACACACTTCCAGTTCGGCACCGATTCGATCGCACAGCCGCCGAACTTCCTGCTCGATACCCGACCATTCGTGCGCGACTGCGTTGTCAAACAGGAACATGCCTTCGTAGCGTCTCAAGGCTGGTCTCCTTACGACACGGGCCCGGCCGGACTGTCTCCAGGTCCAGATGGCTCATCAGGTTTGCTGTTAAACTCGTTCATCGCCGCCTCAATCCCCGCACGGACCCAACGCTCCACAGCGTCCGCCGCACGCTTGACGGCCCATTCGATCGGTTCGCGCTCTTCGGGCGCAAACCGACTCAACACGTACTCGACCGTGGCGTCCCGGTGCACCCGACCGATGCCCACGCGCAAGCGCGAGACCTCCGTAGTCCCCAGGTGCCGCAGGACATCCGCCAGCCCCCGGTGGCCGCCCGCCGAGCCTTTCGTCCGCAGCCGAATCCGGCCCACCGGCAGGTCCAGATCGTCGTGCACAACCAGAACATCGCTGATCGCGAGCTTGTAGAAACGCCAGATGGCACCGACGCTGCGCCCGCTCAGGTTCATGAACGTGACCGGCTTGAGCAGCAGCACCTTCTCCGATTCCACCTGCCCTTCGCCGCCCAGCGCCTCGAACCGCTGCTCGTAGCGCGTCACGTCGCAGCTCCAGCGCTGAGCCAACTCGTCCACAACGCCGAACCCCACGTTGTGACGCGATGGGGCGTAGCGCGGGCCCGGGTTGCCCAGACCGGCGACCAGCTTCACGGTCAGGCTCCAGCGCCATCCGGCTCGTCCTCTTTGGCCGTGCGACCAATGATCTCGGGCTCCTTGACGGCCTGCTCAGCGCCTTCCTCCGCCGCTTCCTCGAGCTCGGACACATGCACACCGCGGCGCGCCCGAACAACCGCGATAATCTCGTCGGGCGCGGAAACTGCCCTGACATCCGGAGGCAGCTCTATTTCGCTGACGTGGAGCGACTGCCCCAACACCAGGTGGCCCACGTTGACCGTGATCCTCCCGGGGATTCGAACCAGCAGGCACTCGACTTCCAGATCGGTGATTACATGGACCAGCACGCCGCCTTCGTGCGTCCCCTTCGGCTCGCCACGCAACTCCAGCGGCACCTTGACGTGCACGCGTTCGTTCTGATCGACGCGCATCAGGTCCACGTGCACCGGCTGCTTCTGAAGATGGTCGTACTGCACGGCCTTGATCAGGTACTGCCGGGGTTGTTGGTCGCTCTCGCCCTTGTACTCGATCACGTGCTGCATGCGTTCGAGCGCAATCAGAAGATCATGCAAGGACAAGGCCACTGTCTCCGTCTCCTGGGCGTGCCCGTAGATCACCGCCGGCACCAGACCCTGTCGACGCAGGCGGGCGTTGGCGTGCCGGCCGCCCGGCGCTCGCCGTTCCCCGCGAACCGTCGCAATCTCCATCATCGTACTCCTTCGCGCAGCCGCGGACGCCACGCACGGGTGACGGGCCGCGGCCCGTAGCGTTATTTCATGAACAGGCTGCTCACCGACTCGTTTCGGTGGATGCGCCGTATCGCCTCACCGAGCAGTTCGCTCACGGTCAGGACCTCCAAGTTCGGTAAGCGCTGCCGGGCTTCTTCCGTAAGCGGAATCGTATCCGTGAGGGCCACGCGGCTGACCGAAACATCACTCAAACGTTCGATCGCTGGCCCACACAGCACACCATGGGTGGCCGCCACGATGACCTCCTTGGCCCCGCGCTCCCGCACCAGCCGGCAACCTTGCACCACGGTGCCGGCCGTGGCGATCATATCGTCGACCATCAGTACCGAACGGCCTTTCACGTCGCCGATGATCGTGAACACCTTCGTCTCGGAGCCGCTCGTCCGACGCTTGTCGATGATCGCCAGTTCACCCCCGAGTCGGTCGGCGTAGGCTCGCGCCCGCTTGGCATTGCCAATGTCCGGACTGACCAGCACGATCGGCCCGAGGTCCAGAGAACTCGCGTAGGCCGTGATCACCGGCTCGGCCGAAAGGACGTCCACCGGGATATCGAAGAAACCCTGAATCTGGGCGGCGTGCAGGTCCAGCGTAAGCACGCGGTCCGCTCCGGCCGCCATGATCATGTTCGCAACCAGCTTCGCCGTGATCGGGACCCGCCCCTCGTCCTTGCGATCCTGCCGCGCATACCCGAAGTACGGAATCACCGCAGTAATGCGCCGCGCCGACGCCCGCCGCAAACAGTCGATGAAAATCAGCAGCTCGACCAGATGGTCGTTGGTCGGCGGGCAGGTCGACTGCACCACGAACGCGTCGCGCCCGCGTACATCTTCGACCAGCTTCAGCGAGATTTCCCCGTCCGGGAAATTCTCCAACTGCGCCCGCCCCAACGGGATGCCCAGGTAGTCGACCATCCGCTTGGCGAGCACCGGATTGCTCCGGCCGGCGAATACGCGCAGATCCGTCATCGGGCGCCTCCGCAAAACGAGCCCACGGAAGTGTTGTCGCCCACCTGCATATCACCCGAGAGACTGGCGAACGGCCCGAGCGAACAAGCACGTCCAATCCGCGCCGCCCCACGAATCATGACGAACGGATGGATTACGGTGTCCACGCCGATCGTCGCCCGGGCATCGATCCACGTGTTGGCCGGATCGACAATCGTCACCCCGGACGCCATCCAATGGGCGGTGATCCGGTCCCGCATCACGGCGTTGACGTGGGCCAGATCGTGCCGCGAGTTGATGCTGAAGATGTCCTCGGGCAGCACGGCGGTCACACCCTGCACCTTGTGCCCCGCTTCGATCAGAATGCCGAGCACGTCAGTAACATAATACTCGTTCTTCGCGTTGTTCGGCCGCACCTGCTCCAGCGCCGAGAACAACTCCGGCACCCGGAAACAGTAGTAGCTCGGATTCACTTCGCGAATCCGCCGCTGCTCCGGCGTGCAGTCGCCGTGTTCCACGATGCCGCGCAGCATACCCGCCTCGTCGCGCCAGATGCGACCATAGCCCGTGGGGTCTTCGATCTCCGCCGTGGCCAGAGTGGCCGCGGCGCCCTCGGCCTCGTGCCGATCGAGCAACTCGCCGAGCGTCTGACTGCGGAGCAGCGGCCCGTCGCCACACAACACAAGCGTGTGATCGAACTGGCCATCAACCGCCGCGCGACAACACTGCACCGCGTGCCCGGTCCCCTTCTGCTCCGTCTGCTCCACCCAGCGGATGTCGTGGTCATCCGCGCAGGCGGACATCACCGCGTCTTTGCCATGACCGACCACAACGCAGCACTGCCGGACCCCCGCCGCCCGGCAGGCGTCGAGCACGTACGCCAGCATCGGCCGCCCACAGATCTCGTGC
>JAHJAR010000038.1 GCA_018814045.1 Planctomycetota bacterium | reverse complement strand
GACAGGTTCCGCAGGATCGCGTTTACCATACCCGCCGCGCGGCGGCCGGCGTGACGATGGGCCAGCTCAACCGCCTGATCAACCGCGGCGAACTCCGGAATGCGATGCATCCAGATAATCTGAAATCCCGCCGACAGCAGAATGGCCCGTAGTGCCGGCTTGACCCTACGTCCATCGTAGTCTGCCACGGCACGCAGCACGTGTTCGATCGTCAGCGCGTGGCGGACGGTGCCCAGCGCGATCTTCCTCGCCAATGCGACCTCGTGCCTAGCGAGGCGGTCGGTATCGCGGAGCTGTGCAAGGGTGTCCTGGATGAAGCCGTTGCCACGCAACACGGCCAGCACGGCCTGGAAGGCGGCCTCACGACCGCTGAGCGGGCCGGGCCCGCCCAGATTGCGTCTCGGGTTGGTCATGGTTCTTCAAGCGGAAGCAGACGCATCGTTGGCTGCACCTGCCGGCCGCGTGCGAACGCCTCGAACGACATCAACTTGCCGCCTGCCGGCTTGACCTCCAGCAAACGTACACGACCCCGGCCCGCCTGCACGGTTTGATCGGGCAGGAAGGCCCCCGGCGGAAACTCGGCCGTCGGCTCGCCCACCGTGTCCGTAACCAGTGCTCGGGCCAGTTGCAGCCGCTCGTTCCCACCGCCGGGCGTGGGGAGCATGCAGGTCGCCACCGGCCTCGACCATAGACCGTTGATCCGCCGCACCACGTTGAACGCCGATTCCGACCAGTCGATCCAGCTGTCCCGACGGGAGAGCTTTGGGGCATGCGTGGCCTGCGAGTCGTCCTGAGTCTCGGGCTCCGCGTCAGCGCACAGAATCGCGCCGAGCGCTTCCACGATCAGTGGCGCCCCAAGCTGCGCCAAGCGATCGTGCAGCTCCGACGCCGTCTCGGTCTCAGCGATGCGCAGCTCGCGCCTGCCCCAGACCGGCCCGGCGTCCCAGTCCTCGTCGAGCTGAAAGACCGTTACCCCGGTGACCTCGTCGCCGTTGATGATCGCCCATTGGACCGGTGCCGCGCCGCGATACTTCGGCAGCAGCGACCCGTGAATGTTGACGCAGCCGAGCGGCAGCGTGTCAAGAATCGCGTTGCCGATCTTCTGTCCGAAGGCAGCGACCACGCCGATCTCGGCTCCGCCGAGCGCGTCCGCGGGATTCAGAGCGTTAACGTCTTCGGTCTGAATGTGGCGGACGCCCAGCCCGTCGGCCAGGGCGTGAATGAACGTTGGCCGAAGTTGCCGCCCGCGTCCAGCGGGTCGATCCGGCTGGCTGATCGCTGTGACAACCGTATGCCCGGCCGCCACCAGCGCCCGCAGCGCCGGCGCGCCGAAATCACCTGTTCCCAAGAATGCGATTCGCATTCTTATATGATCCCCGACAGGCGTGTGCGTGGCAAATGCGACTCTTCGCGGCCACGACGGATGATTCACCGCCTTCGAATCCCGAATCGCCGATTCTCGACCGCAACTCCTAGCGCCGCCGTTTCTCTCTGTAGCTCGCTTCCAGCTCCTTGAGCTTCTTTTTGGTGGCGATCTTGTCGCTCGGTCCCATGCGGTCGAGGATCAACGTGCCGCTGAGGTGATCAGTCTCGTGCTGCCAGACGCGGCAAAGGAGGTCTTCACCCCGGAGCTCGAACGGCTCACCGTCCAGATCCCGGGCCTTGATCGTGCACTCGGTTGCGCGGCGGATTTGGACATGCACATCCGGAAGCGACAGGCAGCCTTCCTCTGCCTCGCGGACGCCGTGCATGTCGTGGATCTCCGGGTTGATGAAGACCAGGTCGTCCTTCTCCTCGCCGGTGATATTCATGACAAAAAGTCGCTTGTTTACACCGACCTGCGGAGCCGCCAGCCCGACACCCCGGCCCTCGTGCATCAGGTCGCGCATGCGTTTGACCAGCGCCGTTAAGTCGCCATCGAACTCGGTTACCGGATCGCAGACCTTGCGGAGGCGCGGGTCGGGATAGTGCACGATGGTTAGGTTTTGCAATTCAACACTCACGAGATCCACCCGTTGTGTATCGCTTCAACTCGCGCAATCCGGCAAAGACGTCGCGTTACTCATTATAGATCGGCTCAGAAGGCCTGGCCCAACAGGAAGGCCCGCGCAACCCGCCGCGACATCTGCTCGTTGTTGAACACCAGCGGCACCAGCAGGCTCAGATCGGTGTTCGGCATGCGCAGGTAGTCCGCCAACTCCCGGCGCCAAACCGTACCGAACGACGCGAGCTCATCCTGCACGACCGGGGCTGACAGGGCTTGAAGCGCGGTGTCGGCGGCGATCCAGCCCGAGCGCATCGCGGGATAAATCCCTTCGTTGCTGAAGGCGGCGACGAAGCCGCCCGCTTCGCCGATCAGCAGGCAGCGCTTGCCGACGTGCGTATCCATGTCGAGCGCGACGCCTCCGGGGGACAGCCGTTGCCGCGGTTCGGCGGGGACACCACAGGGCAACAGACCGGCCTGCAAGACCCCGCCGTAAAACATGCGGAATTGCTGCTCGACGGGAACGTCGGCCGCCCGCGTGGTGATCGCCAGACTGATCGTCTTGCCCAGACGCACGATGGTCGCGAGTTGACCAGCCCGGTTGGCACCGACCGCCACGTCCAGGCGCGTCTTTTTCTCGCTCGTTTCGTACTCCATGAACAGGCACCGCGGAACGTCACGCATCTGCGCCGCGGACACCAGATTCGCCATTCGCGCGGTTGATGAGGCCGCACCGTCGGCGATCAGCATTATTCGGCCGGAAGCCCTGCGCCCGTCGCCCAGACTCAGCACCACCCGATCTTCCGCCAAATCGAGCCCCCGCAGCTCGATCCCGCGCAACGCGTGCGCCCCGGCTTTCGTCGCCTGCTTCAGCAACGCCGCATCGAACCTCGCGCGATCAACCAGCCAGCCGCGCAGCTCAGGATCGTCCGCGAGCATGTTACGCCTCAGGTCCCACGAATGCAGGCGCAGGCCCTTGAATTCGCTCGCCCCGACGTTCT
>JAHJAR010000299.1 GCA_018814045.1 Planctomycetota bacterium | reverse complement strand
GCCCGAGCTTCCTCACGTGTCGTCCTCGCTGGCATGATCAGCTTCCTCCTTGAAGCGCGCCCAACCGCCCGACCCCGCCTTCCGGGGCCAACCCGCCTGAATCATACCCAAAACTCCCGCCGCAAGTGTCACGCACCCGGACGAACCAGACCTGAAAGGCCTTTACTCGCCGACCTGTACCCTCTATATTAGAATCGGTCATGCAGGGGTTCTGCCTGCAGGAGGAGCGTAGGGAAGCGTCTCACTTCGATTACGGCGATCGATGGGGTGCGCTCGATCCATGATCGCGCGCCGCCCGTTGCTTTGCGATTGACATCCGGTTGCTGCTGCTGGTAGCCCAGAATCTTCGGCCCGGTAGCCGCCACCGCATGAGGACGCATGCTTGGATTGGTTCAACGGACAGAGAGAAAAGGAGTGAAAAGATGTTGAGGTTCGCTTTCGGGACACTCGCCGTGCTGGCACTGGTAGCCGTGCCGGCACTGGCTCAACCTGTCATCGACGGGGTCGCCGATCCGATGTACTGCGGCGAAGTTGTCGTCCAGGACACGCAGACCGGCTTCGGTGACTCCGACACCGGTCGCTACGACTTCGCCAGCGGATCAGAGTTGGATGGCGCCTACGCCACCGTGGTCAATGACACGCTGTATCTCGTGTTTTCCGGTAACCTCCAGACCAACGGCAACAAACTCGAGATCTTCTTCGACACGCGGGCCGGCGGGCAGAACCAGCTTCTGGGCGTCGAGAACCCCGACATCGACTACGGCGCGCTCCAGCGCATGGGCGACGACGGCACCGGCAACGGCCTGACCTTCGACTCCGGTTTCGAAGCCGACTTCTATCTGACCCTCAATGCCTACGGCGATCCAACCGTGGTCAACGTCGCTTACGCCGAGCTGTATGTCGATGCCGGCAACCCCGGCGTTGGGTACTACCTGGGCGAGGGCCAGACCCGCTGCGACACCACCGGCGGCCAGCTCATCGGCGGCGACCCCTCGGCTCCGTTCGCAGTCCTGTGCACGCTGGACAACAGCAACGTGGCCGGCGTGACCGGCGGATTCGGCACCGACAACGGCGCCGGCGTCAAAACCGGCGTCGAACTGGCCATCCCGCTCTCGGCCATCGGCAGCCCAACCGGCGACTTCGACATCTGCGCCTTCATCAACGGCCAGCAGCACGATTTCCTCTCGAACCAAGTCCTGGCCGGCATCTTCGGCAATCCCACCGACAACCTGGGCGAGCCGCGCGATGTCGATCTTTCGGCCGTCTTCTGGGACCAGTTCTTCACCGTCCCGAACGGCGGCGATCCGTGCGGCGCTTGCTGCGTCGGCACCACCTGCACCGTCACCACTGAAGACGACTGCGTGAACAACCTCGGCGGCACCTACCTGGGTGACAACACGAGCTGCGACGGCAACCCGTGTGACGCCATCGCGACCGGTGCCTGCTGCGTCGCTGGCCTGTGCACAGTCGAAACCGAAGCTGACTGCCTCGCCATGGACGGCATCTACCTCGGCGACGGCACCGATTGCTCGCTGGCGTGCGACTGCTTGGCCTACGGCGCCTGCTGTGTCGGCATCACGTGCACCATCGAGACCGAGGACTACTGCGTGAACACACTGGGCGGCAACTGGCTCGGCCCGTACACCGATTGCTCCGGTGACCCGTGCGCGACCGGCGCGTGCTGCATCGACCTCGAGTGCTTCGTCATGACCGAGGTGGACTGCGCCGCGGCCGACGGCGTTTACCTCGGCAATGGCACCAACTGCGACGACGACCCGTGCGTCGGCGGGGCCTGCTGCATCGGCAACCTGTGCTTCATGCTCCCGGAGATTGACTGCCTGGCACTCGGCGGCACCTACCAGGGCGACTACACCGATTGCACCGGTGACCCCTGCGACTCCCCCGTCGTGACCGCCTCGATCGACGGCTCCTGCGAGCAAATCTACGAGCGCGTAATCCTGCAGGACACGCAGACCGGCTTCGGTGACGCCATCCAGGGCCTGGTCGACTTTGCCTACGGGTCCGAGCTTGACGGCGCCAGCGCCCGTATCGCCAACGGCCGCCTCTACCTGTGCCTGGCCGGCAACCTCGAGTCCAACTTCAACAAGGCCGAGTTCTTCTTCGACACCCGCGCCGGCGGCCAGAACAAGCTGCTCGGTGCTGAGAACCCCGACGTCGATTACGGCGCTCTCCAGCGCATGGGCGACGATGGCACTGGCAACGGCCTCACCTTTGACACCGGCTTCGAGCCCGATTTCTGGGTCAGCGTCACCGGCGGGAACAACCCCTACCAGCTCTACGTCAACTACGCCGAACTCTACGTCGACGAGTTCAACCCCGGTGTCGGCTACTACCTCGGCCAGGGCCGGGCGGCCGACAAGACGCACGGCGGGCTGCTCGATCGCGATCTGGGCGGCAGCACCGATCCCTACGGCTTCCTGTGTACGCTCGATAACAGCAACGTCGAAGGCGTCGCCGGCGGCTTCGGGCTCTCTACCGCGCCCGAGAATCCCGAAGACGTGATGACGGGCATCGAGATCTCCATCCCGCTCGAGGCCATCGGCATCACCGGCGAGATCGAGAGCCTTATGGTCTGTGCCTTCGTCAACGGTGGCGGGCACGACTGGATCTCGAACCAGGTCCTCGGCCCGGTGTCGGCTTACGGCGGCGACAACTTCGGCGAGCCGCGCCTGGTCGACTTCCAGACTGTCCCCGGTGACCAGTGGTTCCTGATCGAATGGTGCACCGGCCAGCCCAGGGCCGACTCGAACTGCGACGGCGTCGTCAACGGCTTCGACATCGACGCCTTCGTCCTGGCCCTCAATGACGAGGTGGCCTGGAACGCTATCTATGGCACCTCGTGTGACTTCAAGTGCGTGAACGACGTTAACGGCGACGGAGAGGTGAACGGCTTCGATATCGACGCGTTCGTCGCCGAGTTGAGTGGCGGTTAAACGACGATTGTGAACGCCGCTGCGGTCGGCGTGGAGGCCGGCCGCAGCGGCCGTACTTTGGCGAGCAATTGCTTGTATCTCATGGAGTAGGAGAAGAACAATGAAGAGACTGGTTGCACTTCTACCGGTGCTGTGTCTGCTGGCCGCGCCGGCCGTGGCAGACTTCTATGTCGCTGGCGATTTCAACGGCTGGGACGCCGCCGGCAACGTCATGACCGATCTGGGCGGCGGGTTTCACTCGCTGAGCCTCACGCTCGGGGCCGACGAATGGCACGAGTTCAAGGTCACCGACGGAACGTGGGACGACGCTTGGCCGCAGAGCGGCAACAGTTGGCTGTATACTGATGGCGACGGCAACATCACCATCACGTACGACACCAACACCTACACCGACGGTTGGCTCGGCGCGACCGAGCGCATCGGGCTGAACTACGAACCCGGTCACCAGTGGGCTGTCGCCGGCGATGTCAACGGCTGGAGCAACAACGACCCGGCCTGGTACATGACCGACATGGGCGGCGGAATCCGCTCGGTCACCGCCACCATTGCCGCGCCCGGCGATTACTACTGGAAGCCGGTTGAGGCGGGTAGCTGGAACTCGATCGGCGCCGACGCCCGCAGCGTCAACGCCGACAACATGATGTACACCACGACCGTTCCGGACGAGGTCGTCACCTTCGAGGTGGACGTGCTCACCGGTATCACGCGTGCGGTTCCCGAGCCAGCCACGCTGGTCGGTCTACTGCTGGGCCTCGGTCTGATCCGTCGCCGCTAAGCCGCTGCCGGAACTGGCAGAGAAAACACCTGGAGCGCCGGACCCAATCGTCCGGTGCTCCTTTTGTATGCGCGCTCAAATAACGGCCCGCCGCCTGGCCCGCGTTGCCCAGACCGCTTTCAGTCTTCCTGTAGCGGCCGAGCCCCGCATCGGTCGTGGACTGACAACGTCCGGTGCGGGCCGGACGCTACATCGAAAGCCAAACCGACCTGGTCGTCCAGCCCATGCGTCTGTCTGCGATCAGCCCTTCACCGCCCCCAGGCTCAGCCCGCCCACGAACTGCCGCTGCGCCGCGAAGAACAGTACAATGCACGGAACCATCGTCACGACGCTCACCGCCATCAGCAGATTCATGTCCCGGAAATCGCCGTACTGGTTCTTGAACTGGTTCAGCGCGACCGCGAGGGTCATCTGGTCTTCGCTGTGCAGGTAGATCAGCGGGCCGAGGAAGTCGTTCCAGACGAAGATGAACACGAAAATCGCCGTGATCGCGATCACCGGGCGGCACATCGGCAGCATGATCCGCCACCAGATGCCCAGGTGCCCGCAGCCGTCGATGCGCGCCGCCTCGACCAGCGCCTGTGGCACCTGCGCGAAGAACTGCCGGAACATGAAGATGTAAAAAGGCGTCCCGAAGAACAGCGGGACCACCAACGGCAGTAGGCTATCGATCCAGCCGAACCAGCGGAACAGGATGAACATCGGGATCATCGTCACCTGGGCCGGCAGCATCATGGTGGCGATCATGACGACGAAAGCCGGTCCGCGGCCGCGGAAGCGTAGCCGCGCGAACGCGTAGCCGACGAGGCTGCACGAGAGGACCTGTCCGATCACGCTCAGCACCGTGACCACCACCGTGTTCGCGAGCGCGTCGAGAAAACCGCGATAGCGGCGGGCGAAGTCGCACGAGTCATTCCAGAGGCGCGCCGACAGTCCCGTTGGCCGTTCCTCCGCCAACACCTCGGTCGGGTTGGCGCCGATCTGCTGCAAAGCCGCCGCGTAGTTGTTCCACTGCCAGCTCTTGGGGAACCACTGGAAGTCCGTGCCGGCGGCGCTGGCCTCGGCCGACGTGGCCAGACTGACCACCAGCATCCACCACAGCGGAAAGAGCATAACGAGGCTGCCGGCGACGAGGGCGGCGTAGATGGCGATGGTCTTGCCTTTCACAGCTACGCCTCCCCTTGCGGCGAGGATCTGAGGGGATCAGGGGCTGAGGATGTGAGGGCAGCTTGCGCTTCGTGGCGCTCCTGGCGGGGCGCGCGCTGTCGCGCTTCCTTGCGTCTCAGGGACTCGATCAGCGCGCGTAGCAGCACTTGAACCTCCGTCAAACTGCCCAGGGTTCGGGTGACCGCATCCCGCTCGCCAAACGCCAGATCCTGCGCGAGCATGAGCTGCGTCTCGAGCTCGGCGAGCGAGCCGTTCGCGATCCAGAGAGAGCGGATGTAGTCGCGGGTGGTATCACGGCTGTAGCCCTCGGCGATGTTGGAGGGTATCGACACAGCTGCGCGTCTGGTCTGCGAGATGAGCCCGAATCGCTCGTCATTGGGAAAGGTGGCGGTCACGCGGTATACATCGCGCGCAAGCGAATACGCCTTTTGCCAGACCTCAAGTTCCTTGAACGACCTCAACATACCTTAATACCCTCATATCCTCATGCCCTCTTCCCCCCCCACTACCCCTGCAGCGCCTCGTAATACACAAACCGCCGACTGGCACGCATGGTCAGCAATGTCAACGCCAGGATGATGAGCAGTAGCAACCACGCCATGGCCGAGGCGTAGCCCATCTCGTGCAGATCGAAGGCGCTGTTATACAGATAGAGCACGTAGAAGCGCGTGGCGTCGCCGGGACCGCCGCCGGTCATGACGAAGGCCTGCGTAAACACCTGAAACGACGCGATCAGGGCCATGATCACGTTAAAGAAGATCACGGGGCTGAGCATCGGTAAGGTCACGTTGCGCAGCCGCCGCCACCAGTTGGCCCCGTCGATCGCGGCCGCCTCGTACAGATCGGTGGGGATGCCCTTGAGTCCCGCCAGATAGATCATCATTGGGCCGCCCAGGGCCCAGAAGCTCATGATCACGAACGCCGGCACGCCCCACGCCGCCGCGTCGCGTTCGAACCAGCGCGGGGCATCCGCGTCGAACAGTTGCAGCAGCGGTTGGAGAACTCCGTTCAACAGGCCGTATTCGTGGTGGAACACCCAGCGCCACAGGATCGCGATGGCTACGCCGGCCAATACGCTCGGCAGATACCAGGCAGCCCGGAAAAAACGCACGCCTTTGACTTCGTGGTTCACGAGCAGCGCTGCCACCAGCGCGATAATCTGCCCCAAGGGAACCGCCAGGACGGCGTAGTAGACCGTCACCCGTAGCGAATTCGTGAAACCGGTGTCGTGCCACATCTGCCGGAAGTTGTCGAACCCGACCCACTCGGCGTGCTCAAGCGTCGCCAGCCCACTCCACCGGCAGAAGCTCAGCAGCAGCGACAGCACGATCGGAAACGCCGTGAACGCGACAAAACCCATGACCCACGGGCTAATCATGCCTAGACCGGCGATCTCTTCCTGAAAGGCGACCCGCACCGGCCGGCGAACCCACCAAAGGGCGGCGGCGAGCACGATCAGCAGCCCCAGCGGGATCAGAATACCCGCGGCGACATAGCCCCACGGCATGCGCGGGTACTTATCCCGCATGACATCCGCGGCCTTGAGCGCTTCCCAGTTGCGTTGCACTTGGGCAAGCGCCTGCGGCACCGTCTTCACGCCGCTCTTGAAGACTTCTTCCATCGGCCGCCTGAACTGGTCCAGGTATTTCGCGTCGGCTGGCCAGATGATCGGCCGCGCGTCCGGAATCATGTTCAGGTAAACCTGGTCATTGTTCGGTTTGATGGCGGGATTGGTGAACGAACTGCTTTCCGCCACGTTGATCATGCTCGGGATTGCCAGGCCCAGTTCGGACACCAGCCGCTGCCCGTCCTCGCCGCACAAATAGCGCACCAGTTTCCACGCCGCGTCGGCGCGGTCGGCCTCGGCCGTTTTGCGCGCCATGGCCCAGGCGCTCGTGAAAACCCCGTTGACCGGAGCACATCCCGCCGCATGCGGCAACGGGGCGAAATCCCAGTCAAAGTCCTCGATCAGTCGATAGACGGGGATCTTCCAGCGCCCGAACGGCCCGGCCAGACCGACTCGGCCGGACAGGAACGAGTCTTCGCCGGTCTCGAGCTGTGTCTTCGCGCTGCGCAAGGCACGCGTGTCCTCGAAGAACCAGCCGCGCAATTGCTCGAGTGCGGCCACGATTTCGGGGTCGAGGAAGTTGAACGTGCGAAACCCATCAGTGCTGATCTCGGCCCCGCAGCTCCAGCCATAGACACAGAGCATGGCCTCCCAGGTTACGAACTCGGCCCCGAAGCACGGCTTGCCATCCTCGTCGACAAGCTGGCCGATCTTCCGCGCCGCGCCGATAAACTCCTCCCAGGTCCAGTCGTCGAGCGGCGGATCTGCTATACCGGCCCGCCGAAACAGGTCTTTGTTGTAGTAGAAGCCGACGGTGGTGAAGTCTTTGGCGAGCGCGTACAACGATCCCTGCCCGGTCACCTCGCCGTCGAAGCGGAAGCAATCGATTACGTTTTCGTAGAAGTCAGCAAGCGACAGCGCGTCCGGGTCGTTGGCCGCCTGGTCGCGCTCTATGAACTGCTCCAGGTCTGCCAGCAGGCCCTTGGCCGCCCAGCCCGCGATGCGGTCGTAGTTGATCTGGAACACATCCGGCGGCTCGCCGGAGGCCACCATCGTCTGGACCTTGGTAGTGACGGCGTTGGCCGGGCCGGGGTTGATCCGCAGCACGCGGATATCCGGGTACTTTTGCTCGAAACCAGCGACGAGCGTGGCCACGATCTGGTCTTCGCGGTCGTCCCCCCAGTGCACCAGAGTTACCTGCACCTGGTCGGCACCCAGAGCAGTGCGGCGCAGCGGTCGCGTGCCGACCCACACGAGCGCCCACAGCGTGATGGCGGCGGCAACGAGCGCCAGTGTCACGCGCAAAGCATGTGCAATTCTCTTCGTCACGTCGCTCGACGGTTGGAGTTCGCGGCGCCCGGTGGCGCCAAGTTGGTGGCGGCACCACGTAACAGATCGCCGGCTGGTCCGCATCGGACGCCGGAGTATAATTCGCCACATGATACGCATCAAACACAGGGCAGACAGCGGGCTGAGCACCGTAGCGGTGCTCAGCGCTCTTTTCTGGGCGTCGGCGATTATCGGCTGCATGCCTGGTTTGGCGGCCGAGGATTGGCCACCCGCGCCTCAGCTCGAAATCCCCGCCGGGCAGTTGAGCGGGCCGGCGCCGCCCTCGGTCGACGTCGAGCCGGCCGGCACGGCCAAGTGGCGCTGCGCGTTCCGCTTTCGCCCATCGCAGCCAGCGAAGTCCGTTACGCTGGCGGGCACGTTCAACGGTTGGAACCGGGCGGCTACGCCGCTGTCGGGGCCGGATGCCAACGGCTACTGGCGCGGCAATGTCGTCCTGGGGCCCGGCAGGCATTTGTACAAGTTTGTTGTCGATGGGCAGAACTGGTTCGCCGACCCGGAGAACCGCGACCAGGAGGACGATGGCCACCAGGGACATAATTCCGTGCTGCGCCTTGGCCGGCTGGCCCAGATGCGTACATCGGAGGCGCAGTGCGGCGACGGCCAGATCGAGACCGCCGGCTTCGAGCATCGCCCCGATCGGCCGCGGTATTTCCAGCCCCTGGCGGCGGGTCGCGCGCTGCTGCGCTATCGTACGCTCGCGCACGACGTGGAGCGCGTCTGGGCCGCGGTCAAGGGCAACGGTCTGACCGAAATGCACGTGGTGCAGGAAGACCCGCTGTTCGCACTCTGGGAGACCGAAGTCAACCTGCCCGCACAAACCACGCGCTCCGAGAACGTGCACAGCGCCCAGTACACCTTCGTGCTGGCCGACGGCGACCAGCGCGGCAGCGACCCCGAGACCTACTGGGCCAGCTTCACCGAGCAGGGCATCTTCCAGACTCCGGACTGGGCCAAGCATGCCGTCTGGTACCAGATCATGCTGGAGCGCTTCCGCAACGGCGACCCCAGCAACGATCCTGATTACGTGCGCCCCTGGACCAGCGCGTGGTTCACGCCCTCACCCTGGGAGGAGCAGAGCGGGCAGACTTTCTACAAGTACTATGTGTTCTTCCGCTACTACGGCGGAGACCTGGCCGGGCTGGTCGAAAAGCTCGAGTACCTGCGCAACCTGGGCGTCAACGCGCTCTACCTGAACCCGGTCTTCGAGGCCGAAAGCCACCACAAGTATCACACCATCAGCTATGTCCACATCGACGACCAGTTCGGCCACGCGGGTGACTACGATGCGGTTGCGGCCGCGGAGGACGTGAACGACCCCTCCACGTGGCAGTGGACCGAATCGGACCAGCGTTTCCTGGCTTTCTTGAAAAAGGCCCACAAGCTGGGCTTCCACGTCATCATCGACGGCGTGTTCAACCACGTCGGCGCGCGGCATCCGGCTTTTCAGGACGTGAAGAAGAACGGCCGGCAGTCGCGCTACGCGGACTGGTTCGAGATCACCTCCTGGGAGCCGTTCCACTACAAGGGTTGGGCCGGTGTCACCGACCTGCCCGAGTTCAAAAAGAACGCGACCGGCTTCGCGAGCAACGAGGTTACACAGCATATATACGCGGTAACTCGCCGCTGGATGGACCCGAACGGCGACGGCGATCCCAGCGACGGGATCGACGGCTGGCGGCTCGACGTGCCCAACGAGGTCCCCGCCCCGTTCTGGGTCGGGTGGCGTGAACTGGTCAAGTCAATCAACCCCGACGCGTACATCACCGGCGAGATCTGGGACCGGGCGGAGATGTGGCTCGACGGCAAGCACTTCGACGCGGTGATGAACTACGAGTTCGCCCGCGCGGTGGTCGACTGGATCATGGATCGCGAGCAGAAGATCAAGGTCAGCGAGCTCGATCGCCGGCTGCGCGAGCTGCGCCTGGCCTACCCTCAACCGGCGACGCTAGTCATGCAGAACCTGATGAACAGCCATGACACCGACCGTCTGGTGTCGATGGCGCTGAACCCCGACCGGGCCTACGACCACGCCAACCGCGTGCAGGACAACGGCCCGAACTACGACAACGCGAAGCCGCCGCCCGAGGCCTACGCCAAGGCCCGGCTAGCAGCATTGCTGCAAATGACCTACGTCGGCGCGCCGATGGTCTACTACGGCGACGAGGTCGGCATGTGGGGGGCCGATGACCCCACCTGCCGCAAACCGATGCTTTGGAAAGACCTTGAGCCGTACGACAAGCCCGAAGACAACCATGTGATGGCGGAGCACCTGGAGTTCTATCGCCGGGCGATCCATCTGCGGCGAGCACACCCGGCCTTGCGAACCGGGGCTTTCCAGACGCTGCTGGCCGACGATGCGGCGGACGTCTGGGTCTTTCTACGGTGGGACAAGAACGAGCGCCTGCTCGTGGCTCTGAACGCCTCCGGCCAGGTGCGCGACGTTGTCGTAACGCTCCCGCCCGGCTCGCCAAACGTGTGGCAGGGTGTATTCGGCGCAGAGAGTAGCTTCAAGGCGAAGGATGGGGCCCTTGGGCTCCGCGTTCCGGGCACCGGCGGCGTGGTGCTGCACGCCGCCACGCCGAAGTAGCGTTCTCGGTGCGGGCCCGACTCCCATTGGACGTGTTTCAATGCTGCTGTGATGTCTCGCAATATGCCATCGTATGCAAACCCGAGCCGCGACCGTGAGGTAGCGGTTGCCGACTGTGCCGAGCGGTTCGCGACGCAACCGCTCCCTCACGGTCGCGGCTCGGAGGAACGTCGTGGTTGCAAGACACTACTCAAGCAGCACAACTGACGTGAAGAGCACCCTGGCAGCCATGAAGCGACGATTTCGACTCAGCGAACGGGCCTGCGGCGTGTTGCTGCACCCGACCTCTCTCCCCGGCCCACACGGTAGCGGCGACCTCGGCCCGCAGGCGTACCGCTTTGTTGACTTCCTGGCCGCGGCCGGACAGCGCTGGTGGCAGATGTTGCCCAACCATCCCCCCGGGCCGGGTAACTCGCCCTACAGCTCATACTCGGCCTTGGCCGGCAGCCCGTTGCTGATCAGCCTCGACAAGCTGGCCGAAGATGGTCTGCTGGACGCGGACGACATCGGACCGACGGCGCGCGGCCTGCGCCGCGATCGGGTTGCGTACGAGGCGGTGGCACGTTTCCGAATGGAGTGTCTGCGGCGCGCCTCGGAACGTTTCGCAGCCCGGGGAGGCTTTCGGCGCGCGGCCTTCCGGCATTTCTGCGAAACCAAACGGCCGTGGCTGGCGGACTATGCCTGCTATTGTGCGCTGAAGCGCGCCCACCGCGGTCAACCGTGGACCGGCTGGCAACGCGACCTGCGTCTGCGCCGCACCGCCGCGCTCCGCCAGGCATGCGAGCAACTACGCCACGAGATCGAATTCGAGCAGTTCGTGCAGTTCCAGTTCCACAGGCAGTGGGCAGCGCTGCGCAGCTACGCCCATGCTCACGGCGTAGGCCTGATCGGCGATGTCCCGATCTTCGTGGCCCACGATAGCAGTGACGTCTGGACCCATCGCGCGCTCTTCCAGTTGGACGCCGACGGGCGGCCCACGGTCGTTTCCGGTTGCCCGCCCGACGCGTTCAATCGCAACGGACAGCTCTGGGGGCACCCGCACTATCGTTGGGCGCGCCACCGGCAGACAGGCTTCGACTGGTGGCTGGCGCGCTTCCGGCGGGCGTTCGAGCAGTTCGACGCGGTGCGCATCGATCACTTCCTGGGGTTCTATCGGTGTTGGGCGGTGCCGGCTCGCGCCCGCACAGCCCGCCATGGACGCTGGGTGCGTACCCCTGGGAAAGCACTTTTCCAGGCTTTGCGGCGGAAGCTCGGGCGGGTCGAGATCCTCGCCGAAGACCTCGGCGCGGTCACGCCCCAGGCGTTGGCCCTGCGCGACCGGTTCGACTTTCCCGGCCTGCGCGTGCTGCAGTTTGCGTTTGGCGACGACGAGGGCTGCCGCTATCACCAGCCCCACAGCTACCCGCGCCGCGCCGTCGTGTACAGCGGCACCCACGACAGCGACACCACGCGCGGCTGGTTCCGCCACGCAAAGGTGGCCGCGCGGAAACGCCGGCGCGGAGAAGACGTCGGCGAATATCGGCGGGCGCTGCGCTATCTCGGCAGCGACGGCCGGGCAGTGCACTGGGACATGATCCGCCTGGCGTACTCCTCGGTTGCGGACACTGCGATCGTCCCGCTGCAAGACGTGCTCGGCCTGGGCAGCCGGCACCGCATGAACATCCCTGGCACCAGCACGGGCAACTGGGAGTGGCGCATGCCCGAAGCGGTGCTGACCACGCTGGCGGTGCGGCTGCGCGACCTGGCTGTGGCGTACGGGCGAACTGTAGTGGACAGACCCGGCAAGCATACATGACCTCTCGGGCAGCGCGGGACCAACGACATGACACGAACAAGATCCGAAGGCAAACGGGGCAGCGACAATCGCTACGGCGATCGGCTCGCGCGGATCGCGGCACTGGCGCGGAACCTCCGCTGGACCTGGAGTACCGAGACACAGAGACTATTCGCCGCCCTCGACCCGGTCGAGTGGGAGGCAACCAATCACAACCCGTTGGCCACGCTTGCGCGCCTGACGCCGGAGCGGCGCGAAACACTGCTGACCGACGAGGCGTTTGGCACGCAACTGCAACACTGCGAAGATGAGTTGCACAGTTATCTGCGCACTCGGACGTGGTTCCAGCGCGCGGCGACACCTGCTCAAAGGCGCCTGCGCGTCGCCTACTTCTGTGCCGAGTACGGACTGCACGAGTCGTTCCCGCAGTACGCCGGCGGACTCGGCGTGCTGGCCGGCGATCATCTGAAGTCTGCCTCCGACCTTGGCATCCCGCTGGTGGCCGTGGGGCTGTTGTACCGCTGCGGATACTATCAGCAGGAGCTTGACCACGCCGGGGCGACGCGTGCGGTCTATCCGCATCACAACTTTCGCCTGTGGCCAGTGATCGACACGCGGTGTGTCGTCCACATCCCGCTGGGAAAACTCCACGTCAAAGCCCGCGTCTGGCAGGTCCATGTCGGCCGCGTCCCGCTCTACCTGCTCGATACCGACGTGCCCGCAAACCGCCCCCGCGATCGCGCGATCACGCACGTGCTGTATGGCGGGGATAGCGAAACGCGCATCCGCCAAGAGCTGGTGCTCGGCATCGGCGGCATGCGCGCGCTGGAGAAACTCGGCCTCCGGCCAACCGTCTTCCACCTGAACGAAGGTCACGCGGCGTTCTGCGTGCTGGAACGGCTGCAACAACTGCGCCGCGGGCGGCTATCACTTGACCGGGCCACGCAGCGCGTGCGCGCCTCGACGGTGTTCACCACACATACGCCCGTCGCCGCCGGGCATGACCGCTTCCCGCCCGCTCTGGTGCGGCGTTACCTCGCCCCATACGCCCAGACCATCGGCCTCGCACAGGGCGAGCTGCTCGCGCTCGGCCGGGCGGCCGCCGATCAACCCCGCGAGCAGTTCTGCATGACTGTGCTCGCCCTGCGCCACAGCGCGCGCTGCAACGGTGTCTCGAAGCTGCACGGCCAGGTCTCCCGCGAGATGTGGGCCCATGTGACCGGTGGAGCGCGCTCACGGGCCGCGTCCATTGGCCACGTTACCAACGGTATTCACTCGCAAACCTGGCTCGCACCGGAGATGGAGGCGCTCTACCGCAGCTACGTCAAGCCGCGCTGGATCGGCGCCGGCCCCGGCGACGATTGGTGGCAACGAGCAGAGCGCATCCCCGTTGCGGAGCTATGGCGCGCGCGCACGCTGCTGCGCAAGAAGCTGGTGCACTTCCTCCGGCGTCGGCTTCTGGAGCAGGCTCAGCGACGCGTCGAGCCGGCCGCCGAGTTGGCGGCAGCTTCTGAGGCGCTTGACGAGAATGCCCTGACGATCGGGTTCGCCCGGCGTTTTGCTACCTACAAACGCGCCCCGCTGATCTTTCGCGACGCGCGGCGTCTAGCCGCCCTCCTCAACGACCCGGCTCGCCCGGTGCAACTGATATTCGCCGGCAAAGCGCATCCCCGCGACGAGGCCGGCCAGCAGTTCGCCGCCCGCATCCACGCCCTGGCCCGCCGCCCTGCCTTTCGGGGCCGCGTCGTTCTGGTGGAGAACTACGACATGTACGTGGGACGCGTACTGACCGCCGGCTGCGACGTCTGGCTGAATAACCCCCTGCGCCCCCAGGAAGCCTCGGGGACCAGCGGGATGAAGCCGCCCTTGCATGGCGGGTTGAACTGCTCGATTCCCGATGGCTGGTGGCCCGAGGCCTACAACCGGCGTAACGGGTGGACGATCGGTGACGGCCGCACTTGCCGTAGCCGCGCCGCCCAGGATCGCTACGACGCCGAGCAACTCTATCACCTGCTCGAAGACGAGATCGTGCCGCTGTTCTACCAACGCGGACGTGATGGGGTCCCCCGTGCGTGGGCAAGACGCATGGTTGCCGCGCTGAAGACGGTCTGCGGCCAGTTCAACACCCACCGCATGTTGAGTGAATACCTGAGTGAATACTACCTGCCAGCTCACGGCGGGTAGCCGCGCGCTGCTCAGCGACGTGAAAGCGCCGTGTTGTCAGGGCGCCTCACCGTGGAAGACCGCCCCGCTGACCGGTTCCAACTGCACCAACAACTGGCCGTCTACGCTCTCGACCGCCACGGCGCCGCCGAAGACCTGCTGCCACCGTTGTGGCTGGCCGGCCGGCAGGGGGACCTGCACCTCCTGCGGTGCGCTGGAAGCGTTCAAGGCCACTATCAGTTGCTCGCCCGCGCCGTCCCGCGCAAAGACCCATACGTCGGCCTCGTCATCGGTCAGCAACGTCTCGAAGCCGCCGGTCCGTAGGGCCGGGTGTGCGTTGCGCAGGGCGATCGCCTGGTGATAAAAGTCCAGGTGCTCCGCCATCACATGGTTGTCTTCGGGCTTGTCGTACGGCTCAAGGTCTTTCCAAAGCATGGGTTTGCGGCAGGTGGGGTCATCGGCCCCCCACATGCCGGCTTCGTCGCCGTAGTAGACCATCGGGGCCCCGACGTAGGTCATCTGTAGCAGGGCCATCAGTCGCGCCCGCGCGTACGCCCCGGCCGGGGGCTTCGAGTTGTCGTAGTCGGCGTTGTTGTCCTGCACGCGATTCTGGCGGTCGTATTCCCGATCCGGATTCTGAACCATCGAGACGAGCCGATCGGTGTCGTGGCTGTCGAGCAGGTTCTGTAACGCGTATGTGGCCGCCTTGGGGTAGGCCAGCCGCAACTCGGCCAGGCGACTGGCCGCTTCGCTGGCGGGGATCTTGTGCTCGCGATCGATCATCCAGCGGACCGCGACCTTGGCGAACTCGTAGTTCATGACGGCATCGAAGTGATGCCCGTCCAGCCATTTTCCGGCCCGGTGCCAGATCTCGCCCGTCACGAACACTTCGGGGTTGATCTCCTTGACGAGTTGCCGCCATTGCGCCCAGAACGGCAGAGCGATCTCGTTGGGCACGTCGAGACGCCAGCCGTCCACGCCGTCACTCGGATCCCCATCGCCGTTGGGGTCCATCCAGCGCCGCGTCACCGCGAAGATGTGCTGCTTGAGGGTCTCGCTGGCGAAGCCCTGGCGGCTCTTCTTGAAGACGGGCATCTCGGTGTAGCCGGCCCAGCCGCGACAGACGAATGGCTCCCAGGAGGTAATATCGAACCAGTCTGCGTAGCGCGACGTCTTGCCATTCTCTTTCACGTCCGCGAAGGCGGGGTGCTGGGTACCGACGTGGTTGAACACGCCGTCGATGACGACCTTGAAGCCCTGGGCATGGGCTTTCTTCAGAAACTCGATAAACCGCTGGTCCGTCTCGGTCCACTTCCAGGTCGATGGATCGAGCAGATCCTCCTGGGCCGCGACGGCCTCGTAGTCACCCTTGGCGCCAAAGTGGTCATCGATGTGCAGATAGTCCGCGGTGTGGTACTTGTGGAAGCTGTGCGCCTTGAAGATTGGGTTGAGATAGATGGCATTGACGCCCAACTCCTTCAGATACGGCAGCTTCTCCTCCAAGCCGGCCAGATCACCGCCGTAGCTCCGGTCAAAGACGTAGTACTCGTAGAATGTCTGCCCGTCCCGTCCTTCCCATGGTGAAGGCGTGAACCACGCACTGGTCCAGGGCCGCACGGGGTCGGGATCGTTGCTGGGGTCGCCGTTGCGGAAGCGGTCCAGCATGATCTGGTACCAGACCGCATGCTTGGCCCATTCCGGTGTCTCGAAGATCCCGGACTGAATGTAGCTGTAATGGTATGTGTGGGGATCGCCGACACGCTCGCCACCGTCGGACAGGACAAACGTGTACTCCAGGCTGCGCACGTTCGGCGCCCGGGAGTCCACATGGACGGGAATGGCGACCCGGGCTTCCCGGTACGCGAAGAGCGGCCCTTCCGACACCAACTGCATCTCGGTCAGTCCGCCCCCTTTCAGCGCCACCCACACCTGCTGCACGTCATGGGCCAGCGTACGGTAGCGCAGCAGAACCTGGTCCGCTCCCAGCGGCTGGATGTACATTGGCAGGGGCGGCCGGTGCTGGATGCCGACCGCGTCGATCTGACCGTCGCCACGCGACGCCTCGGAGCGCTTCATCCGTGCCAGTCGGCCCAGTAGCAGAACGGAGTTGTGTCCGCCGAACCCATCCGGCCGCCGTTGTGTATTCACCGGATCGTCGAGCCAGCGGTCCCCATCCACCAGGAACTTGTACTCGTGCATCCCGGTGCTCAGGGCGAGTTCTGCCATCCATTCGCCGTCGTCGTTGGGACCGTCCATTGGGTTCGCCTGACGATCCCAGCCATTGAACGAGCCCGCCAAAATGACACTCTGGGCCGCCACCCGCGGACGGAAGCGAAACGTGCAACGCCACGTCCCGTGCTCATCCGGTTCGGCGACGACCGACGCGGGCAGTCCGCCGACGTCCTCAGCGGCCGCCGCGGCGTCGAGCGGTGGTGCCGGTGGCCAACTCTCCTGCGCCCCGGCGCCGCTGAGCGCCACGCCCAGCACGCCGACAATGACGACTACCGCTGAATAACGCGCTCGCCCGCGCGCCGCCGCTGCTATGGATTCATTCGTAATCATGCCAGAAACGCTACTTCACGATCGGTCCGGAGTCAACGCCGCACGTCGCCCGGGGTGGTGAAGCGCCGGCCGGCGACGGGCCCGCGCCCGGGTCATTCCCGCCACCCCCCGGCCCAACGATCACGGGCCCTCAGCCACGAGGCTGGCGGCCCACCGCCGCGCTATCTCGTCATCACCCATGTCACGGCTGTAGATGCGGACGGATCGGATGGAGCCGTTGAACTCTCGGCCCCCGGACGTCCAATCCCCGATCTGGACCGGGAGCGTGCTTTCGGCCAGCGGGGCGACGAAGTCGAACCGCTGCACACATTCCCCGTTGATGTAGATTCGCCCGGCCCGTCCATCAGTCGTGACCACCAGGTGGCTCCAGCGGTTGGGTTGGAGGGCGAACTTGCCGGACGAGTGCCAGCGGCTGCCATCGCCGTAGCCGAAACAGTACCGGTTCGTCGCCGTTTGCTTCTGCTGGATGACGAAGCCGGCGAAGTCCCGCTCGCCGGGGTGGTTGCCGAGAATGTGGGCGTTGGGCACCTGGTCCGACGCCGGCCTCAGAATGACCTCGATCGCAAACGGCACGCCCAGCGTCACCGTTTCCGGGCGCCCGTAGAAACAACGGCTCAGGCGCGCCCGGTTCAGCACTTTTTCGTAAGTCAGCCCCTGCACGCGATCGAACACGCCCAGCACCGCGCCGCGTCTTTCGTGCCACTGCTGCAAGCGGGCGGCGGCCAGACTCCCGTCATCCACATCAGCCATCCCTCTCCGGGACAGCAGGACCATACGCCCATCGCCGCTCCACAACACGTAGTCGGGCTGAAAGTGTTGGACGACGGCCTGGTTGTAGGCGTGCGCCAACGATGTATCGAGGAATATCTTGCAGCCCAGGCTGCGGTCACTGGTCAGAAATTGCACAAACCGACGCACGTCGCGCTTCAGCACCGCCTCGGTCCAGCCGGGGATATCCGCCGCGCACGGCACGCCGGCGTCCAGATAGAGCAGGTCTGAATCAGCGCTGAGGATGATCACCTTGTCACCCGGCGACGTGTAATCTCGGACGAACTCGCGGTGCGGCGGGAAAGGAGTGCTTTCCCGCGCCTGCCCCGTCAGCGCCGCGCAGAAACGTCTTTGGACCAGGTCGATCAGCAGCGGAGCGTGCCGGCCCGACAACAGGGCACGTACCGGGTAGGCCATGGCACAGAGCAGCCCAATCAGGACGATGGCCCGCCGCGGGGCCTCCGCACTACGGCTGGAGACACCGGCCAACAGGCGGTCGGCGAACATCGCCGCCAGCACGATCGCCGGCCAGGCCACGTTCTTGATCACGAGTTCGTGGCTGCGGCCCTGGTAATAAGCGAACAGCCCGGCTCCCATGATGCACAGAAAGAACACCATCTTGGAGCGCGGTTCGGCCTCACGCGTCACGACGGCCCGCGCCGCGCACGACAAGCCGATGATGTAGATCAACACCACCGCGCGCCAGGCGTAGACCGGCGGCATCGGCAGCATATAGAAACCACACCCATAGAAGACGCGGGCGGCATCCAGTAGCGGGCGCGGGTCCGGCCAGCCGCCATAGCGAATGTAGACATACAGGCCGTAGCACGCCAGCGTGGCGGTCAGCGCCGAAACCGCCGTTAGCACATGCAGCGTCATGCGTCTTGCGGCTGATGCGAACGTCGGCTGGAAGAGCTCCGCATACAGCAGCACCAGCAGCCACGCGCCGCAGCAGATCACACCGGTTTCCAGGTTCCATAACACGCCGAGCGCACACCACAGGAAATTCGCGTAGTACAGAACACGGGTGCGCGCATTGACGTATCGCCACACCAGGTAGACGAGCACAACCGGAAAGAGCGTGCGCAGCGGGCCGTACTGGAAGTACGGGTCGCTGGGAATATTGTGGAACGCCACGTAGTGGTAGAAGACAATGCTGGCCAGGCCCAGGCATGCGAGCACCCGGTTGCGCAGACAACTGCGCAGGAACAGCGCCAGCACACCGAAGGTAATCGCGAGCAGCGTGGCCATCGTAGCCGTGAAGGTAAACACGCTCAGTCCGATCAGGCGGAACAGCGGCTCGAGCAAGTGCGCGTAAAGGCCGTACTGGGTCTGCGTGTCTACGAGCACGGCCTTGCCGAAGTACACCTGCACGACGGAATAGAACACAGCCCGGAAGTGTCCGCGCGCGGCGGGCAGGTTCATCAGCCCCGTCTCGTCGAACACGACCGTCAGCGGCACACCCAGCACGAGCACAAGGACGAACAACCCGCACATGACTGAGATCGCCCGCGCCAGGCGGTCCGGGCGCGGGTCTTCCCGCGCCAGGTGGAAGACGGCCGCCGCCGCCAGCGCGAACACCAGCAGGTCAAGCAACCCCAGCACCGGGATCCCATAGCCGCGCGTCGTGATATCAAAGTTGTACGCCCCGGCACCCGCCCCCAGTGTCATGAATGCTTCGTAATACAGCAGGAATACTGTTCCGCAGGACAGCAGCAGGTAGGCGCGACCACCGGCTTCACCGAGGCGCACGCCCCGCAGCACTCTGTCCATCACGAAGTTGGACAACAGCAGAATGGTCGGCACCACCAGCAAAGACAGCAGGTAGGCCAAGCGCTCGGCTGGTTCGGGCTTGAACTGGTGCGGCTCGTAGTCGGCGTGGATGAAGATCTCGCGCGCCGCGTCCAGATCCGGAGTAGCGTCTCTGGCCGTGTACGCGCCGTGCGTCTGCCAGGCGATCAGGGCGATCGCGCCAATCGCCAGCAGAACGGAGACTGCCTGGGCCGCGTAGGCGCGTTGCTCATCCGTGATCAGCGTCCTCTCCACCAGGCAGCCCTCGTCCTGGGGCAACTGTCGGTCGGCGCGGGCGTCTGGCGGCGGCCGGCAGAGACGTCCGCCTCGCTCCAAACCGTGTCACGTGCTCTTAGCTGATCAGCGCGCGCACGTCAAACAACCAGCAGATCCGCGCCCAGCGGCTCCCGCCGCCTCAACTCGCTTCGATCTCAGCTCGAATCCGGTCTACGAGTCCCCGCAAGCTAGCTAGCGGATGCAGGGCGAAGAAGTAGGCGCGGTCGAGCGCGGTCCGGTTCTGTTGCCACTGACTTTCGAGCATCTCGACGTCCCGGGCCAATTCCTTTACACGCTTGGGCTCGCATTGCAGTATCTGAGCGTTGACCTGGCGGATCCGCCCGAACACTGCCCGCCGCGCGCTGCGATTCCACTGTTGACCGGCCCGCAGCGCCGCTGACTGCCGAATCAGCTCAGTCCGCCGTTCCAGCAACTCGCGCGGACCCGCCCGCAGGTAGCGCTGCGGATTGTAGCAAATGTCACGGTTTCGCCGACGGCCAGCCGCCACATCGGCCGCCGTGATGTCGTGGCGCGGCAGCGGCAGGTGCAGCGTCGCACTCACACAGGACATGGGGGCCGGGTCAACACCGACAAACCGCCGCACG
>JAHJAR010000037.1 GCA_018814045.1 Planctomycetota bacterium | reverse complement strand
TGGCCCACCGCATGAACTCGCGTTCGATCAGCCGGTTGGCGTCTGGATCGTCGGTCAACATCTGCAGGCGCGGCCCGGTACCGACGACGTAGTTCGCGAGCGTCAGGACGATGCCCTTGGCGTAGCTGTTGTTGGCGACTTCATAGCGTGCCCGGCTGCGCAGCACGCGCCGCACGTCGGCACCCATCGCCGCGTCGGGCGAAAGATGGTCGGCGTTGGCCCAGTGGCGGCGGTTCTCGTGTGTGGTCTGGGCGGCGTCGTACTTGCCGCGGACAACGAGCAATCGGCCACGCGACGGCGCCCCCGCGCCGCTGGTGACCTTCCGCGAACCGAGCTGTCGCAGCCACTTCAGCACGATCACACTGCTCCCGGGGGGACTACCTTCGTCATCCGCGCGCCGATGCCCTTCTTGGCAGCGTTCTTGCTGGCCAGGTAGCGATCGGCTTCGATCTGGTCCGGCAGTGGTTGCTGCTTCACCGTCTGGCCGTCGACCGACACCTCGGCCGGCTGCTGGGCCGCCTCGCGAATCGCGTCTTCGAGCTCTTCCGGCATGGCCTTACCGCTCCACTCGCAGCACCAGCGCGCCGCTCAGCCCGTGCAGCCAGCGCGCCCAGGCGATCAGCCACCACGCCCACCACGGCCGGCGGCGCGTGGTGAGCGTGATGACGCTGGACGGGCTACTGCCCACGGGGATGGTCCGCGACGCGGGCCAGGATCGAGTACGGCCGACCCGGCTCGGCGATCACGAACTCGCGCGTCACCGGCTCGCCCTCCACAAGGTCGAGGTCGAACACCTGCGCGCCGTTGAACTGCAGCACGGCCTCGAAGTCGTTTCGGTACAGCTCAGCCGTCGGTGCGTCGGCTTGGATCACGACCGCCTGTCCGAACGTCAGGCCGGTGAGCGGCGAGCCGTCCGCATCCGTGGTGGGCGGCGTGAGCGTGAACTCGCCGGCGCGATTGGAAATCTGCTGCGCCGAGAGGCCGGGCGCGCCAGGCGCCTGAATGTCCATCGTGTCGAGCGTTGCGATCGTTACGGGACCAAACGACATCGCATTCCTCCTCGAAAAGCGCGAACCAACCGGCGCCGCGGCCATCGCGCCGTGGCAACAGCGCCCTGACATTGGTTACCTATGCCGCGGCGTGCCCAGCGCACCGCGCAACGCCGGAAACCCCCGGAAAGGCCGAGGATCGTTCCATATGTAGACCTTGGCGGGGAAAGCTGAGGCTATCGGGGTCTCATGTGCTTCGCTCGATCGTCGTGATGCGCCGGCCGCAGTGGCGGCATTCTCGCCGTCGCACGATCCGGCTGCCCCGCGAGGCCCGTGTATAGACCACCCAGAAGTGCCGGCAGCCGCACTTAGGGCAGACAAGACCGCGCTGTTCTTGCGGCTTCTCGGCGGGCTTCGGAGCTTGCAGGTTCATCGCCGCGCCCCCTGGAGGTCCGAGAGTCGCATCGTCGGCCGCGGCTTTGGTACATCGCCGACAAGCCCCGCCGGTGCCGCGCCACCCATGGATGCCGCCACAGCGCACCCGACCAGGCAGTCCAGCCAATGGTTGTCGAGGCCGTCGACGCGGAGCTTCCACTCATCGACCGTACGGCCACGACCCTCGGTCTTCACGCGGTACTCGCTCGTCAGGTGATCGGACAGCAGGCGATGGGCCTCGCGTTTTCGCCCGAACAGCGACAGGCAGCCTGGATCACCCATCGGCACCGCGAGCCGCGCGTGAACGAAGCTCTTCCAGTAGTTCGTGTCGAAGACGACGTGGCGGACGGAGCGCCGGCCGGTGACGACCGGGATGCGCCAGTTCAGTCCGACGCGGTCGCCGCGTTTCCGTTTGTATTCGCTGAAGGGGATGCTCGACGCGCCGACGTAGCGCCCGTGGCTCGGCATGACCACGCCGGCGTATTTCGACTGGCGGCAGAACTGGTACACAACATCCGACGACTGCCCCCAGTTCGCGTCGATCAGGCAGCGGTCCACACGCACCTGCGCGCCGTCGTCTCGCTGCCACTCGCGCCCGAGCTTCGCTTCAGTCAGTCGCTCCAGGCCGGCGTAGATGGCGCCCTCGATGCCGGCGCGTGGCGCCGCCATCGCCAGGGTGCGGCGCACGTCGCGCAGGGTGAAATACTCCGCCTTCTGGTCCGGCTCGGTGCCGTAGTCCAGCACGTACCCGGTGAAGTCGTCCTCCCACGCCGCGATAAGCCAGAACAGCGCTTTGCCCTGTACATCGACGAACATCGTCAGGTGCGTGGCCGCTGCCGGCACCTCGCTCCGTCGCTGGCCGTTGAGCTTCGCCATGATCTGGTCCACGGTGAGCAGTTCATCGTCGGCCTGCTCTTCGGGTAACGGTTCGTTCTGGTACTCCGCCCAGAACGCCGCCTCCCCGCGGTCGAGCTTGAGGTTCATGGCGTGCTGGACGGCGGAGAGTTCATCGGGATGGTGCCGCTCAGGCCACGCGACGATTGCGCCGGCGTCCATCGCCTCTCGGTTAGCGCGGTAGAACTCCGTCGCCTCGCCCGCGCCGCGGTCCGCCCGCATCCCTTCGCGCCATAGTTCGGCGTACCGCGCCCACAGCGCCTCGTTCGCCGGCCAGGCGTAGACCATCTTCGTCCGTTCGCCCTGCCATTGCGGGTGCTTGTCACGATCAAGGATGCGGTCGGCCAGATCGTCCGGCCGCACGACGGTGAGCGTCATCAGGCCAGCGATCTTCCGGCCCGGGCCGGCCAGGCCGAGGATGGCGCCGGCCAGGATTCGCTCGCGCGTCGCGCACTGCGACGGCGACCGTGCCGACTCGTCTGTCTGGGGATCGTCGATCAGCACCAACGCCGGACGCACCGACGAGCCGTCCGCGCGCTTGTGTTTCATGCCGCGGATGCGGCCGGTGATCCCCGCCACGCGGATAATCGCGCCGTTGGAGTTCGGCGAGTGGTTGCCGAGCCACTCGAGCGGCGGCAGCGTCGGCAGCACGACTTCCCGCGCGGTCCAGCCGATGTGCGTCTGCTTGCCTTCGTAGAGCTGCCCGGCGGAGCGCTGGTGGATTCCCTCCAGCGCCCGAACCGGGCCGACCGTTTCCGAGAAGTTATCCTCAAGCAGGTCGTTGGTTTCCAACTCGACCTTGATCGAGTCAAGCATGCCGGCAGCGTGTTCCTCATCGCTGCCAATCAGCGCCACGAACTCCCGGTGCCCATACACCAGCGCCCAGAGGCAGGCGACTTCGCACAGGGACGTTTTGCCGCTGCCGCGCGGCATCGCCATCGCGAACAGGCCACCCTCCAGCACCGCCTGTTCGATCTTCGCGACGACCTTCAGGTGGTCCGGCGACCACGGCAGATGGAACGTCTGCGGGAAGTACACCTCGCAGAAGTGTCGGAAGTCGCGCTCCGCACGCGTGCGCTGGTCCGGATTTCGCGGCGGATGGACCCACTCGCCCGTGGCGATGTCGCGGCCGAGCAGCGCCATTTCCCGGTTGCGCTGTGCCGCCCGCTCCTTGTGGGCATCGTAGCCGGTCAGGCCCGCCGCCTCCGGCCGTGGCCGGTGCCGCTCGATGACCAGCCATGCGGTGTAGCGCAGCAGATCGACCGTGCGCCCATCGCCGATGCGAAAACCCGCGCGCGAGCGGTGGCGGTGAAGCTGCCGCTCGGAGATGACCTCGCCCAGCGGCGTGCTGTTCAGCAGTCGCACGAGCTCAGTCGGCTTCAGCTTGCGCGGGTCAATCGGCACCGGTGGCCATCTCCTGCACGAGCCAAGCCGTGTAGTTCATCAGGTTGAGCGTGCCGTCCGCGTTGGTCGGCGCCCCGGCTGCCACGTCAGCCTCCAACATCGCGACCGTGACCGCCTGCCCACCGACGGCCGACAGCAGCCGGGCCGCGTCCGCCAGCGGCAGCGCCGTCGGGTTCAGCTTCGGACCTTCGTCCGCCATCACGCCGCCT
>JAHJAR010000298.1 GCA_018814045.1 Planctomycetota bacterium | reverse complement strand
GTCGACGTGGCCCGCTACTTCCTGAAGTTCCTAGTGGACGAATCCTGCGGCAAGTGCGTTCCCTGCCGCGAGGGCGTCCACCAACTGCACCAGCTCGTCGAGGCGATCTGCGCCGGCGACGGACAGCCGGGCGCCATCGCCAAAATCGAGGCCCTCAGCGACGTAATCGTCAAGGCCTCCCTGTGCGCCCTCGGCAAGTCGGCCCCCAACCCGGTGCTGAGCACGTTGCGCTACTTCCGCGGAGAATACGAGGCACACATCAACGACAAGAAGTGCCCGGCCGGCGTGTGCCGCAAGCTCACCACGCTGCAAATCAACGACGAGCTCTGCAACGGCTGCGGGGCGTGCGTCCGGGTCTGTCCCGTGGACTGCATCGTGGGCGAGATCAAGCAGGCCCACCGCATCGACGAACACGCGTGCACGCGCTGCGGTGCCTGTCGCAGTGTCTGCCGCTTTGACGCCATCGAGGTGATTTGATGACGACCGAGAAGATGATCAGCCTGGAGATCAACGGCCGGTCCTACCAGGCCCCGGAAGGGACGACCGTGCTGGAGGTCGCCCGGCGCGCGGGCATCCCCATTCCCACCCTCTGCCACCACGAGGCGCTCGAATCCGTGGGCGCGTGTCGGCTGTGCGTAGTCGAAATCACCCACCCCGGCTGGAAGGGTTGGAAGGGGCAGGTCACCTCCTGCCTCTACCCGGTCGAGGAGGGGCTTCAGGTCACGACCGACAACGCCGACATCCGGAACACGCGCAGAACCCTGCTCGACCTGCTCCTGGCCCGCTGCCCCGGCGCGCCGGCGATCCAGCAACTAGCTGCCGAGTATGGCGTGGCGGCGACCTCGTTCAAGAAGAATGAAATCGACACGACCTGCATTCTGTGCGGGCTGTGCGTGCGCGTATGTGCCGCGAAGGGCTGCAACGCCATCGGCACCGCGGGACGCGGCATAGAGCGGATGATCGCAAGGCCCTTTGACCAGCCGCCGCCGGACTGCATCGGCTGTCTGAGCTGTGCCCACATCTGTCCGACCGACGCGATCCCGTTCAAGGAGACCAGCGAAGTTCGCGAGATCTGGGGACACACGTTCGAGTTGGTCAAATGTGAGTCGTGCGGGCGCCCGATCATGCCCGAGAAGCAGCTCGAATACGAGGCACACAAGGCCGGCCTGGATCCCGACTACTTCCGGACCTGCGCGGCCTGTTCCCGGCTCAAGACCGTGGCGACGATCCGCACGGCCTTTGTAACGAGGACTGTCGCGTCCACGGACCGGGTCGGGGTGGCGCGTTGACAGGAAAGAGCCCATGCAAAAAATACTGACCATCACACCTTCGCGCTGCACTGCCTGCCGGACCTGCGAGCTAGCCTGCGTCTTCAAACATGCCACCGCAGGCCGACTGGGCATCGCGCGCATCCGCGCGTTCATGTTCGGCGAGGGGCTGAACCAGATCGTCACTTGCTTTCAGTGCGACGAAGCCGCTTGCGTCAAGGTCTGTCCGGTCCAAGCACTGACTCGCAACGACGTGACGGGGGCCATCGAGGTGAGCGAGGAGCGCTGCATTGGCTGTGGGTTGTGCGCGATCGCCTGCCCATTCGGGCACATGGAACATGACGGTCAGGGGGGTGTCGCCGTCAAGTGCGACCTCTGTGGCGGGGAACCGGCCTGTGCCGCGTTCTGCCCCACGAAGACGCTGGAGTACAAGTAGCGCTCAGAAGCGGCGCGGCGCCGGCCCGCGCCCCGACCTGATCAGAACCCCACCCGGACCTTGCCCTTTTGCCAGTCCTTGACCAGCAACTCGAATTCCGTTGCGGTGCTCTCCAGCCGCTGGAACGTCAACACCATCGCCTCGTAGAGCCGGTCATCCTTGAAAAGCCGGCCGATGGTACCCTCGCCGCGGGCGAGTTTGCCGGCCACCGCGTGCAGCGGTTCGAGCAGCCGTGCGGCCTGATCGAGCACGTCGGTCGCGGCGCGGCTCACGTTCTCGGCGTGACTATCGAGCTGCTCGAGCGAGTCGGTGGCCTTGCCAACCAGGGCCTTGGTGTCCACCGCGATTTCGCGGGCGTCACTGGCCGTTGCGCGCAGGTCGGCCACCGCGACCTTCCCGTCCTCGGTGATCCTGTGGAAATTGGCAACCGCGTCGCGAAGCTGGCTTTGAACTTCAGGGTCACCCAACACCGTGTTAAAGTGCTTCAAAGTGGAATCGAAGCGCGCCATGGCGCTGGACAGGTTGCCAGGGGGGCCCGTCGGGCTGTCCACCTGCCCGGGCGTGCGTGGACGCATGACTTCGCGGAGGTCGTTGAGCACGGGCGTGAGGGCGGCGGCGGCTTCTCCGATCTGGGCCGCCGTGGTCTCGAAGGTTGAGACGATCGCGCCGGGAAACAGCGTCTCGACCGCCTTGCGGGTCTCTCCCCGGATGTATGAACCCGGCGGCAGGACCTGCTCGTCAGCCGGCCCAGGGAAGATCTGAATCGGCGGGCGTCCCATACCCAAACCGGCCTCGACGGTTTCGGCCCGGCTGCCTTTGGGCAAGCGGTACTCGGTGTCGATTGCGACTGTCACCTTTACGCCTCGAATGAAGTTCTCCGGGTCACGGAACTCGACCTCCTGGACCCGTCCGATCGTCTTGCCGAAGAGGGTCACCAGAGTGCCCGGCCGGATGCCGGAGACGGTATCAAAGTGGATATCGAGGTCGTAAGTGTTGCCGCGTATGAACCATGTGGGGCCTTGCCCAAAGAGAACTACCAGCGTGCCCAACGCGGTCAGCCCGAACAGGACGAATAGACCCACCAGAAGGTTGCGACGCGTTTCTCTCATGGCGTACACTCCCGTTGCGGCCATTTCCGGGGGACCCGTCACCGTACGTTCGGTGGCGGGGCCGACAACCGCGGCATTGTGGCGCGGCACGTGAAATACTACACTATTGCGGCCCAGAGCAAAGGAGACAGCCGTGACCGCAGAGTTCACCGATAAAACGATTCTCGTCGTGGACGACGATCCCGATATCGTCACGGCTATCACGGCAGCCCTTTCGTCTACCGGTGCCACGATCGATAGCACCGGAGACGGCAACAGCGCAGTCGCACTAGCCGAGAAGAAATCGTACGACCTGGTGATCCTGGATATCATGCTGCCGCAAAAGAGCGGTTTTCTGGTGCTCGAGAAACTGCGCCAGAACCGGCCGCGCGCGGAAGGACCGCGGATAATCATGATCACCGGCAACGCGGGACGCCGGCATCGCCAATACGCCGAGGCCCTCGGCGTGGACCAGTACTTGGCCAAGCCGTTTCGCATGGAACGGCTGCTCGAAGTGACCGAAGAACTGCTGGCCAAGTAGCTGGCGGGGCCATCCACGTCGCGGCTTGGTCCGATTCCAAGGCGGAAGACGTCAAGCACGCTTTGCAGCGCGCGGCGTTGACGCGCCGCGGCCAGGGCGGGATCATATGGAGTCTCTGCTGCGGCGCTGGGCGACGCGCTGATCCAGCGCTGGCTGCCGGCTCGGTGCGGGCCATGTTCGTTGCGGCAGGTACGAGGCACATACCAAGGAGACTTTGAGATGATGTGGTACGTTTGTCTGCTGCTGTTCGTGCAACAGGCCGGCGCGGCTCCCGCCGCCCCCCAGGACAAGCCCGCCGCGGGCGAGGCCACCGGCGACAAGAAGCCCCAGCCGATGACCGTGGAGTTGCGGGGCCTCTATGAGAACCGCCAGCCCACCACCAGCCCGGACGACCCCCAGCAGCAGCAGGCGCCCGGCCTGCGCATGCGCATGCACCTGATCGGGCCGCGTCTGCACAAGGTCGTGCGCGTGGGACGCATCATCCTGGATGAATGCGTGGATGACAGCGGCGCTTCGCTGCTGGAGCCGAACATGTTCAGCGAGGAAGATCGCCGGCTAACGCGAATAGTGCGCCGAGTGGAGGTGCTCGGCGGCTACCTCGAGATGCGCACGGCGGTGAACGTGGCGACGCGCCAGGCGGCCAAGCTCGCAAAGCTGCGCGGTTCGGTGCGCGTGATCTACGCCAAGGACGCGACCGAGATTACCATCAACAACCCGCTGAGTTTACGTGGAAAGACCATCGACGATCCGCAGTTGAAGAAGATCGGGCTCGAAGTGCGTATGCTCCCGCTGGGCGATCCTGAAGGCGTGCAGCAAAACGACAGTTTCGTGACCTTGCAGTTCGTCAAAGGCGAGGAGCACGTCCGCGCCGTGGAGTTCTATGACGAGTGGATGAAGCAGACCCGCTCGCGGGCGTCCTCCGAGCAAACCAACGCCGGAGAGCGCTGTGCTGTCTATCAGCTCCTATCGGGGCCGCTGAACGAAGACTGTCAATTGGTCATCTACGTTTATCCCGAGATCGAGGACGAGCGCGTACCGATCAGCTTTGACGACGTGATCTTGCCCTAAGACCGCCCCCGCCCGCCAATGCGTCTCGGCTGCGGGGCCGCTCGGACGCGCGACCACGGCGCGGCGCCGCGAATCGGCGGCGCGGCGCCGCGTAGTGTTGGGTGAATGGCAGACAAGCGCTCCCTCGCCGACGATCGCTCCGTCCCGGTATCGCCCATAGGTCCTGCCTGCCGCGTCAGACCTGCCGAGCACTCCCTGAAGGCGAACACAGCCTACGCCGTGATCGGCTCGGGGCTGTTCAACGCCTGTCGCTTTGGCGTCATCGTGCTCCTGGCGAAACTGGCCACGGTAGAAGTCCTCGGCCAATACACCTTTGCCATGGCCGTGGCCATGCCGGTCGTGGTCTTCCTCACGTTTCAGTTGCGCGGGGCGTTTGTCGCCGACGCCGCCGGGGAATTTACGTTCGGCTGCTACCGCGCGCTTCAGATCCTGGGCCTGGTGACGGCGGGGGTCGTCTTGGCGGCGGTCGTGGCCTGGCGCGGGCTGTGGGCCGAGCCGAGCAACGCCTTCCTGGCAATACTGGCCGGGGTCTGCCTGGGACGCCTTGTGCTCGCTCTGCCAGAACTCTGCTGGGGCGTCTTTCAGAAACGCGAACGCCTGGACCAGGTAGCCTGGTCAAATGTCTTGCGCGGGATCGTGGTCATCGTGCCGTTCGCCGTGGTTCTGCCTGTCTGCCACATCACGCACACCAGCAGTGAGAATCTGGCGTGGAGTGTTGCGGCGGCCATCGGACTCTACACGGGTGGCTGGTGGCTCGTATTCTGGCTGTTTGATCGGCCGCGCGTTACCCGGCGGGACGATCACGACGCATCGTGGTCCTGGGCTGAGCTGCGGCGCCTGGCGGCACAGACGTTCCCGCTAGGACTGGTCACGCTGGGCGTAACGCTGAGCGAGAGTGTGCCGCGCTGGGTGATCGAAGCGCGCGCGGACGGGACCGAGGCGCTCGGCTACTTCGGCGCGCTGGCCTACGTGACCATGGTGGGCGGTCTGCTGATCATTCAGGCCGGGACCGCGGCCAGCAACCGCTTGGCGCAACGCTACCAGAGCGACGTGGGCGCCTTCGCCCGGCTGGTGGCGAAGCTGACCGGTTTGGCGGTCGCCCTGGGCGTGGGAGTCCTAGCCACGGCGTGGCTGTGCGGTGAGTGGCTGCTCCGCATCGTCTTCCTACCCGAATACGCGGACCACTATCCCGAGTTTCTGCTCATCATCGCAGCGCAATGCCTGACGTTGCTGGCGATCGTGTTCGGCATTGCTGTCACACAGATGCGCCTCTTTTGGATTCAGGTTCCAGTGCAGGCCGCCGTGCTGCTGGCCACGTCGCTGTCCGCATACTTCTTCATCCACCGCCAGGGAAACGACGTGCATAGCCTGGTGGAAGGCGGGGCCTGGACTCTGGCCGTGCGCTCAATCGTGCAGACCGTGCTGTACGCGGCGTGCCTGCTGATCGGCCTCGCCCGCGCCTGGCGGCTGCAGCGAACCGGCTGAGCACACCATCCGCGCCCGTGGCAGCGGCAAACCGGCGCGCCCCGCCGGCGGGCGCCGGTTTCCAGGCCGCGCGGCGGCGCGACCAAGCCACCCGGGCGGGCGGCGCGTGTCCCCCACTGATCGTTGTGTCCGGGGAAAACGAGGCCGAAGGGGCTCGAACCCTCAACCTTCGGATCGACAGTCCGATGCTCTAACCAATTGAGCTACGGCCCCGGCTTGGGGTCTCGTGCGCTGGGCGCACGTCGTATTCAACTCGCGTATTGTACACACCACGCAATGCGAGTCAAACGGATTTAGTGCCCGAATGCACCGCTGAGGTTAACCGCCGCCACGACGGTGAGGCGGCCTCGGGACCGGCCAAGAGCAGCCGGCGAGCCGGCATTCTGCCGCTCAGCGAGTCCTGCTCAAGCCACCTGCCATGTTGTTCGACTGTATTTACGTGGGACTCGATGCGTCCGTGCGCGCAGGGCGCACTGGCAGCGCTCCCACTGGGCGATTGCCGGCACCGACCGCGGCGCTGCCGCGTGTGAATGCCAGACGTTATAAGACGTTGACCTTCCCGCCGAGTCGCCCGCCCACGACCAGTCGCAGCGGATGGTGAAGGTCGCAGAGCGGCTCCGCCCGGGGATCGCTGCCACAATGAGCCGACTGCCGCGCGCGGCGGGCGAAAGGACAGGAGTGTGCGATGGCAGCGCGCCGTGTGCGCACGTTGATCGTCGACGACAGCGCCTTTATTCGGACGATCGTGCGAAACGCCTTGTCTCAGCACCCCCAGATCGACGTCGTCGGGATGGCGTCGGATGGCGTGGAAGCGTTGCAGATGATCGCCAAGCTGCGTCCCGATGTGGTGACGCTGGACGTCGAGATGCCCAGATTGCATGGACTGGGCGTACTTGACCGAGTCGCCGGTAAAGTCCCGGTTGCTTTTGTGATGGTGTCGACCCTGACCCAGAAGGGGGCCCGGATCACATTCGAGGCGCTGCGCCGGGGGGCGTTCGATTTCGTGGCCAAGCCGGACCGGGCGGGCATCGCGGCGATGCCGGAGTTCCGAACCGAGTTGCACGCCAAGGTGCTGGCCGCGGCCCAGAACAAGGGCCGTGTCCGCAAGTTTCTGGGCGGAGATGCGCCCACCGCGGCGCCGACGTTGCCACCCAACAAAGCGCGTGGCTGGCTGGTGGCGATCGGAATCAGTTGCGGGGGCCCGCAGACGCTGACTCAGATGCTGCCGGCATTTCCAAGTGATTTTGTGCCGATCCTGGTGACACAGCACATGCCGGCCGGCTTCACCACTTCATTTGCCCGGCACCTCGACGAGTGCTGTGCGATGAGCGTGCGCGAAGCCCAGGATGGCGACCAGATAAGGCAGGGCACCATTCTGATCGCTCCCGGCAGCCACCACATGGGCCTACGCCGCTGCGGCGTGGACCTGCGTGTGAAGCTGGACGATGGTGCCAAGGTATCCGGCCATCGCCCCTCGGCGGACTACATGTTTTCGGCCGTAGCGCGCGTGTGCGGACCGCGCTCGGTTGGCGTAATCATGACGGGCATGGGCAGCGACGGTGCCCAGGGCATCAGCGAGATCAGCAAAGCCGGCGGGAGGACCGTTGCGCAAGACGAAGAAACCAGCCTCGTCTTCGGAATGCCCAAGGTCGCCATCGAGGGTGGCTGCGTCGACCAGATCGTACCGCTGCCCAAACTGCCCATGGCGATCGCGCGCGTCTTGGCGGGTGCTGGTCGCCCGGCAGCCACCCGGGCCTGAGCTGCAGAGCAGGCAGCACGTCGGGGGTTCACCGGCATTTATCGGAACGAGCGTAGTTGCCAGCCGTCAACGTGGCTGCTGCAGCGGGCGCGCGATCGGGTTGGGCCTGGGGCCATTGCCCGGATTGGGGGAACCGATTGGATTTCCCAAATCCACGGCTCCAATCAGACGATGATGCACAAGAACAAGACACTCGGGCGGAAGCGGACGTTGCGGGGTTGCCGAACGCTCTGTGGCGTAGAGACGCCCGGTCGCTGAATCGGCCCGACTGCCGGGATGTCAACCAGCCGGAGGTGGCAACGTGGATGTCCAGTACATCAGCCCGTTTCTCGAAGCCGTGGACAGCGTGTTCACCACCATGCTCGACCTGCAACCTGACAGGCAGCCGGTGAAGGTCGGTGGTGGTGATGATGACGCCGGTGCCGCGCTGACCTCGATCGTGGGTATCAGTGGTCGTGTGCATGGGGTCGTGGCGCTGCGTTTTCCGCCGCCGACCGCGCTAGGCGTCGCGGGGCGGTTCCTCGGCGCTGAGATGGGAGCAATCAACGACGAGGTAGTCGATGCGATCTCTGAGCTGGCCAACATGGTAGCCGGCTCGGCCAAGGCGAAGTTCAATCAGGATCCGCCCCTGGAACTCGGGTTGCCCACGGTGGTCGAAGGTACCGGCTACAAGCTGAAGTACCCGAGCAAGTCGGTTTGGCTGGAAGTGCCGTTTGCGACGGAAGTCGGCAGTTTCAGCATGGAAGTCACGTACTGCGAGCAATGAGGTTCACGCGATGAAAGCACTCGTCGTAGACGATTCGTTGACGATCCGTCGCATTGTCATCAAAGCGCTTAACCTCGTCGGTATCAAGGATGCTACTGAGGCGGGCGACGGCGCCGAAGCCGTGTCGGCGGTAAACGACAATGACTTCGATGTCATCCTGCTCGACTGGAACATGCCCAAAATGAGCGGGATCGATACGCTGATAGCGATCCGACAGGCGGGCAAGAAGACACCGGTGATCATGGTCACCACCGAGGCTGAGAAATCCCGGGTTATCGAGGCGATCAAGTCCGGCGCCAACGAGTACTTGATCAAACCCTTCTCGCCCGATCAGTTGGCCGAGAAGGTCAAGTCCGTGTTGCCGGCGGTGGCGCCTTCGTAGTACCGCAGCCGCGTGCTGCCCGTCTCCTGCCGTTGGCGCTGAACTTGCATTGACACATCTGAATGCGCAACTATGCTCGCCTGTTCCTGGTCGGTCGGAGCAGGAACGGGCCCGGTTCTGCAAGCCAGCCCCCGGACGACGAACCGCCGCCGCGTCCCATACTCTTGGAACGCTCGGCGCACGCGTTGGGAGGTGCCGGTATTCTGGCTGGTTGAGTGTGCGGAGCAAACGCCAAAAAGCCGACGCCGCTGGTTGCCGATAACCAGGCAGGATACGATTCGTTTACGAGGTGGCAGCAGATCCGACCGCCGCGGCAGACTGCCGCGCGGGCTCGCGGTTGTGGCTGACCTGCCCGAGAGAAGCATGATATGCGGTTGATCGTTCTGCTCGACGGAGCCATGGTGGCGGACGTCATGTGCGGGCGCGAGGCGGTTTATGTCGGCTCGCGTGAAGGCTGCCGTGTCCGCCTCGAAGACGAGCGCATCGCCGAACAGCAGGCCGTCATTTTCCCGGAGGGGCGGAGCGAATGGGCGATCGAACAGCTTGCCGCAGGGAATGAGCTCCAGGTCAACGACAACGTCATCAGCGCGCGCTGCGGGCTGATGAGCGGTGACGAAATCCGCGTTTGCAACTATGTCATCCGCGTGTTTCCGGACGTTGAGGAGCCGGTCACCCCCCAGGCCCATGTGGCCACGTCGGTCGCCCGCCTGACGCGTTTTGCCCAAGCGCAGCTACCACCCGGGACAATGATCAAGAAGCTGGGCGAGACGATCTCCGAGCTGCAATCCACGCAGCGCACCCGCATCGGGGAGATCAGCCTGCGCCTGGCGCAATGCTCGACGGTGGAAGAGCTCATGGACACGGCTCTTCAAACACTGCTCGAGACGTTCGTCGCCCACCGCGTCTGGATGGGTGTGCGGCGAATGAACTACGGCCCGATGGAATACGTCGAGGGCCGCCTGTTGACCGGACAGCCCGCGGACCTGCCCGAGCACGGCGACAACTACAAGCCGCGCGTGCTCGATCGTTCGCAGTTCCTGCTGGTTCCCCGCGTGGCCGTGGAGGTGCCCGCGTCGGTCATGGTGGGGCCACTCTACGCGTCGGAAACGACGTTCGGCATGGTGTTTGTCGACACGGGCGATTCCGGGCGACGATTCGAACCGCAGGACCTGGACTTTTTCGTGCTGCTGGTGGATCTACTGGCAATCCAGCTCGACGCCATCATCAAGCGGATTGCCAAGACGCGAGCCGAGACCATCGCCGGCGAAGTCAGCGTGGCCCACGAGATCCAGGCCCGCATCACGCCACGCAAGCTCCCGCAGTGGGAGCAATTGCAGTTGGGAGCTTTCCGCGAACCGGGCCGCGAGCGTACCGGGGACGTGTATGACGTGGCGCGTTTGCAGAGCAACCTGGCGGGGTTGATGGTGGCCCACACGCCGGCGACCGGACCCATGCCGAGCATGCTGATGGCCCAGGCCCAGGCGATCTTCCGCAGCGCCGCCATGCACCAGGATGGCCCGCAGGTCTTCATGCGGACGCTGAACTGGCTCTTGTACGACGGTCAAAGGGATCACGCCCAGAACTGCTTCATGGGCTACGTCGATCCGAAGACCGGACAGATGCGCTACTCGCTGGCCGGCCACACGGGGGCCTACATCATCGGGGCCCGCGGCGATGAGCGCTCGTTGGCGCCGAAGGAGGACACGCCCTCGTTGGGCCTGGTCAAGAACGCCGCCTACCCGGTCCTCCCCGAACAGCTCGAACCGGGCGAGACGGTGGTGCTCTTCACACCGGGCGTCACCACCGCCAAGAACGGCCAGAACGAGACGTTCGGCGAGGAGCGGTTCGTGAACATCCTCTGCGACGGTTTTGGCCAGTTGGCCAGCGCCATGTTGAAAGAGATGTTCGTCGACCTGCGCAACTTCACCGAGGGCGGCTCGCAACCGGATGACATCACGGTGCTGCTGGCGCATCGGTTATGAGGGGCGGATCAGCGCGCGGCTGCCATGCCGCTGTTTCAGTCGCGTGGCCCATGACGCCCGCCAAGCCCGTTGTATCCGACGCCGTTCTCGCGGCCGAGAGACTGCGGCCGGCTGAGCAAGTACGTCAACGCCGGCGCCGGCTGGTTGCGGCGGGATTCCGGAATGCTTCCGGCGCGGGGTCGTGGCGCCCCTCTTGACTTCCGCGGCCGAATGGATCAAATGGGGTCTGTTGCGACTGGTGTCGAGACCGGATCAGAGGTGGAGGCCACTCCTGTTGCGGCAGAGGGGGCGCAGAGTGCCGCCAAGACCCGAGCCCGGCTGGAAGCCAGGCGGGCGAAGGTGAGTGCGTTTGGCTGAGCAGTTAGCGAGATCGTTGGGCGGTACCGGCGATCTGCCCTGGGCACGGACAGCAAAAGTCAGCACGTCCGAGCCGTCGAGCCAGAGGCCCTGCTTCTGAGCGCACCCCGACCCGAGGAATCTGTGAGGGGCGCGGCGAAAGCCGGCCTGAATCTGGAGAGCCCGGGTGTCTGACGCTCGGGCGGCGTTTGGCGCTGTTGCGTCAGGCTGGTGGTGGGTAACGCGCTCCGGTGCACCCACTCCTGACCGGGATGTAGCGGGCCAACGATCGGAGAGTTTACGATGGGTAGGAAGCTGTATTGCGGGAATCTGAGCTATGACGTAAGCAGTTCGGATTTGGAGCAACTACTGTCCCCGCACGGAACCGTCACGAGCGCAGAAGTCATCACTGATCGAGACACGGGCCAGAGCAAAGGGTTCGGTTTCGTCGAGATGTCCACCGACGAGGAAGCCCAGACGGCCATCACGGCCATGAACGGCAAGGAGCACAACGGCCGGACAATCGTCGTGAACGAGGCCAAGCCTCGCGCCCCGCGCGATGGTGGTGGCGGCGGCAAAGGTGGCTACGGCCGCGGCCGCGACCGCGACCGCTACTAACCGAGCGCCCCAACAGCCCAGCCGAAGCCAGCCTGGCTCTGCTGGCCCCAGCGCTGGCGCCCAGTGCTTCCCTCTGCAACCATATTGTCCAGCTCGCAAGAGCCGGCGGCGGTTGCGCTGTTTACGTTGTCACTCCACGAACCGTAGCGCGTCCGCATGCATGCCGCCGTGGATGGGGGCGTCGATTTCCTCGGTACTGATGCAATCCCACACCGGGCAGACGTGCTGGCATAGCAGACAGCCGACGCAGCGCTCCTCATCAACCTCGGCTTTCCGTTGCTCGGCGTCGAACTGCATCGCCTGATTAGCGCCGTCGTAGCACACGATGTGACACAAGCCGCAGCCGATGCACTTGTCAGGATCCACGTGGGAGATCACGTGCTTGGTCTGATGATGCTCCGACGGATCGACCGTCAGCTCCAGGCCGCGCCCGACCAACTCGGTTACCGACCGGAGGCCCTTCGACTCCAGGTAGTCCTCCAGCCCGCCGCTAAGGCACGCGATGATGCGATAGCCATAGCGCATCACGGCGGTGGTGGCCTGCAAGTTGGACGCGCCCATCAGGAGGAACATGGCCGCATCCCGCCACGTCTCCAGACCACCGAGCCCGGAAACCGGCAGACCGAGTTCCTTGCTCTGGGCCAGTTCGGCCACGAAACGCAGCGCGATCGGTTTGACCGCCGGCCCCGAGTAGCCGCTGATCGAGCCGCGGCCCTGAATCGTCGGCCTCGGGGCGAACGTGTCCAGGTCCACTTCGGTGATGGCCCGGAGCGTGTTGATCGCCGAGATGGCGTCGGCACCGCCGGCCTTGGCGGCCATCGCCGGCGGTAGCATGTCCGTGATATTCGGCGTCATCTTCGCCATCACCGGAATCGACACGGCCTTTTTGACAACGCGGGTGTAGCGTTCGAGCATGTCGTAGGCCTGCCCGATCTTATGCCCGGCGCCCTCGACCGCCATCTGCGGGCACGAGAAGTTGAGTTCGAGCATGTCGGCCCCGGCACCCGCCGCCCCCTGGGCCAGTTCGATCCAACCCTCATCCGAGTAGCCCATGATGCTCACGATCAGCGGGCGGTCGGGATAGTGCTTCTTCAGCCAGGTGATGTCCCTGAGGTTCTGCTGGTAGGGGCGCTCGCTGATCATCTCTATGTTTTGCAGACCGATGAAGCGGCGGTCGCCGTGGTGCAGCGCGTTTAGCCGCGGCGTCGGGTCGACGATCGCGTATTCCTCTTCGAGGCCCACCGTTTTGAAGACGGCCCCCCCCCAGCCGGCCTCAAATGCCCGGCTGATCATCTCCGCCGTGTTTCCGACCGGCGAGGACGACAGGCAGAAGGGGTTCGGGAAGCTCACGCCGCAGAACTCGATCTCCAGACTGGGGCGCGCGCGCTTCGGCACACTCCCGGACTTGCTCAGCGGAAACGCCTCGGCGATGGCCTGAGCCGCTTTCTTGCCATCCAGCACCGATGACGCGACTGTCTTGGCCGGGCCAGCCAGGTCTCCGCCGGCGAAGATCCGCGGATGCGACGTGCGCGTAGTATCGGCGTTGGTTTTGGGCCGACCGCTCTTGTGCCGCTTCAGCTTGGCCGATAGGGCCAGCAGGTCAGGGGAGAGTCCCGCGCCGATCGACTCCACGACCACGTCGGCCGGCAGCGCGAACGTCGAGCCGGGTATGTCTTCCGCGTTCTCTGGGACGAAGCGTCCCGGCCTCTTCCAGCAGATCTCCACGCCGCGGACAGCCTTAACCTGGCCGTCCTCACCGACAATCCTGGTCACGCGGCAGTTGGGCTTGAAACGAATGCCTTCCTCGAACGCCGTCAACTTCTCGTCGACGTCGGCGGGCAGCTCCTCCATCGCCTCCAGCGAGACGGCGTAGACCCGTGCGGCCCCGAGGCGCTTGGCTGTGACGGCACAGTCCATCGCGACCGACCCGCCGCCCACGACCACGACGCGCTTTCCTCTGACAGCCCGTTTGAGTTGGCGTTGCCCCTGGGCGTCCTTGCTTCCAGCCAGAAACGCGTCCCACGCGTAGATGCCGTCCAGATTCTCGCCGGGGATGCTCAGCCTGAAAGGCTCGTCGCAACCCGTGGCCAGGAAGACGGCGTCGTAGCCGTCCGCTAGCAGGTCTTCCAACTCCGCGTGCGTGGTGAATGCCCGGTTGCACTCGAAGCGCACGCCTAGCTTCTCGATCAGCCCGATCTCGTGCGTGAGCAGGTCCTGCGCCAACCGGTGGTCGGGGATCCCGTAGCGCAACAGCCCGCCGGGCTGGGGCATCTTCTCGAATACGACGACCGCGTACCCCTTCAGCGCCAGGCTGGCCGCGGCGGAAAGGCCCGCCGGCCCCGAGCCGATCACCGCCACCTTGCGGTCGCCGGGCGCGGGCGCCTGGAGAACCTGCATCCCTTCGCGGCGTTCGTAATCAGCCAGGAAGGCCTGCAACTCGGCGATCCGGATCGGCTCGTCAATGCCGGAGCGCGAGCAGCCCTCCACGCACAGCCGACAGGTCGGGCACACCTGCGCGCACGTCGCGGCCAGGATGTTGTTCTCCCGCAGCGTCCGCACGGCACCCCGGATGTCTCCCAGGCGAAGCTTCAATATGAACGTGGCCGGGTCGGTGTCAGCGCCGCAACCCGTGTTGCACGGCGCGTCGTAGCAGAGCAGGCAGCGGCCGGCTTCCGTGATGGCACCCTGTAGGCTGAGAACTCCGTTGCTGTTCTTCACGATTTCGCTCCTGTTGCGGACCTGTGGACCGCGCACGCCGCGTGATTTCGTGCGATCATATCTGCGCCTTGTGGTGGAAGCACTCTTCAGCAAGAAGTGCGTCGGGGACGCACACTACGCCCATATCTGAGATCTCACGATCCGAATAGCCATGAGAATACTCGACTTGCTCCAACGACAAAACAAACGAGGCCGAAGGCCAAGACAGCGAGAAGCAGCGTGACGAGGATACGCCCGCCCCATTTCATGCGCGACGTGCGCGTATGGAACTCCTCCGCCTCTCGGGCCGTAGCCGTCAGCGCCTCCGCCAAGCCCAGTCTGCGTAGACGCTCCCGAGCCGGCGCAGGATACAAGTCGAGCGACGGCTGCCGACAGAAGCGTGGAAGCTGAGCGACAACTGACTTCGGATCGCTTCCACCCTGTTTGCAAAAGAGCGCGATCGCGCGTTCCACACGCTCCCCACCAGCACACGACACCAACCAGAAGCGGCCGGCTTCGTGCGGGTCGTGCATGTCGTTGCATAATTGCCCGATGCGCTCCAGCACATCCGCGTCATAGCCCTTGGTACTGAGGTACGAGTGCAGGCGCCGGCGCGCCAACCCGTAGTCACCGCGTTCGATGTCCTCAGCAGCCCGTTCCAAGGCGGACATGGTCCTGGTTCCTTCTCTTCCCGGCACGATTCAGACTGCCGGTCGCCGACCGCTCTTGCCTTAACAGTGCTCTGCAACAGTCTCTGCTCCGCGCGCGATACACTGCTCGCAGAGCAGTGGCACACCGCGCGGCTCGGCAGTGAGGCGCCTGGCATCGTAGAATCAGAGCCCCGAGCGCCAGCGAGTGGGTCCTTACACATGGCGGGCGCTGAGTAGGACCCGCTCGCTGGCGCTCGGGGCTCGGATGGCCATGCCCGCACATCTATCGATTCATGTGCGACAGAGCACTGACCCTATTCCTTGCCGTACCACCAGGCATCGCGGCCGCCCTCGATAAACGTCAACGGGGCAGCCTCGCCGCGGACGGCGCGGCCCTTGTACTTCAGCTTGTTGCCCTCGATCACGAACTTCCAGACGCCGTAGGACTCACCGTCGATTTTCATCGTCAGCGTGTAGGCGCCGTCGGTGTTCAGAAGGTCCTTGGCCTTGAAGTAGGTGCCGTGCGGCACTTCCTTGCCTTTGGGGAAAACCATGTCGAAGGCATAGCGAACCCAATCGGGCTTGAGGGAGTAGGTTGTACCCTCGCGGCCGGTGCAGACCAGCTCGCCATCCTGGTCGCGGCTGATCTCGACTGCGATCTTGACGTCCTTCTCGGCGCAGCCGTCGTGGCGCAGCCAGACCTTCCACTCCAGGTTCTGGTCCGGCTTGGCATCGCTGTAGTAGAGGTAGCCCCACGAGCGCCAGTCGCCTTTGAGCACGTAGCACTGGCCCTCGCCGAAGGGGTCGTCGCCGCCGATCTTGGTGACGCTGAAGGGATACGTGTAAAAGTGCTCGGTGGGGAGATAGAAGTCGAGCACGTAGTCGCCGGGGGTGGTTAGGGGGACGCGTCCGGAGGGGACGTTCTGGTTGTTGGTAAGATCGGTTGTCGTGGTGACGCCGAGAAGCGTGTAGGGCTTCTTCAGGCGGTCGGGCTTCCAGTCCCACTGGCAGAGTTCCTTGCCATCAGCGGTTCGCAGGACGACGAACCCGCCCTTGCAATCGTCGGGGACGAAGGTGGCCTGGATGTGGTGGATGCCGAACTGGCCATCCTTGGGCAGCAGCTTGACGCCCTCGAGCAGGGAGGAATACGAGACGCCGGGCGCATACTTGCGGTCCTTGTCCTTGGATGCCGCGGGGCGCGCCCCTGACTGATCGCCGGTGGCCGATTCGTCGGCTTTCTGCTTTTCCTGGTCGGTCTTGGCCTTGAGGGCTTCTCTGGCCGCCTGCTTGAGCTTGCCGGGAATCTGCGCGGGCGCGGTTCCGCAGAGGAAGATGGACAGCACGATCACACTTATCAGTGTCCTTTTCATTGTGTTTGCTCCTTGTGCCGGGGTAAGTCCAGGTGTTTCGCCACGTTCCCAAGCACTGCTACTTGGCCGATACGCGCCTGTCAAGCAGACCCGGCACGACCCACATTGTCGGGTGCCTGACAACGTTGACGGATTAATCGGGACGCGAATAGCCGCCGGATTCGCGTCCACAACCACCGCGTTGCGAGACGGGCAGGCGCACCGTCACCCGCTGATGCCGCTACGGGCAGGTGGGGGCAAGGCCTGCCCTACTCACTGTCATTCCCGATGCCGAATGTCCCGGCGTCCTCTTTCAAGTTCGCGAGCGCACGATCGACGATACGCCTGATCTCGGCAGCAACAGCCTCCGGGTTCTTCTTGTCCTCGGGCATCATCATCCAACACAACGCAATCGCTTGACGGATTTCTTGATCTACCTGCTGTGGGCCAAACATGGCCTGCATCTTCTTCGCAGTGTCAGGATCGTCGGACGAGCAAAAGGCCATTATTTGGCCCTCAAGTGTTCAGCGTGGCGAGCCATGTCGGACCGGGCCCGCCATCTGTGCCTACGGGCGCCCAACGTTCGCACGCGGGATGAACTGCCCATAGCCGTTCTGACCCGTGAACTTGTAGTCCTCGACCACCTGCCGCCCGCGGCAGAACGTGTGTTCGGCGAAGCCAGCCAGGTCCCAGCCCTGGAAGGGGCTCCAATCGCAGTTCGTCTGCATCGTCCGCCAATCCACCTTGCGCTTCCGTGTCGGACGGATGATGGCGACGTCGGCGTCGCTGCCGACGGCGAGCGTGCCCTTCCGCGGGAACAGGCCCATGATCTTCGCCGGCGCGGTGCAGCACTTGTCCACGAACTCGTTGACCGTCAGGCGACGTTTGAGCACCCCCAGCGTGTAGACGACCGGCAGCAGCGTCTCCAGCCCCGGCATCCCCATGGGGATCTTCGTCCAGTCGCCCTTCCACATCGCCTTCTGCTTGCGGTTGAACGTGCACGTATCGGTTGAGATGGAGCACACATCGCCGCGCTTCAGCCCCGTCCACAAACGCTTCTGGTCGCGTGGCTTCTTGACCTGCGGACAAGTGGCGTAGAGGTGCCCGTCCTTCCCGGCAAACACGCTGTCATCAAGAGCGAGGTACTGGGCGCAGGTCTCCGCCAGGATGTCCACGCCGCCATCCTGGGCCCGCTTGACCAGATCCGCGCCTTCGCCAGTGCTCATATGCACGATGAAGGTGCGGCCGCCGGTTTCCCGCGTCCAGCGGATCGCCCGCTCGATGGCCTCGGCCTCGATGTAGTTCGGGCGCGTGATGGTGTGCAGGTACGCGCCGTGCTTCTTCATCTCGGCCGGGGTGTGGTGCCGGGCGATGAGCAGGTCCAGGACGCGGCTCGACTCGGCGTGCAGCATCAGCATGCCGCCCAGGTCCTTGAGCATCTCCAATGCGCTGAACATGGCGGCATCATCGGACTGCCAGCCCTCCTTCTCGTAGATCATGAACTGCTTGAAGGTCGGGACGCCCTGCGCGACCATCTTCTCAACTTGCTTGGACTGCCGGGCCCAGTTCGTAATCGCGAGGTGAAACGAGTAGTCCACGCAGGCCTTGTCGGCGGCGCGGGCGTGCCAGTTGTCCAGGGCCTGCTGGAGCGATTCCTCGCCATAGGGAATGGCGAAGTCGATCACGGTGGTTACGCCGCCACAGGCGGCGGCCCGCGTGCCCGAGTCGTAGTCATCCGCGGAAACGGTGCCGCAGAAGGGCAGCGCCAGGTGCACGTGGGCATCGACTCCGCCGGGGATCACGTAGCAGCCCCTAGCGTCGATCAGGCGCGCACCGTTGCCGTGCGCCCGAACCAACTGCTGCCCGATGGTGACGATTTTCTCTCCGCGAATCCCCAGGTCAGCGCGCATCGTCTCACCCGCGGTGACCAGGCGACCGTTTTGGATAATCGTATCCAGTTTCATCTTGTGTCCTCAGAGATGCCTCGCTTTCGCTCACAGCCGGGGTCATTCTCCGCCGGCTCAGGGCGAATCGTCAAGTGTTGTGTGTCCTGGCCGGCCGCGCTGGGGGCATGACGCCAAAGGCGGCTTCCGATCCGAGCCCGAAGCACGCGCGGGCTTCGCACACGCCTGCGCAACGGCAACGTTGCCCGCGCTCGCGCTTCGGGCTCGGATTGCCCCCCGCGCTTGAGCTGTAGACGCTGTTCAGGCGGCAGCGTGGTTCCGTAGTAACTCGCCTGCCCAATCCGTCATGCCCCACGGTACACGTCCACAGCAAGCAACCGGTGATAGTGGAACGAACGGCGCGGCACGGGCCTCTGCCCCAGTGCGCGGCGATCTGGCGGCGGCGCGCGGTGTACGGGTTTTTGGGTAGCTGGCTAACGTTGTCGGACCCTGATGCTGACGCCAGAATGCAATGAGAGGATTGGTGGAGTGAGGACCAGCACAGCCAGCTAATTCCACTTGTCCCGAGCGGGCGCTTCGCGATTTGCGGGGCGCCCCCCTTTTTTACAAGCGATCGGGCGCTATCCCCTCCCTGGGCTTCTCTCCCCTCACCGAAGAAGAACCAACCAAACCCAGACGACCCGGTCGCGGACTCAGGCTGCGGACCGGGCAAACCAACGCCGCACCAACCTGCCGAAAAAACCACCGCGCGACACCGACCAGATGCCCTTCCCATCCGCCCAACGACTCGATAATATCTTGGCTCGTCAAGGCAACCGTCTATCTCGAAGCTGTTGTGAACTCTCAGGATAGGCCCCGCTCATCCTGCCCTTGCTCTCATCCCGGAAGCGCCGGGTGGACTATTTCTTTGACGCCGCCGTGACCGCCATCTTGACACCGTAGCTGGTATCCTTGGGGAAAGGACGGATGTGGGCGTTGAGGACGATCTTGATTGTGGAATGCGATGTCAGGTCATGGGATACACGTATTGAGCTGGGTCAAACGTTGCCTGACTCGGCCTGCGGGGCTGCTGACATCAACATTTGCTCTGCTCATCGTCATCGGCTGGGTACTGCTTTCGTTGCCGATTGCCCATGCCCGGGCCCCCGTGTCCGTCCTGGATGCGTTCTTCACGGCGACCTCAGCAGTGTGCGTCACCGGCTTGGTTGTCGTAGACACGGGCGCGGACTTCAGTCCCTTCGGCCAAGTGGTCATCCTTGCGCTGATCCAGCTTGGGGGGCTGGGGATTATGACCTTCGCGGCCATTGCGCTCCAGGTGTTCGGTCGCTCGATCTCCTTCCGGCATTCTGCCTCGTTGCACGACGTGTTCTATCAAACCGAGTCGGTCGCCAGCCTGCGCAGCGATCTGAAGTGGATCGTCGGCCTGACACTCGTCTGCGAAGCGGTGGGGGCCGCATTGCTCTGTCCGGGGCTCCGTGCTGCACCCGAAGGCCGCCTGCCCGCCTTTTCGGCCGTGTTCCACGCGGTCTCCGCCTTTTGCAACGCCGGCTTTTCGCTGCACGAAGACAGCCTCACCGCCTATCGTGGCAGTCCGCTGGTCATGCCAGTGATCATGACGCTGATCGTGGTCGGAGGCCTGGGGCACACGACCCTGATCGAGTTGCTGCGCCGGGCGCGCCGGCGGGTGCTCGAACACTCCGCCGCCCACCGAGCGTGGAGCGTGAACACCAAGGCGGTCCTTTGGACTTCGGCAGCACTGCTGGGCAGCGGTTTCGTACTTCTTCTCCTGACGGGCGTCGGCGGTTCCGGGGCAGACCTTGGTTCGCGGCTGCTCGACGCGCTGTTCCAGTCCGTGACCGCCCGAACCGCCGGATTCAATACCGTCAATATCGCGGCACTGCCCATCGCGTCCCAGCTCATCCTGATCACTCTCATGTTCATCGGAGGGTCGCCCGGATCGTGCGCCGGCGGCGTGAAGACGACGACATTCGCCCTCGCCCTGGCGTATTTGCGGGCGCGCTTGTTCGGGCGCCCGGACGTCACGTTGTTCCGACGCCGGGTCGCGCAGCGGAACATTGCCCGCATGGTCGCGCTGATTGCCCTGGCACTGGTGTGGAACGCGTTCGGCTGCGCTTTGCTCGCGGCGACCGAACTGGGCGGCGAGACGCGCTTCGCGTTGAACGATATCCTGGTCGAGCAGATCTCGGCTTTCGCCACTGTCGGCCTCTCGACCGGCATCACGCCGGAACTGTCCTTCGCCGGCAAACTCTGGATTACGCTGACGATGTTCGTTGGTCGTCTCGGGCCACTGACCGTGGCGCTCGTGGTTGTGGCGCCCGTGTCGCGGGCGACGCGTTATCCCGAGGCGCACGTGATGGTCGGCTGAGGTCAAACCCATGAAACAGGTGGTCGTCATAGGTCTCGGTCAGTTTGGCACGCACCTGGCGCGTGAGTTGGTGAAGCAAGGCTGTGAGGTGCTGGTGCTCGACTCGTCTGAGGAACGGATCGCCGAGATCGGCGACGAGGTGCATCGAGCTTTGGTCGGCGATGCGCGCAGCATGGAGGCTTTGCGCGCCAGCGTACCGGAGGGTCTGGACGAAGCTGTGGTTTGCCTGAGCGGCAGTCTCGAGGCGAGCATCCTCTGCACCGCACACTTGTCCGACTTGGGCGTCAAGACGATCCTCGCGAAAGCCCTCAATGACGACCACGCGAGCATCCTCCGGCGTGTGGGCGCCACTGAAGTGCTCTTCCCCGAGCGGGAGACCGCGGAGAGGGCGGCACGACGCATCGCGTACCCGGTGGTGCGCGATTTTTTCCCGTTCGCGGAGGACTACCGGATCATGGAGATCGTTACGCCCAGGTCTTTGGTCGGCAAGACTGTGCAAAATACACAGCTTCGCAGCAAGTACGAACTGATCGCCCTGGCCGTAAGGTCGGAGCGGCGTGCGGAATACCACTTCATGCCCTCCGCGAGCGACGTGCTCCACGAGCGTGATGTTCTGATCCTCTTCGGCCGCGAGTTGGACTTGGCACGCTTCTCTGCGCTGGATTGAAGGATGACGCAACGAATCTCTGTGGACTCTTTGTGGAGACGAGTGCACTGGGTGGTCGACCTCACGTCGCCGCCGGCAAGACCGCGGCGTGTGTACGCCGGTTGTGCGCCGGGCGGGATGTCGAGTTGCACGTCCTTCATGTCGCACCGCCACACCTGGCCGAAGGTGTCGCCGACTTCATTCCGGCGCAGACGTGGGAGGAGAACGAGGCGAGCGCGCCCGATTCGATGCTTCGCGCCCAGCTCGCCCGGATCGTGGACGCACATCACCCGGGCTGTGATGAGATCCTCACCTCGCGCCGGGGGCAACTGGCAGCAGAAGCCGCACGCTACGCCGAAGAACCTGCCGTGGACCTGATTCATCATCTCTCGACCGATGGCACCTGCTGGACCGGTCTCTGCGCTCCTCAGCGCGTCCATCCGCCTTCCCAGCTCCGCTCGCTGTCCCGTGCTCGTTGTCCCCGAAAGTCCGCACGATTAGCAGGAGACGGTCCGCCCCGTGGAACCTCCCGGCCCCCGGCGAACGTTCTCGCCGCACTGGTCGGCGAGCTGACCGCGGTGACGGTTAGTGCGTAACTGGCGCGCCGCACGAGTCCTCGTTCCAGCGCCGCCCAGAATGCCAATGGAAGCCCGAGAAACGCGCCGGCGGCAGCGCTAGCGCTTCGCCGGAATGACCACGTCCACCCAGACCAAACGATGATCACTCGACGTTTCCCGCTTTTGAATCAGCTTGTGTGACGGGTCATCCGGTGGTGGCCAGAATACGCCCGCGTCCTTGACCTGTAGTTCCCGGCACGGCAGCACGTAGTCCACGCGGCCAAACCCCGATGTGCGGCAGGCCTTCTCGCCCGGGTAGTCCTGCGCGTCGGCCGCCGCGCCCTTGCTCTGCGGGGCCGGATCCTGCACGCGCGGGTGCTTCAGGAGTTGGTCGATAGCGCGGCAACCGTATGTCTGCTCACCCTTGGCCGGCTCGGCGTTCAGGTCGCCCAGGATGACGAACAATCGGTCGGACGACAGCCCGCCGCGCTGCCCCTGATCGTCGACCAGATATTCGGCGGCCGCCCCGCCGGTGAGGTAGTCCGCCCACAGCCGCACTTCGTCGAAATTGCGCCGCCCGTTGCGATCTTCCCGGCCGTCGAACACTGGCGGCGTCGGGTGGCACGCGAGCAAGTGCACAACCGCCTCACCGATCTTGACCGGCACGTCCCAGTGGCTCTTGCTCGAGAGCCGCAAGACGGCCACCTCAGGTGGCACATACCATTCTGGCTTGCCTGCCTGACCATCTGGCAGCAGGTTGTTCGGCATGTCTTTCCACAGCAACTTCTGGAACGTCCGCGCCGCGGCGGTGTCGATCGGGTACTTGCTGTACAGCACCATCCCGTATTGCCCGGGATAGTGCCCGAAGCCCATTGCGTCACCCGGCCCGCGCAGCCTCCCATCACGATCAAGATCGAACTCCGTCGGCACGCCCGTGTTGACCGGGGCAAAGAAAACGTGGGGATAGTCGAGCGGCGGCTGGCCGTTCTGCGAGATCTTCAGATAGCGGTCGCGAAACGCCGCCGCGTTGTTGCACCGCGCGGCATCGAAGTCGATCTCGTTGACGAACAGGATGTCGGGGCGGACACGCTGGATGATCTCCGCGGCGTTGCGCAGTTGGGCATTCGTGCCGTGGCCGCCGGAATCCACCTGATCGAGCTTGGTCGTACTCAACTGCCAGATGTTGAAAGCCGCAATCCGCACCGATTGCCGCGTTTGCGGCGCAACTCCGCCGGCCAACAGCACTGCGATAGCGATCACCGTCGTGAACATAGGCACCTCACTCCTGATGTTGCGCAATAACACCAGGCCCGAAGATACCCGGTCGGTGAGGTGTCCGCCAACCAGGTGCTGTTGCCAAACCAGCATGGACACCTGAGAATCGGTCCCCGGTTCGTGGAGATGGGCGTGCAGCGACTGGTCGCAGAATGGCCGTAATCGCATCCGTCAGAAACGCAGCTTACTGGGTGCTGCGATTCATGCGCCTACTCAAGCACATGGCCGGCGCGAAGAGTCACGTTTCGCTCGTTGGCCGGGTGCGGGCCTGGAGTCACGGCTTCGTCCCGGATTCGTATGTCATTTACAACCTGGGCACGAACAACCCGCGCGAGTACGTCTCCGACTACGCGCAGCTCGTCCAAACACCCGTTATCAACCACGACTATCGCATAGTCCTCAATGACAAGATCCTCTTCCGTGAAGTGCTGCACCGTTTCGCCGAGCACCTGCCGCGGCTCTATTGCGTGCTACGCGGCGATACTGTGCGGGCGCTCGACGAGCAAGGCGCGATCAACTGTCTGGACGCCGTACTGGATCTGTGTGAGCGCAACGGGGCGCTGGTGGTCAAGCCGGTCATCGGCTGCTGCGGGCGCGGCATAATGGTACTCAGCACCCACGCCGATACCTGGCGGCTAAACGGCACTGAGACATCTCGAACAAAGCTGGCGAGCACGTTGGCTGGGCAGGCCGAAGCGTGCCTCGTCTCCGAGCACGTGGCGCAAGCCAACTACGCGGCGACGATCTTCCCCCACGCAACCAACTCGATCCGGCTGCTCACGATGTGGAACGCCGCGGACGACGCGCCCTTTCTGGCGGCCGCCGTCCACCGCTTCGGCACACCAGCGACCATACCGGCGGACAACTGGTCGCGGGGCGGGCTCAGCGCCGCGGTCGACCTGATGAGTGGCGAGCTCGGCCCCGGCGTTGCCTACCCGCGCTCAAAGCGGCTCAGGTGGCATAACCGGCATCCCGACAGCGGCGCCGCTCTGGCGGGCACGGTGGTCCCGCGTTGGTCGCAGACCGTCGCGCACCTGCTGGAGATCGCGCGGTCGGTACCGTTTCTACCCTGCGTCGGCTGGGACGTTGTAGTGACCGAGGAGAGCTTCAAACTGATCGAAGGCAACGCGCACTCCGACCTCAACCTCCTCCAGGTCCACGGCCCCCTGCTGAAGAACCCGCGCGTCCGCGCGTTCTACGAGCAGCAGCGCGTGATCAGAGCCCGCTGAACAACGGCGCTCGGGCAAGTTCGCGGGTTCTGCCGTTCGTCTGCGGCCGGACGTCAGTCTTCGAGCTTGGATTCCGGCACGCCCGTCGGCGTGGCGGGCAAGCGGAACTGCTCCGGGCGCTCGCGGAGCACCTTCCGCAGCCAGGACTCGGGATAGCCCTG